>NZ_JACRSR010000002.1 GCF_014384795.1 Gehongia tenuis | reverse complement strand
AGCATGCGTACACGAAGCAGCTGCTGAATGACGTGCCGAAGCTGAACGAAACCTGGTCATTGAACTAAAACCTCACCAAAATTCTACCCTACTTCTCTTTCCTGAAAACCCTGGCCATTCGGCCAGGGTTTTTTCTTCGCCAAAATTCATATCGCATCTTCCAATCCCCAAGGAAAGGTTGTATAATTATAATCAAGAGAAAATTTGTCCAAAGAAGAAAGGAGCCGCAATATGTATCGATCCTTAAATCCCGGTATGATTGGTGTAGACCTTCCCTTTGAGAAGCTTGCTAAATTAGCCCCTCAATATGGCTATGGCGCTGTTGAACTCTCGCCTACCGCTCTTGTTGAAGAATATGGGGTGGCTGGCACGCAGGATATTATGGGACAGAATGGTTTGATACTGTCCTCCTTCATGCTGCCGGTGTCCTTCCAGTGGGATCCCTCCAAGTTTGAAGAGACCTTCCCCAAGCTGGAAGTTGCCGCCAAAGCTGCTGAAAAGCTTGGCTGTCATCGCTGCAGTACGTATATTTTGAACTTTTCCGACGATCTTCCCTATAAGGAAAACTTTGAGAATCACTGCCGCATGCTGACGGAATGCGCCAAGGTGCTGGCTGATCATGATATCCGGTTTGGATTGGAGTTTGTAGGACCCAAGACTCTGGCGGAAGGTCATAAATATCCCTTCATCCGCGGTCTTAAGGAAATGCTGGAACTGTGTGATGCCATTGGTACTGGCAACATGGGTATTCTTTATGATGCTTATCATTGGTACACTGCGGGCCTCGATTTTTCTGCATTTGATCTGTTCCGCAAAGAAGAAGAGGTTGTGTCCGTGCATATCAACGATGCGAAGAAAGGCCTGCCCATTGATGAGTGTCTGGATGGCCTCCGCTATCTGCCCGGTGAGGGCGGCGGCGTGGATCTCAAAGGCTTCCTGCAGCATTTGAAGGATATGCATTACACCGGCCCTGTAATCGTGGAGCCCTTCAGCGAGACGCTGAAAGCCATGAATACGCCGGAAGAAAAGCTGGCCGCTGTGCAGAAGGCCGTGGATTCAATCTGGGTGGATTGATTGCAGCGCAATGGGGGGGACGGGGCAGACCGTCCCCTTGTTCTTTAAGGAGGTCACGATGAAGGATAAAATCGCAAAATTGAGCCGGATGATGATTGAGTTTGATCGTGAGACACCGGATCGTGTGAACCATTTTTTAAAGGTGTATGGCTTTGCAAAGAGCATAGGTGAACTGGAAGGACTGGATCAGCAGACCCAGTTTACGCTGGAGACAGCCGCGCTGGTGCACGACGTGGGTATTAAGATCAGCCGTCAAAAGTACGGGGACGGCGGATGGCGTCATCAGGAGATCGAGGGACCTCCGGTGGCCCGCAGGATGCTTGAAGAACTGGCCTTCCCACCGGAAATGATTGAGCGGGTATGTTTCCTGGTTGCCCATCATCACACCTATAACGCTGTGGACGGTGCAGATTATCAGATTCTACTGGAGGCCGATTTTCTGGTCAATATATTTGAAAAGGGTATGAATCGTAGCCAGATTGCAGCCATCCGGGACAAAAATTTCCGCACAAAAACGGGAATGGAATACATCAATTGGCTGTTTTTGAGCTAATCAAACAATGGCATCGAAGCAGTAATTTTATCCGCACCTCTTGCCTTTTTTAACGCGTCCCTGTATAATATTATCCGTCCCGCACTTCGGGACGAATAATCAGGAGAAGTATCGAAGTGGTCGCAACGAGCCGCACTCGAAATGCGGTTGTCCGCAAGGGCACGTGGGTTCGAATCCCACCTTCTCCGCCAGATACCCGTACAAACTCAGTTTGTACGGGTTTTTATTTTTGAGGACGATTGAATGCGCTGCCTTTTTGGATTGTTCCGAAGGGTTAAACGAGAGCCTTTTTTATCGAAAAAACGTTGAAATTCTTGGTGTTTCATTGCCATTTGTTTGCAGTTCTGATATCCTTATTATGTCTATAAATAGTGGTGAGCCGATAAAACCATTGCTCAAACCATTGTCCAGTAAGCATGCGTCTCCAGCATCGGTTTACTTTAAAGAATAAGGAGTTCAGGAATGAATAACCGGGGAGAATTAAATCGATATAGACGGAGATTTGCCGCGGTTCTAATCGCGGCGCTTCTGATGATGACCGTGCTGCCGTTGCCTGCGATGGCCGCGGAGGAGGACGAGCCACGCGTGCTGCGAGTCGCCTTCTATCAAATACAGGGGATGACTGAGACATGGGAGGACGGAACGCGTCATGGTCTGGTAGTGGACTATCTCAATGAAATCGCCAAATATACGAACTGGGAATATGAGTACATCGACGTGGGCAGCGGTGAGGAGATGCTGGAGCGGTTTCGAAATGGCGAATTTGATCTGATGGGCGGGAACTATTATGCACCCGAATTGGAAGAATATTATGGCTATCCGGATTACAATACGGGATACAGCCGCTCCGTCCTTCTGGCCAGGCGTGACGATTTGAGCATGCATACTAACATCATGGAAAGCATCGATGGCAAAACCATCGGAGTTTATGCCAATGCCAAGGAAAACATCCGCCGCCTCAAAGAGTTTTTATCCATAAACAATTTGAACTGCCCCATCAAGGAATACTCCGTTGAACAGCTGTCAGTGAAGGGTAATCTCTATACCTATTTGGCCAGCGGAGAGGTCGACCTGCTGCTGGGCAATTTCACAGAGCACAGCGAGGATTTTCGAATCGTAGTATCCTATGATTCGCAGCCCTATTATATCGTGACCACGCCGGGAAACCAAGAGGTTCTGGACGGATTGAACATGGCGCTTGCTGAGATCAGCGCTGCAAATCCAAATTTTGGAACGGAGCGTTTTGAAGCCAACTTCACGGACCCGACGCCAGATATTCTGCTTGATGCTGAAGAACTCGCCTATGTTCAAACGAAGAAGACCGTGACGGTGGCGGTGCCGGAGGGCTGGCATCCGCTTTTCTGCATGACCTCACAGGAAAGTACCCATGATGGGGTGGTGCCGGATATCTTAAAGAAGGTTGAAGCCTATACCGGCTTATCCTTTCACTATGTGTATGCAAAAAGCTATATGGACGCCATTCATATGGTCCAAGAGGGGCGAGCGGACATACTGGGTTTTTATCTGGATTCGGAGGAACATGCATCGGAGGAGGGACTGGCGCTGACGGCCTCCTATGCGAGTTTGAACAATATCGTTGTGCGCAATAAGGCGTCCTCTTATCCGGATGATGGATTGGTGGGCGGAATCGTGGAGGGGCGGGAGCTTCCCATGAACGTTCCGGCGGCGGAAGTAAAGACCTATTCGGATATGGATGAAGCTCTTGCCGCGGTGAATCGTGGCAAAATCGATTTTGTTTATGGGCTGCCCAATCGAATCGAGCTAGAAATTCAGCACAGCTATCTTAACAATGTGGTGCCGGTAACGCTGGTCAACGATATCAGTCATGTGGGCTTTGCGCTGGCTCGGCCTACGGATACGAAGCTTCTCACCATTTTGAATAAGGCGATCAACAGCCTCGATGCCGAAGAGAAGGATGATATTCTCAATCGTAATCTGGTCTCTCTTGGCGCCAGTCAGTTGTCTTTAATGAATTTTGTCTATGCCAATCCGTTCCTGTTTGCGGCTATTCTGGGCGTCGTTCTGCTGATTGTTTTGGCGGCGGTGATTCTGATTGCCCGTTCCCGCATGAAAGCGGCGGCTATGCAGAGCAATTTGGAAAAGGCGGAGGCTTCCAGCCGGGCCAAGGGAGAGTTTCTCTCCAGGATGAGCCATGAAATCCGCACTCCCATGAACGCGGTGGTGGGCCTCGCTGACCTGACCAGCATGATGGAGGATATTCCGGAGGCCGCACGGGCGAATCTAAGAAAGCTGCGCACGTCCTCCCAGTACATGCTCAGCCTTATCAATGATATTCTGGATATGAGCCGCATCGACAATGGAATGCTATCCATTGCCGACGAGTCCTTCTCTTTGGAACAGGTGCTGCATGACCTGCAAAGCATGATGAGCGGAGAGGCCTCGCGCCATGATCTGTCCTTTACTCTGGAAAAGAAGTTCACCCATGGTGCCTTGCGGGGCGATGCTGTTCGGCTGCGTCAAGTGCTGGTGAATCTTCTGTCCAATGCCTTTAAGTTTACCCCGGAAGGCGGGAAGGTCTTGCTGGAGGTGCTGGAAACCGGGTCCGATGAGCGGGGAGCCGCCTTTACCTTTCGGGTGGTCGACAGTGGTATGGGCATCCATCCCGAGGACCAGGAGCGGATTTTTGCTTCCTTTGAACAGCTTGGCAGCAATTCCTCAAAGAGCCAGGGCACTGGACTTGGGCTGGCCATCAGCAGCAGTATTGTCCGGCTGATGGGCGAGGAACTCAAGGTCAAAAGCCAGCCCGGCGAGGGTAGTGAATTCTATTTCAGCATCACGCTGCCCTTCGGCGAGGTGGTGACTGAACCTGAGGAAAAGCGGGAGGGTCAAAGGCTGGACGGCGTACAGGTTTTGATCGCAGAAGACAACGATCTGAATGCCGAAATTGCGATGGAGCTTTTAAAGATGCAGGGTGCAGTGGCCCATCGGGCGAAAAACGGCGCGCTGGCGGTAAAGCGTTTTGAGGAAAGCAGACCTGGCGAATTCCAGATCATTCTGATGGATGTACAGATGCCGGAGATGAACGGGCTGGACGCCACGAGGGCTATTCGCGCCCTTGACCGACCGGATGCGGCCGTCATTCCCATCGTTGCCATGACGGCCAACACCTTCCAAGAGGACGTTGACGCCGCCAAGAAAGCGGGGATGAATGATTTTCTGGCAAAGCCCCTTGATGTGGCCCGTCTTTACCGTGTCCTGCAAGGTCTGATTAATGGATGAGGGAGAGGCTAAAGTTTCTCCGGGACGCGCAGGGCCCGAACCTCGGGAAAACCAAGCCGGTCCATCAGCTCTGCTGTGAAGTTTAGCTGACGAATGGAAATGTCCTCTAACTCGACGGCAAAGGCGGCGCTGTCCTCCCGCTCCAAACAGTCCAAAAGGATTTCAAGATGGGGGAGTAAAACACGATTGAAGTCCCTCTGATTTCCATGGATGCCCCGCAGGGGGTGTCCCCAAAACAGCAGCTGGAGCAGCTGGGTATACACCATTCGAATCGTTTGCAGAGGTGCATGGCGGGAGATAAATTTCATGGAATCATAGATTATCGTTTCATACCGGCCGGTGCGGCGGATTTCGTTCAGCAGGTTCTTCCACTGCGTAAGGCTGTCCGGGGAAACGAAGGTACTCTCCGCCGTCCTTCTGCAGGTCAGGGTGAGGATCTGCAGACTTTCAATATAATCCTGCAGGCGTTTGCGGATGATGGGTTGGGTGAAATCGCAGTTTTCTGAGCTTTGGTCGAGAAGCAGGACCTGTGCGCCGACGCCGTTGATGGACCTTATCGCTCCGATCTGGTTGAGGATTGTCAGGGTCCGGCGAATGGTGCTTACGGAAACCTGTTTTTCTTTCGCCAGCTTTTCCAGACTGGGCAGATAGCTGCCCGCCGGGAATTCACCCCGGCTGATTGAGCCCAGAATCTCCCGACTGAGCGAGTAACACAGCTGGGACGGTTTTTTATAGCCGTTCCAGGCAAAGGAAATCTGCGGCTGGGCAGGAGAAGGCACAAGCCGCTCGGCGTAAAATTGAGAAAGAGCGGAGGGAAACACCGTCAAAAAATCGTCCACCGCGGCCTGCAGTCCTGTCCAATCCTTTTTCCGGCAGCACCCGGTCATATTCAGCAGAGGGTTTCCCGCTTTCACAAAATATTTGATATTCTCGGCAATGCTGAGAAAGGGCGCTTCAAAAAACATGAAGTTCTGCCAGACAAGACGCATCATGAGATCGTTGTGAAGCGAGTCATAGATCAGCTGCAGCTGGCGCGCATAGGAGAGGAATATGTTCTTCTCCCGGGCATAGTCTTCGATCTTATCCAGGGCCTCCGGCGGCATGGTTTTCATTGCCAGCCATTGGGTTTTGCCAAACAGAAGCCGCATGGATTGGCTCAAATCCAATAGAGCGTCCCTGCGCTCCCCATAGAACGCCCGAATGTTCCGTTCGATCTCGGCTCCGCTGTAGCGCACCCTTACCGTGGTGCCTATGCTTTTGGATAAGGTGATTAAGCCATCCGCTTGAAGCCGGCGGTAGGCTGAACGTACGGTATCAAAGGAAACCAGCATCTGCTGGCTCGCTTCCTCCATGGTGGGCAGACGGTCTCCAAAACGGTAGGCCCCAAAGCGTATTTGTGTGGTGAGGAAACTGTATATGACTTGGCAAAGCTCCATTTCATTGTGCAAAAGCTGTCCCTCCTGAATCCGGTGCAAACGTGCGGAAAAGAGTGTATCATACGGCTTTTTTTATGATAACATTTTTTCCTTGCAAATGCCAATCTTAAGCGCCCTCAGCAGGCCGGGCGGTTGCTATTCCTGTCTGATTTTGCTATACTGTACCTTATATTAGGTATATGAACAAGGATGCTTTATGAACGATAATACGCGGTAAACGAAGATGCAGCTGTACGATAAACAGTGTGAGGAAAGCATAAAATGTTGATAACAAAGCGTAAAATTTTAGTGGTGGAGGACAACGCACTCAACCGCATGCTTCTATGTCAGATTTTGGCCGGCGAGTACGAGGCACTGGAAGCGGAAAACGGTCAGGATGCTCTGGATATTTTGGAGCGGTATGGCGAGGAAATCTCCCTGATTCTGCTGGATATCAAGATGCCGGTGATGGATGGCTATACCTTTTTGACGATCATGAAAAAGAATCCGGCTTTTTCGTCCATTCCGGTGATCGTGACCACCCAGAGCGACGGCGAGACGGATGAAGTGACCGCCCTGTCCAAAGGTGCGGCGGATTTTGTGTCCAAGCCGTATAAGCCGCAGATCATCCTGCATCGGGTGGCCAGCATCATCAACCTGCGGGAATCCGCTGCGATGGTCAACCTCCTTCAATACGATCCCCTCACTGGAATTTACAGCAAAGCTTATTTTTATGAACGCGTGAAGGAAACGCTTCGGCAAAATCCCGATAAAGCGTACGATATCGTCTGTTCCAATGTGGAAAATTTCAAGGTGGTCAATGACGTTTTCGGCGTTTCGGCCGGCGACCGCCTGCTGTGCGGGATCGCCGATTTATATTCCGGTTTTACGCGGGGCCGGGGCCTCTGCGGCCGCCTGAACGCCGATCGGTTTGGATGCTTGGTGGAGCATCGGTGGGACTACACACAGACCATGTTCACGGACGCCCTGGAACGGATCAACACCCTGTGCGAGGCCAAAAACATTGTGATGAAATGGGGCATCTACCGGGTCAATGATCCCGCAACGCCGGTGGAGCAGATGTGTGATCGGGCTCTTTTGGCCGCTCAGAGTATCAAGGGGCAGTATGGCAAATATTACGCTGAATACGATGAGAAGCTGCGCAATAAGCTGCTGCGGGAGCAGGCGGTCACGGACTGCATGGAGTCCGCTTTGGCGCAGGATCAGTTTGAAATATATCTGCAGCCCAAGTACCGGCTTCAGGATGGCGCGCTGGCTGGCGCCGAGGCATTGGTGCGCTGGAATCATCCTGAGTGGGGGCTTTTGCCGCCGTCGGAGTTCATCCCGCTGTTCGAGAAAAATGGGTTTATCGCGAGGCTGGATCAGAGAATCTGGGATAAAGCGTGCCAGGTTCTGCGGGACTGGGACGGCAAAGGGTATCCTGTGCTTCCCATCTCGGTCAATGTATCCAGGGCCGACATCTATCAGGCGAACCTTACGGATATCTTGATGGAACTCATGCGAAAGTATCGGCTTTCCCCTTCGCGACTCCATCTGGAGATCACCGAGAGCGCCTATACGGAAAACCCGAGGCAGCTGATCGACACGGCGGGCCGCCTGCGTAAGCTGGGTTTTCCCATAGAAATGGACGACTTCGGGAGCGGCTATTCATCGCTCAATATGCTGAATGAGCTGCCCATCGACGTACTGAAGCTGGATATGAAGTTCATTCAAAGTGAGACCGCGAAGAAGGAAAGCCAGGGCATCCTGTGCTTTATCATGGATCTGGCAAGATATATGGGTCTGAGCGTGGTGGCGGAGGGCGTGGAAACTGCGGAGCAGCTGACGCGGCTGAAGGGAATCGCCTGTGACTACGCCCAGGGGTATTTTTTTGCCAAACCCATGCCGGTGGAAGATTTTGAAAAGCTGTTTCGGGACGGAGCAGTGGCGAAGGATCCGGAGCTTTCAAAGGATACCCTCTATGAGGCTGCCGGCCGCCAGCCTCTGCCCACGGAGCATATACTCAAACGGCGTCAGGAACTGCTCAATGATTCAATCGCCGGGGGAATGATGGGCGGATACATCGAGGAGGGCTTCCCCTATTACTTTGTGAACCGGCGGATGCTTGCCCATCTTGGCTATGCGGATGAGGCTGAGTTTGTTGCGGATATCGATGGATACATTACCAACTGCATGCACCCGGAGGACCGCGAGATGGTCGATGAAGCGGTGGGACAGCAGATGGAGGATTCGGACGAATATGTGGTCGAATACCGCATGAAGAAGAAGGATGGCAGCTATATCTGGATCCACGACGTGGGACGCAGAGTGATCGCGGAGGACGGCCGTCCAGCCATCATGTCGGTATGTTTTGATATCACCAAAGAGAAACGGCTTCAGGAGCAGGTGAAAAACCTCTACGAAAAAGAGCTGGCCTATTTTACGGAGATGGCTTCGACGGAAGGCAGTCATAGGGGCACCTTCAATATCACCCAAAACCGGCTGGAGGCCTACTACTTCACATCGGATGTGGCTATCGCCCATGTGGGCAGTTCCTACGACGAAACGGTTGATAATCTGGCGGCCTCCGCCGTGGATGAGGCCTATGGAAACGAGATCCGCAGACTGCTGAAACGGGAAACGGTGCTGCACGACTACGCTGCCGGGCGCACGGACTATCAGCTGGAATTTCTGCGCCGGCGCAGCAAAGGAGGCGTCTTTTGGGGGCGAACGAGTTTGAGAACCTCCCAGAACCCCGAAACAGGCGATATCATCTCGTTCTTCTATACGTTGGATATTACGGAGCAAAAGCTGCAGGAATGGCTGCTGGATGGAATCGCCAAGCTGGACTATGACGTTATCACTGAAATTGATACGGTGCGGGGAACCTACCGGCTCACCGCCCATGACAGCGCCTGGGAGCCGACGGTCCCGACCAAGGGGGACTTTCAAAAGGAGATCCGGGAGGCGGCGGAGCGCTGCATGGACGATCAAAACCGAAAGGAATTTTTGGCCCAGCTGGATTTTGCCTATATGCAGAAGCGGCTGGCCAAGGAGGATTCCTACACTTTTGTTCTGGAAATGAAGAACAGCCAGGGGGAGCTGCGGGTCAAACGCTTTCAGGTGTTCCAGGTCAGCCGGGAACTGAACCGCGTGTGCATGACCCGCACGGACGTGACCAACGTTGTCCTAAGAGAACAGCGCCAGAAGGAGGAGATGGCCTCCGCGCTGGTCGCAGCAGAGCAGGCCAATGCCGCTAAAAGCGATTTTCTTTCCAGGATGAACCATGAGATCCGCACGCCCATGAATGCGATTATTGGCATGAGCGCCATTGCGGCGCAGCATATTGGCGACGATGAGCAGGTGGAGGACTGCATCTCCAAGATAGGCATCTCCTCCCGGTTTTTGCTGTCGCTTATCAACGATATTCTGGATATGAGCCGCATTGAAAGCGGCAAGATGCTGCTAAAAAATGAAAAGATCCCCACGGAGGAGTTCCTGACCGGTATCAATTCCATCTGTTATGCTCAGGCGTCCGCCAAGGGCGTGGAGTATGAATGCATCATGGATCCGGTGCTGGACGACTATTACATAGGCGACGCCATGAAGCTTCAGCAGGTACTGGTGAACGTTTTAAGCAATGCCATCAAGTTCACTGGCGAGGGTGGCAAGGTGACCTTTTCGGCCGAGCAGCGCCGCAGGTCGAAGAACGATGCCGTACTGCGCTTTGTGGTCAACGATACGGGCATCGGCATGAGCGAAGAGTTCCTGCCCCATCTGTTTGAGCCCTTTTCGCAGGAATCCGGCGGCACCACCGCCTTGTACGGCGGCACGGGACTGGGTATGGCCATCTCCAAAAATATTGTGGATATGATGGACGGAACAATCAAGGTCCGGTCCATTAAGGGTGTGGGTACGGAATTCACCGTGGAGGTAAAGCTGGGCATCACGGAAGAGGAAAAGCTGCGCCATAAACAAAAGAAGCAGATCCATAATTTTTCGCACCTGAAGACTTTGGTGGTGGACGATGACGTGGCGGTCTGCGAGGGCGCGGTGGCCACGCTTTTGGAAATGGGCGTCACGGCGGAATGGGTGGATAGTGGGCGCAAGGCCGTCGAACGGGTAAGACGCCTTTGGGGTGAAAAGAAATATTACGATATGATTCTTATCGATTGGAAAATGCCGGATATGGACGGCTTGGAAACCGCCCGAAAGATCCGCGGCATTGTGGGTCCGGAGGTGACCATCATCATCGTGACGGCCTATGACTGGATATCCATCGAGCATGAAGCCAGGCTTGCCGGGGTGAACCTGTTGATGAGCAAGCCGATGTTTAAGTCCAGCCTGGTTTCCGCATTTACGAAGGCGCTGGGGGAGAAGGAGGAACTTGAGCAGCAGTCGTTGCCTTCCGAATATGATTTTACCGGCAGGCGGGTGCTGCTGGCGGAGGATAATCTCATCAATACCGAGGTGGCGGTGATGCTGCTGAAGAGCAAGGGATTTGCGGTGGATACAGCGGAGAACGGCCTGCGGGCGCTGGAACTGTTCAGCAAGAGCCGCGCCGGTTATTATGATGCCATTTTAATGGATATCCGCATGCCCCAAATGGATGGGCTGGCCTCCGCCAATAACATCCGGCATCTTTCCAACGCCGATGCCGGAACGATTCCCATTATCGCCATGACGGCCAACGCCTTTGACGATGACATCGAAAAAAGCAAGGCGGCCGGAATGAACGCTCATCTGGCCAAACCCATTGAACCGGGTCGGCTGTACCAGACGCTGTATGATTTTATCTATGGAAAGGGGACCTAGACGATGGGCGCATTTCAAAAAATCTTTGATGATTACGGTGCGGATTATTCCGTGACGATGGAACGCTTCATGGGCAATGAAGGAATGTATTTCAAATTTTTAAATATGCTCTTAGAGGATCAAAGCTTGAAAAATCTGGGAGCAGCGCTTGCGGCATCGGATTATCAGGGCGCTTTTGAAGCGGCGCATACGCTCAAGGGCGTGGCAGGCAATATGGGACTGACGCCGCTCTACAACGTGGTCTGCGAGATCGTGGAGCCGCTTCGCTTAAGAGAGCGACGGGACGATTATAAGGCTTTATATCAAAACATTGAAGAGGAGTTTCGGAAGGTGGAGGCGCTTCGAACGGCACTGGAAAAATAATCGTGCACCCATGCTGAAGGCTGCGCAGTGAGACAATCCGCCTAAGCGCCTGGTCTGGAATGCAGCAATCAAAGAAAGGAATCAAGAGGCTATGAAGAAAAGGACTTTGCTGCATACCAACCTTCTGGTCTGCGCCATTATTGTTGTGGGTTTTCTCATCACCGCGGTCATTGGCTATAAGGCCAACTGGGATGTTTTCGAGAAGGATGTGGAGCAAGTATCCGATCTGACCATGGAGAGCATTTCCCACCAGATTGATTCCAACTTCACCAAGCCGGTCAATATCTCCCTGACGATGGCCAACGACAGCCTGCTCAAGGGCTTTCTTGCCGACGAAGAGGATCATCTGGAGGACGAGGACTTCATTAAGACCATGCGGGAATATCTGGACGCCTACCGGGTGAAATATGACTATGATTCCGTCTTTCTTGTTTCCACAAGGACGAACCGGTATTATCACTTCAATGGTCTGGACCGCGTGCTGGAGCAAGGAAATCCGGAGAACGACTGGTACTATGCGTTCCTGGAGGCGGGGGAGGAGTATTCCCTGAACATAGACAACGATGAGGCCGCTAAAAACGAAGTAACAGTTTTTATCAATGCGAAGATCACCGGCCAGGCCGGCGAAATCATGGGAATTGTGGGCGTGGGGTTCCGGGTGGACACGCTGCAGGCCCTGCTACGGGAATACGAAGAAAAATTTGATGTTCGGGCCTATCTGGTGGCCGCGGACGGCACGATAGAAATCTCCACGGACCGAACGGGCTATGAAGCGACGGATCTGTTTGAGGACAGCCAGTATGCTCAGCTGAAGGACAATATTCTGCAAAGCGGGGAGGGCAGGCAGGCGTTTTGGTATGGGGAACAGGGCGCAAAAGGCTATCTGGCGTCCCAGTATATCTCCAATCTGGGATGGTACCTGTTGATCGATCATAATACCGCCGACCTGAACCGACAGCTCACCCTTCAGCTGCTTGGGGCCTTGGTGGTATTGGTCGTTGTCGTGATCTTTGTGCTGCTGACCATCACCGGCATCATCCGCAAATACAACCGGCAGGTTGTCGAGCTCACTGTTGCCCGGGAACAGGAGCATCAGGCCGCGTTTGTGAAGGCGACCGAACAGCTGTATGAGAACATCTATGAGCTGGATATCACTCATAACCGGGCGGCCAGCGAAGCGACGGAGGCATACTTTGAGAGCCTGGGTGCGCCAAAGGGGACTCCCTTTGATGAAGCACTGCGGATCATTTCTGAAAAACAAATCAAAGAGGAATTCCGCCAGCAATACCTCGACATCTTCTCGCCGGAACGCGTGCTGGAGGCTTATCAGCAGGGCACGGAAAATCTGCGCTATGATTTTCAGATCTCCACCGACGGCACCAACTATTATTGGATGCGCATCAACGCCCACATCTACACCGTAACGGAGGATGGTTCGGTGAGGATGCTGGTTTATCGACAGAATATTGATGCGGAAAAGCGTCGGGAACAGTATATGCTGGATAGGATGCAGCAGGATTCCCTCAGCGGCCTTTTTAACAAGGCTGCCACACGGGAACATATCCGTTCAATGCTGAAGTCCCCCGGCCCCTTCGCTTTTTTCATCCTGGATATCGATAACTTTAAGCAGGTCAACGACCGCTTTGGGCATGACATTGGGGATAAGGTGCTGCTGGATTTTGCCCGGACGATCCGAAGCCAGTTCCGGGAAAGCGATATTGTGGGCCGCATCGGGGGCGATGAGTTTATCGCTTTCCTGCCGGTGCGGGACCGGGAAGCCGCTGAGAAAAAGGCGCAGGAACTGACCGCCGTTCTGCGCCGGGAAATTGAGACGGATGCCGGCGTTTGCAAAATCGCTGCCAGCATCGGGGTGGCGCTGTCTCCTCAGTCGGGCGTTGATTTTGAGAGCCTCTATAAGAACGCCGATATTGCCCTTTACCAGGTAAAGAAAAAAGGGAAAAATAGGTACGCCTTTTATCCAAATGAACCTTAGCTGCGGCACGTATTCAGCGCTATTCGCCAGCATTTTATGCTTTGCTGGTCCGCTTGCCGTAGCGCAGCTCTCTTGGCGTTTTTCCGTACATCTGCCGGAAAGTTTGAATGAATACTTTATAGTTGAAAATACCGTTTTGCTCCATGAGCTCCGTGAAGCTTTTGCCGGAGGTCTGCATATCCTCCCAGAAACGGCTAGTACGATAGCAGTTTAGATATTCCAGGAAGGTCTGGCCGGTGTACTTCCGAAAAATTCTGCAAAAATGTTCCTTGGAGATGCCCAGAAGGCCGGCGGCTTCCCGCAGCGTCAGCTTCTGTCTGTAGTTGTTCTGGATCCATTCCATGACGTCCGCTATCCGCTGCAGATCCCGGTTATTGCCCTCATCGGAATCCGGTCTCATCTGATAGGCAAAATTCCGATACAGCAGATACAAAACTTTATAGAGGTTCGCCATGAACAGCAGGGTGTATCCGTCGTCCTGCGAAAGGTAAGCCTGCTTCATCTGCTGAAAAGCCTGGATGACTTCGGGAAATGGGGAGATCTCTTTCGCTGGAATGTAATTTTTGAAATGAACGATTTCAAAGGCGGGCATCATTTCCCGAAGACGCTGAACGGAAATTTGAATTAACACATAGGGAGCATCCGCACCGAGGGAAATGGTCCGATGAAGCTCATTTGGATTGACGATCAGCATATCTCCAGGCTTCAGTTCATATTGCTCCCCCTGGGCCGTTGCAGTCATTCGGCCGCTCAGCTGATAGATCATTTCTATATGTTCGTGCCAGTGCATGGTCATATAATGACATTTACGATTGATATGAAAATAAACGGGGATCTCCCCGTTGTTGTCCACGATCTCATGCTGTGCCGTCCAACGATCGAGCAAAATGGACGCCCCCCTTCTTTGGCGTGTTCTATTCCTTAGCATAGCATATCCATAATATCAATATCAACCGAATTTGGGTCAAAAATATCATAGAATCATCGGAATAAGAACACTATAATGGGAATTGTAAATCTATGAAATTCAAGAGAGGCTGGTCTAAATGGCATTAAAAGTAGGTATCCAACTGTATTCTGTTCGCAATTCCTTTCAAGAAAACAATTTTGCAACCCTTGCCAAGCTTTCGGAAACCGGATATAAGTATGTTGAAGCTGCCAATCATCACGCCGATACTGACGATGGCGTAGGCTTTGGATTCCCCGCCAGGGAGCTTCGTGAGAATCTGGCCAATTTGGGCCTGAAGATCGTCGGCAGCCATATCAATCCCCTTCGGCTGGACCGTCTGCCCGCCATCCTTGATTATCATCAGGAGCTGGGAAACAAGCAGATCGGCTGCGATACGGAGTTTTTCCCTTACAATGATATGGACTACATCTATCGCCGGTGCGAGTTCTTCAATGAAATCGGCAGGATGTGCCAGGAGCGGGGGATGCGCTACTATTACCATAATCACTACATGGAGTTCCAGCGGTTCAATGGAAAGAGCATCTACGATATCATCATGGAAAATACGGACCCCAGCCTTGTTTTCATTGAAATGGACACCTATTGGGTCACCCGCGGCGGCTTTGATCCGGTGGCGCTGATCAAAAAATATAAGGACCGCCTGGTTCTTCTTCATCAAAAGGATTTTCCGAAGAATGCTCCGCAGGCCATCAACATGTATGATGGGATCGTGGACGAGGGCAAAGAGGTGACCCGTGAAATCTTCCACGACACCAAGGACCCGCGCTGCTTCACCGAAATCGGCACTGGCGTTCTTCCGATTCAGGCCATCATTGACGCCGCTTCCAATGCGCCCCATCTGGAATACATGGTCCTGGAGCAGGATTTTACCCAGCTTCCTGAATTGGAATCCATCAAGGTCAGCATGGACGCATTCCGGAAGTTCAATGGCATTCAGTTTGAATAATAGGCCCTCTTTCTCATGTGTGGGGATTGTGACTTGGTCACAATCCCCAATGTTTTTTGCACGCTTCGGCCGATTCCGGGCGGCAGGTTCCGTGCGAGAAAAGAGCGGCTTGGAAGGAAATAACTCTGAATCTGTGGAACTATATGAATGGCCATGACTGACGACGGGCGCCGGGAATAGGGGCGTCCAATATATAAAGGTAAAGGTGAGTCCGATGAAATACGAAATCAGTACGTTTCTCGAAAACTTGAGCCATTTTTCGGCGCCGGGCCCGGGTGTGACCCGCCGCTCCTTTACAAAAGAGTCCCAGGATGCATGGGAATATATCATCGGGACGATGGAATCCCTGGGGCTTGATGTTCAAACGGATAACCTTGGAACGATCGCCGGACATTTGGAAGGCAGGAGGAAGGAAAGCATTGTGCTGGGTTCCCACTATGATTCCGTTATCCAGGGCGGGAAGTATGATGGCGCGGTGGGAATTGCCGTTGGCTTGGCGGTGGCCGCATATTTCACGGGAAAGGGGATCCAACCTGAATATTCCCTGGACATTCTGGCGACCAATGACGAGGAGGGAGGCACGATCGGCGATGGTTTTTTGTCCAGCAAACATATCTGCGGACTGCTGCAGGAGGAAAAGTGCCGAAATGAGGCCACTGGCAAAAGCCTGAATGCGTATATTTCCGAGGGGTGGTACACGAAAAACGGCCGCGGCCGGGACGATCTTCGATTGAATACGGCATTTCAAAACGTTATTCAATACATAGAAACGCATATTGAACAGGGCGGCATTCTCTGGGAGAATCAAGAACAGATCGGGGTCGTAAAGCATATTGTAGGGCTCACCAAATTGTTTGTTACGATTCGGGGGGTCAGCAATCATGCGGGAACTACGCCCATGAATCTTCGCAAAGATGCGATGGTTGCTGCGGCGAAGGTGATTTCGAAGATCCCGGAGCTTGCACGCGCCTACGAGGGCGCGGTTGCAACCGTGGGTGCGATCTATTGCAGTCCGAATGCGGATAATGTAATCCCGGGCGAAGTAAGATTTGCCGTGGACATCCGTTCCGCCTGTGATGAGGATCGAAGAGAATTGGTGGACGCTATTGCCTCACTGATCCAGCAGGAAAGCCCGGTGTCCTGCGAGATTGTCCAAAGCCTCAACCAGGTCGCGGTGGCTATGGCTCCCAAGCTGGTCAGCGCAATGGAACGGATTTGCAGGGATGCCCACTACCGGTACCGGGTTATGAACAGCGGGGCGGGGCATGATGCCCAGCTGTTTGGTCTTTATTTGGACACGGTGATGCTTTTTATTCCCAGTCAGGAGGGGATAAGCCACAGTCCACAGGAATTTTCGCGGATAGAGGATATGGAGCGTGCGGCGCAGGTATTGATTGATTATACGCTGTCTCTCGGGTAGAATTCAAGGGAGCTTAGAGGGCCCGTGTGAAGAGAATTCAGAACGATAAACAGAACACCAACGCTGCCAGCAAAAACGGCACCGTTGGTGTTTTCGTCCTTAGAGGGGCCGCATTTGTGCCGCCCTTTCATGTGAGGCAGGAAGCGCACAGGGAGGAAACTGCGGTCTATATCAGTCGTGAATCCAAAAGGGGATGCAGGGGCTAAGCGATCAAAAGGGCCCGAGATGATCGAGCCCTTTTGATTTAGCAGCACCAGCACAGCCGGCAGAGCAAGTTCATAAGACAAAAGCCCATGCAGTATTTGCCGATGTTCATGCCCGGCATATTGAATTGGCGGCCATAGGTGCCGTAGGCTTGCTCGGGACTGTGAAGAGCATCCAGGAACTCTCGATACTCCGGATTGCTGGGGTCCATGGACACCGCTTTTTCGGCGTAATCCTCGGCCTGCACCCGGTTGCCCAGTCCGGCATGGGCGATAGCGGCATAGTAGTACCATTCCGCTGTACGGTTTTGCATGCTGTCCAGAAGATTAAGCGCCTCCTGATACCTTCGGTTCTGGATAAAATTGCGGACAGCCTGCATATGGGCGTCCTCCGGATCATCATAGGCGTTGCTGCTGCGCGGACCGTAACCGCCGCCGAAGGGCCCATAGCCGCCAAAACCGCCAAAGGGTCCATAACCGCCGCCATAGCCCCCGCCGCCGTAACCCCCGCCCTGATAGCCGCCGGCGGAGCTCTGAGCGGTCTTATTCATGATCTGATCATAGGCGACGTTGATCTCCTTCATCCTCTGCTCAGCGACCTTGTCTCCCGGATTGGCATCGGGATGATACTTCTTGGCCAGCCGGCGGTAGGCCTTTTTTACCTCGTCGTCGGAAGCGGTGCTGGGCAGCCCAAGCACCTCATAAGGGTCCCTCATGATTCGTTCCTTTCCTTTTTCTTTTGAAGAAGCGTGTATTTTGTCCACACTCCGGAATAGAGAATGTTGCGGAGTATGGGCAGATCCTGAACCAGGGGCAGTTTTTCAAACGCAATGGCGCATTCGCCAAGAAAGAGGGTGAGAATTCGCTTGCACCGCACCTCAAAATCGGGGCCCTGATGAAGCTGGACCAGCGGATTGTAACGCCCTTTCCGCACATCCTTTTCCACGTCCTCGTAGGCGTCCATGGTGTAGATAAACCGGCCCAGGCCGGCAGCCATTCGCCGCAGGGCGTCCGCCCATGCGTCCTCCTTCCAAACGAAGATCTCCGCCATCAACGCGCCAAAGGCGTTGGCTGCGCTGTCCAAATCGGGAACGCCCGCTTTTTCGATGGCGGCCAGCTTGGACAGCCCCTCGGCGATAGCCTGGCACTGACGGGGATACCGCTTTTCGATGGCATCATAGTGTTTGCGGAGGAGCCTGGCCTCCGAATATCCCGCAAGGCTTCGATCGTCCTGCCAGTCATCCCAGCAGTTGTGATAGGCAAGAGCAACGTTCATATCCGCGGCGTAATCGGTGATGGGGGTACGCCAAAACGCATGGGTTTTAAAGGGGTGCACGGCACAGCGCCGCTGCCCCTGTTCGGTTTCCGGCTCATAAAGGGAGGACAGCAGCACAATGAGAAAGGTCATGTCATAGGTGAGGGTCACCCGGCCTCGCAGCCCATAGACCTCGCCCAGCCGCTGGCACAGGCCGCAGTAGCAGGCGCGGTAGTGCCGGGCGTCAGCCTCGGACAGATCCTCCTGATTGGCGATGATGTATCCAAACATTTGCGGCCCCCGTCAGGTGGTCTTAATAAAGGATTGCTTGCACTTGGGACAGGTGATGCGGATCTTGCCCTTGTTCTTGGGCACCCGAACGGTGGTGCCGCAGCCCGGGCATTTGAAGAACCGGTGGGTCTTCCGCTGGCTGGCCTGCTCCTTGGCACGGGTCCATCGGCTGGTGAAGCGGTAGCGGAAGCTCATGTAAGCCATGTTTTCCCGATAACGCTTATCAATCTTTCGAGAGAACATGCGCACATAGGAATAGATCAGCAGCGCCAGGGCCAGAAAATAAAAGATGGGCCCTACCACGGTCCGGCTCGTAAGAAGAGCGACGACCAGCAGAATACAGCAGATCACCAGGATAAATTTGCCCAGCTGATCCATACCATAGCGACCCCGCATGAAGCTCATCAATTTGTTTTTCATCCGTTTCCCACCTATACTTTGTAAGATTTCCCTTTCTGGATACTCTTAATGGTAAGGATACTCCAAAACGGCGTAATTGTCCTCATTTTTTTGCGAACAATTTTATCAAAATTGTGTCAGGGTCAAGTCGAAGGAGATTTTCGGAATCGCTGGAGGGAAAGGATCGTTGCGAGTATAATAAAAGCATGACAAAGGGTCAGCCCTTTTTTTGGAAAGAAGGTTGAAATATGAAGATTGGTCGAAACGATGCGTGCTGGTGCGGCAGCGGCCAAAAGTACAAGCGCTGTCATATGCAAATGGACGAGAGGATCGAGCATTACCGGGCCTTGGGCCATGAGGTGCCCGGACGGGAACTGATCAAAACGCCGGAGCAGATCGCCCGGATCAAAGAGAGCGCCGCGGTAAACAATGGGCTGCTGGACTACATCACGCCCTTTGTGAAGGCGGGTATTTCCACCGGGGAGATCGACCGGCTGGTGGAAGAGTATACCCGCGGGGCGGGCGCCGTTCCGGCGCCCCTTCATTACAACGGTTTCCCCAAAAGTGTATGTACATCCCTCAACAGCGAGGTGTGCCACGGCATTCCCAGTTCCGACGTGGTGCTGAAGGAAGGGGATATCATCAATGTGGATGTTTCCACCATTCTGGACGGTTATTTTTCCGATGCGTCCCGCATGTTCATGATCGGTGAAGTGAGCGATGCCGCTCAAAGACTGGTGCAGGTGGCCAAGGAATGCGTGGAGGTGGGCATTGCGGCGCTGAAGCCTTGGGGCTTTATGGGTGACATGGGCGAGGCGGTCCATGAGCACGCTTTAAAGAACGGCTATTCGGTGGTGCGGGAGATCGGCGGCCATGGTGTGGGCCTGGAATTCCATGAGGAGCCTTTTGTGAGCTATGTTTCCAAACGGGGCGCGGAGATGCTGCTGGTGCCCGGCATGATGTTCACCGTGGAGCCCATGGTGAACGAGGGCACGGACCGGGTGGTAACCGATGAGAAGAATGGCTGGACGGTGTACACGGCCGACGGCAAGCTTTCCGCCCAGTGGGAGAGTATGGTGCTCATTACCGAGGACGGCGTGGAGATCCTCAGTTGCTGACGGGAAGGGTGCGCCTCTACGGTAAAAAGCCCTACGGTGCGGCGGTGCTTCACGGCGGCCCCGGCGCGATGGGCTCGATGGAGGACGTGGCTCGTCATCTGGCGAAGTGGGGGGCAATGGAGCCCTGGCAGAGCCGGTTAACGGTGATGGGTCAGGTGGAGGAGCTCCATGAGCAGCTGACAGCTTATGGGGAACTTCCTGCGGTGGTTATCGGCCATTCCTGGGGAGCCTGGCTGGCACTGCTTCATAATGCCGCTCATCCCAAGGCGGTGAAAAAGCTTATTCTGGTGGACAGTGGACCCTTGGAGAGCCGTTATGTGCCGGAGATCATGGAGCGGCGGAAGGCGAATCTGGGCCCGGAAGCGAGGCGGACATTTTTGAGGCTGCTTGGCGAGGCGGAACGAGGGAACGCCAAAGCCATGGCACAGCTGGGGGAGCTGGCAGATCGAGCGGACAGCGTGGACCCGCTGCCCCAAAGGGCAAAGGAGCCGGACGCCGAACAGTACAGGCGGGTGTGGCCGGAAGCGGATGCCATGCGCCGTCAGGGAAAACTGAAGGAAGCCCTGTCCGGAATCAGCTGCCCGGTAACCGTGATCCATGGCGCCCAGGACCCTCATCCCCCGGCAGGGGTTCTGGAACCTCTGAAGGAGATGGGCGTTCCCTGCCGAAGCTTCATTTTGCCAAAGTGCGGGCATACGCCCTGGCTGGAGCGGAGCGCGAGAGAAATCTTTTACGAGCTTTTGGACGAAGAGCTCAAGGCCTGAAAGAAATAGTGCCCCCCGATCCTTTGGGACCGTACGCCAAACACCTGATCCAGAGTTCCGCTGTCAAAAACGGTTTCCGGCGAGCCCTGAGCGCGGATGTGCCCTTTTTCCATGACCACGATCTCAGGGCACCATTCAAGCGCCTCAGCAATGTCATGGAGCACAAGCACCACCGTTTTGCCCGCCCGATGAAGGAGATGGGCCAGTTCCAACACCTCAAAGCGCCGCCCAATGTCAAGATGGGTGGTGGGCTCATCCAAAAGGACGGTTTCGGCATCCTGAGCCACGATCATGGCAATGTAGGCCTTTTGCCGTTCGCCGCCGGAGAGCTGCCGAAGATAGCGGGAACGGTAGGCGGCGGCGCCGGTGATTTCAAGTGCCCGTTCCACCGCATCTCGGTCCTGCGGACCCAGCCGGCGGGGAAAGCCAAGATAGGGGAAACGGCCATGGGCCGCCAGGCCCTCCACGGTGATGTCAGGAATGTCCCGGCTTTGAGGCAGGATGGAAACCAGTCTGGCAAAGGCCTTGGGTTCGTATTCGGCGGCAGGTTTGCCGCCGATTTTGATTTCTCCGTCATAGGGAGGGAGCAGGCGGGCCATCACTCTCAGCAGGGTGGTTTTGCCACAGCCGTTGGGACCGATGATGGCGGTGAAGGAACCGGGGGCCAGACATAAATCAATGTGCTCAATGCGCTTTACACCGTCATAGCCTGCCGAGATCTTTTTCAATTCAATCATGAATACGCCCCCTCTTTCGGTTTAAAATGAGATAGATGAAAAAGGGTGCGCCCAAAAAGGACATAATGATGCCCACAGGGACCTCATAGGGCGCAAAGAGTATCCGGGCGAGAAGGTCACAGCCCATGGTGAAGACGGCGCCGAGAAGGGCGGACACGGGCACCAGAAGGCGGTGGTCCGGTCCCACCAGAAACCGGGCGGCATGGGGCACGATGAGCCCGATAAAACCGAGGAGTCCAGCAAAGCTTACGGCGCTGCCCGCGAGCAGGGCGGCGGTAACGATGAGCATGAATCGATACCGGCCCACTCGAAGCCCTAGGGAGGCGGCCGTATCCTCGCCCAGACCCAGCACATTGAGTTCATAACGGAACAGATGGGCGAGAAGAAGACCCGCCGCAATATAGGGCAGGGCAAAGAACAGATGATTCCAGCTCACGCCGGAAAAGCCGCCGATGAGAAAGGCATTTGCTCCGACGGCACTGTCGGGAAACAGGGTGATAAGTGCATCCATGCCTGCGGAAAGGAGGCTGGATACGGCCACGCCGGCCAGCACCAGCGTGATGCGGGAAATGCCCGTGCGTCTTGCTACCGTATAGATGATCAAAGTGGTGAGAAGGGCGCCGCCAAAGGCGGCGGCGGGCACGAATCCCAGAGCCGCGGGGAAGAGGGTGGATACGAGCAGGGCGCCCAGTCCGGCCCCCGCATTCACGCCGATGATATTGGGGGAGGCAAGGGCGTTTTGTAGAACCGCCTGCAGCAGGACGCCGGACACAGCCAGAGCGGATCCGCCCATGAGAGCGGCTACCGTCCGGGGAATGCGCACATACAAAAGAATGCTGGTGTGGGCCGGATCGCCGGAAGCTCCCAGCGCGGAGAACAGCTCGCCCGGGGAGATGGACACCGATCCCACCAGGATACTGAGACAAGCCATGACCAAAAGCGCCGCGGCCATGAGAACCACGACGCCATAGGGATGGCTTCTTATTTTTTTACGGATAGAGAATTTTGGCCAGTTCTTCATAGGCTTCTCCCCAGCGGGCATTGGGTTTGTAGTGAAACAAGTCCTTGGGCAGGACAATATAGCGGTCATTTTTTACGGCGGAAAGCTCATTCCAGGCGGGATTTTGCTGGACGCTTTCCTTGAGAGCGGCAAGGGCTTCCTCCGTGCCGCCCATGGTGGTTACCAGGATGAAATCTGGATCCTCGGCGATGATTTCCTCCATGCTGATTTCTTCCAGAAGGGAGGCGTGGCGGGCGGCTATGTTATCTGCGCCCAGGTCCTTCAGCATGGCGCCGGTCATATTATCATCGCCTTTAGCCTTAGCGCCGGTGGAGAAAGCCCGGATGAAGAGCACCGTGGGACGCTCATCGGGCCGGCCGGCCAATACTTCATCGATTTGCCGCTGGACGGCAAGACCGTTGCTTTCGTACAGGTCCTCCCGGCCGGTGATTCCCGTGAGCCTTTGCAGCATGCTGAGGTAGTCGGAAAAGAGCTCCACCTTGAAATAGGCGTGGGGAATGCCTGCGGCCTCCAACGTCTCACCGGCCTTCACATGTCCCTGGATATCGGCGGAGAGAATGACGAAATCGGGGCTGAGGGCCAGAACCTGTTCGAGATTGGGTTCCTTTACGGTGCCCACGATCTGAACGTCCTCCCCCAGGTCCAGCTTTCGTTCGTCGACAGCGTCGCTGGTGGTTCCTGCCAAGGCGCCGCCGGCCAAAAGCCAGGTTTCGGCGTAGGAGCCCATGAGAGCCACCACCTTTTTTGGCATACCGTTGAGACGAACCTCCCGGTCCAGATCATCGGTGAAGGTATGGTTCCTGTCGCTGCCGAAAGTGGGGGTGCAGGCCGCCAATACACTGGCCGCCATCAGAAAAGCAATTGCAAAGGCAATCCATTTCTTCATGATTAACCCTCAAGAATGGCTGTCTTGCGCTGGAGCAAAGCATCGCCTTCAAGCGCTTTTTCCACGGCGTCGATGCCCAGCCGGTCGATCATAGCGCCGAAACGCTCGCCGGGCTGGCCCTGTTCCTTATAGTAAAGGATCGCTTTTTCCACCATATCCAGCGCTTCCTCCGGGGTATATACCCGGCTGAGCAGGTTGCCGGGCCGGGTTTTCTTGCCCCAGCGGCCGCCCACATAGATCTTACAGCCTGCCATTCCGCCGGGAATGGCTTTAAAATGACATTTGCCAATGCAAAGGCCGCAGTTGTTGCACAGCTTTGGGTCGATGGTGAGAATCCCGTCTGCAATCTTCGCCGCGCCCATGGGGCAGGTATCCTCGATATTGCACTTCTTGCAGCCCCGGCAAAGCTGATTCTCATAGGCCGGCACCCGCTGACCCATGATGCCAAGATCATTGAGGTCGGGCTTGACGCAGTTGTTGGGACAGCCGCCCACCGCGATCTTGAATTTGTGGGGAAGGGTAACATTTCGGTAGCCTTCATAGAAACGGTGGTGGATGGCCTTGGCCAGGCCCTGGGTGTCCAATAGTCCATAGACGCACACGGTGCCCTTGCAGGCCACCACCGGCCGGACCTTGTTGCCCGTACCGCCGGTCACCATGCCCTCTTTTTGAATGTGGTCCTGAAGCTTCTCTATATTTTCATAGGTTATGCCCTGGATTTCCAGAGTCATACGGGCGGTAAAAGCCACGTTGCCATTGCCATACCTGTCGGCGGCTTCCCCGAGAT
This sequence comes from Gehongia tenuis, assembly GCF_014384795.1. Classification (NCBI taxonomy): domain Bacteria; kingdom Bacillati; phylum Bacillota; class Clostridia; order Christensenellales; family Christensenellaceae; genus Gehongia; species Gehongia tenuis. Next base: position 316,811 of record NZ_JACRSR010000002.1, on the reverse strand, counting down.
TGATCATCTGCCGGGCGTTCAGCACGCCGTTCTCCGTGATGATGCGGGCGGAAAAGTGCTCCTCATCCCGATTGGACAGGATCCCCTGGCCCTTGAGACGCTTACGCTCCTCCGGTGTAATATTCATGTTCAAACCTCCCCTTTATTTGCTCACAGGTGTAAGCATACCTCTTGCAAAAATAAAAGTAAAATATTAAAATGTTATCGAATAGATAGGTAAAAACCTATGGAAATGAGGAATATCATGACGATACGCCATTTGAAAATATTCATTGAGGTTGCAGGTACCGGCAACATGAGCCAAGCCGCGGAAAAGCTGTTCATCACCCAGCCGTCGGTGAGCCAAGCCATTGCCGATATTGAACGGTATTATCAGATCCGGCTGTTTGAACGGTTTTCCAAGAAGCTTTTCATTACGGAAGCGGGCAGAGAGCTGCTGGGATATGCGCGGCATATCGTCTCCCTTTTTGAAGAGATGGAGGCCGTGGCCCTGAATCGGGCGGAGGTACCCTTCCTTCGCGTCGGCGCCACGGTGACGGTGGGCACCTGCGTGATCGGACCGGTGCTGGAGCGGCTGAAGGCGCTGCGCCCGGAAACGGAGACGGCAGTGATGGTGGATAACACCCGGGTGATTGAGGAAAAGCTTGTGCAAAGCGAACTGGATGTGGCCTTGGTGGAGGGCCGGATTAAAAGCGGAGAACTCAAGGTGGAGCCAGTGGTGAACGACCAGCTGGTGCTCATTGCGGGACCCGATCATCCTTTTTATAAGAGGAAGAAGGTCCAGCTGGCTGAGCTGAACGGCCAGCCCTTTATCCTGCGGGAGAAGGGCAGCGGCACCCGGGAACTCTTTGAGGAACGGATGGCGGCGGAAGGATATACGCTGCGGGAAAAATGGGTGTGCAACAATTCAGAGGCCATCAAAAAGGCGGTGATGGGCGGCCAGGGCTTGTCGGTGATCTCGACCTTGTTGGTGGAGGAGGAGATTCACCAAGGTAAACTGGCCAGCATACCCATAGAGGGCTGCCCGCTTCATCGGAAGTTTTCGCTGGTGTACCACCGCAACAAGTATCTGACCGAACCCCTCAAGGATTTTATGGCGGTATGCCGAAAACAATAATTTTCTGGCGCCTATTGCCTTTGGGCCGGGGATAGATTAAGATGGTGTTAGGACGAAAGGATGGGATGCCCCCATGGCGGCCATTCTTTTTGTTTACCAAAAAATTGTGGGGAGGCGATTTATGTAATGAATATCAGAAGCTTATTTCGGTGGGAATCGTCTTTTACACAAACAGTTTTTCGCATTGCCATTCCCATTGTGATACAAAGCCTGGTGACCGCATCCATGCATATTGTGGACAATGTGATGGTGGGCCAGCTGGGCGAAGCGGAGATTGCGGCGGTCACTCAGGCCAACCGCATCAGCTTTTTGTTCCAGTTGATTCTCTTCGGCCTTGGCGGCGGCACCTCGGTGTTTGTGGCCCAGTACTGGGGCAAGGGGGATATGAAGGGTATTCGGAAGGTGATGGGCCTTGCACTGGCCGTGTCCTTTTCGGTCAGTCTCGTCTTTGCGGCGGTGGTGGTGCTTATGCCGCAGAAGGTGATGGGCATCTTCCTTCATGAGCAGGTGACCATAGATCTTGCAGGCCAATACCTATCCATTGTGGGATTTTGTTATATCTTCCAATCCATCAGCTTCATCGTGGGTACGGTGCAAAAGTCCACCGAACAGGTGAAGCTGCCCATGGCGGCTGGAATTACGGCCATCGTCATCAACACCATTCTCAACTACGGCCTTATTCTGGGCAAGCTGGGGATGCCCAAACTGGGGGTTCAGGGCGCGGCCATCGCCACGGTGACGGCCACGGGTGTGGAAATGCTGTTGGTGGTGTGTCTTGGCTACAAGTTCCGCTTTGCTACGGCGGCAAAATTGAGAGAGCTTCTTCCCGGATCCCGGGCCTTCGTTAAACGGTTCTTCCGTATTGCGCTGCCAGTGATCTGCAACGAGACGCTGTGGGCCATGGGCGTATTGGTCTATTCCATCGTCTACGGGCACATGGGCACCACGGCGGTGGCTGCTTTCAGCATCTTCAACACTGTGGACCAGTTGACTTTGGTATTGGCCCGGGGACTTGTGGGCGCCTGTTCGGTGATGGTGGGCAAGGCTATTGGAATGGGCGAGGAGGATACGGCGCAGCTCTATGCCAAGCGGCTTTATGCTGCCAGCGTGGTGGTGGCACAGCTCACGGGCTTTCTCATCATAGCCCTAAGCGGCCTTGCGGTGAGCCTTTATAACGTATCGCCGGAGGTCGCCCGCACCGCTCAGACCCTTATCTGCATCAGTGCGGGATGCATGTGGCTGATGGCCTCCAACAACATCATCGTAGTGGGTATTCTGCGGGCGGGCGGAGACGTGAAATACTCCTTGGTGTTGGATGCAGGCACCGTTTGGGTGGTGGGCGTGCCCATGGCCATTCTGGGCGGCATTGTCCTCGGATTGCCCATCCAGTATGTCTATGCAATGATCCTTACGGAGGGTCTGGTGAAGATGATCATTGGATTCCGCCGCTTTCTTTCCAAGAAGTGGATCCATAATGTGGTGCGGCACGAGGACGACGGCGAAATCTTTCAGGTGGGGTAATGGCGCTGGGACGGTGTTGCGGCCTGGATTCTGGCCGGCATTTTCCAGTGGTCCAAAGCGATCGCCGGATGCCCCGCCCAGGGACTTTACGAATAAAGGGTGAAAGCATTGCTTTCACCCTTTTGAATACTTCCAGTCTTTCGTTTTCGCCGGCCTCGGCGTCCTGGACCAAATAGAATTATTGCCGTTTTTATGGGGCTTTCCCTATAAAATATGCTACAATGAAAAAAGGAAAGCGGGGTGGAATCATGGCGGAAGAACATATTCTGGTCGTGGATGATGAGAAGGAAATTGCGGATCTCGTGGAGGTTTATCTGCAAAACGAGGGTTTTGTTGTGCATAAATTTTATAATGGATTGGATGCCTGGCAGTGTATAGAAACGATGCATTTGGATTTGGCAATGCTGGATGTGATGCTGCCCGACCTGGACGGATTTGAGCTTTGCCGAAAGATTCGTGAAAGCCATAACTTTCCGGTGATTATGCTCACCGCCAAGGTGGAGGATATGGACAAAATTCAGGGGCTTGCACTCGGCGCGGATGATTACATTACCAAACCGTTCAATCCGCTGGAGATGGTTGCGCGTGCCAAAGCTCAGCTGCGCCGCTACAAGCGCTACAACCAGGGCAATCAGGACAATGGGGATTGCATCGAGGTTTCCGGGCTGATGATTAACCGGGCCACCCATACCTCAACGCTCAATGGCAAAGCGCTGGCGCTGACGCCCACGGAGTTTTCCATCCTGTGGCTGCTTTGTGAGAACCGGGGGCGGGTGATTCCCTCGGAGGAACTGTTTGAAAAGGTCTGGGGCGAAAAATATCTAGAGTCCAACAATACGGTGATGGTGCATATCCGAAGACTGCGGGAGAAAATGAACGAGCCGCCCAGAAAGCCCAAGTATATCAAGACCGTGTGGGGAGTGGGTTATAAAATTGAAAAATAATATGCTGCGCAAATTTAAATGGAAGATGTTTGGCAAATGCATTCTCTGGATTTTGTTTGGCATGCTCATTCTTTTTGTGCTGCTGTATCTAGCGGATACCCTGTTGAACGATGTGCTGGCCAATATGGTAAGCCTGGCGGACCGGTCCTTGTACCTGTTCTTTGTGAGAAACAAGCTTGAGACCGTTCTTGTGTTGATGGTTTTATTCGTGGTGGTCGCCATCTATTTCACGCTGAACAGCACAATGAAATATTTCAATCTGCTGATCGGATCCATCAAGAAGGTCTTTCAAAAGGATGAATCACTGATCACGCTGCCCAACGATTTTAAGGAGATTGAAAATCAGCTCAATACCATTAAATATGACACCCTGCGCAATGAGCAGCTGGCGAAGGAGGCTGAACAGCGAAAGAACGATCTGGTGGTTTATCTGGCCCACGACCTTAAAACGCCGCTCACTTCGGTGATCGGGTATCTGAGCCTGCTCAATGAGGCGGAGGGAATGCCGGAGGAACAGCGGGCCAAATATCTATCCATATGCCTGGACAAGGCCGAACGGCTGGAGGATTTGACCAACGAATTCTTTGAGATCACCCGCTTCAATCTGCAGAACATTACGCTGGAGATGGGCCGGGTCAATCTGTCGCTCATGCTTCGGCAGCTGGCGGATGAGTTTTATCCGCTGTTTGCCGCCAAGGGCCTCATGTGCCGGATGGAGGTGCATTCGGACCTTGTCATTCAGGGTGACGGGGACAAGCTGGCTCGGGTTTTTGATAATATTCTCAGAAACGCTATCAATTATGGATATGAAAACAGCGAAATTGAGATCCTGGCCCGCCAAGTGGATGAGAAGGTGCGCATCCGCTTTCGCAACCACGGCCCGCGCATACCCGAGGAGAAGCTGGATCATATCTTTGAAAAGTTCTATCGGCTGGACTCGGCGCGGTCCACGCGAAGCGGCGGAGCCGGACTGGGGCTTGCCATTGCCAAGCAGATCGTGGAGCTGCATCATGGCAGCATCTCCGCTGAAAGCGGCGAGGACATGACCGAGTTTACCGTGCTGCTGCCCCTTAGGGCAAAAAAATAGGAGGCGCTGGACGGCGACCGCCTCTTTTTTTCTTGACGATTCTGTACGGGAGGTCTATGCAGTACTGGAATGGAGCTTGGGTTGGAGCTTTGGGCGGCGGCAGGATGTCCGTATTGGGTTTAAATGTTGGATATAAAAAATTTTTAAATGGGCAGGAAAATGATAAATGGGGCTTCCGATGATCGGTGCCCTTTTTATTTGTCGAAAAGTAAAGAACATTTTGGGGAAAATGCACGAATTATAGTGAAAATCTAAGCCCTGCCAAAATAGGAATTCACGAAAAGCTTTGGTCCAACAAAGGTTTTAATTTTTTATAGAAAATTTTAAAAAATCACTTTATTTATATCATATTTTATGTTATGATATCCAAGGGTAAGAGAGTTGCGCGAATCATTGCATAGATGGTTCGAAAGAATCGGTATGCAGTATAAAATACAGACGCAATTTGAAAAGGAGGATTCTCGTGTGGAAAAAGTCAAAGTAGTGGTCGTGGACGACAACAGGGAGATCCGGGGGATCATCAAGCAGTATCTGGACAGCCAAAACGACGTGGAAGTCGTGGGCGTGGCCGGAGACGGAATGCAGGCGCTGGAACTTCTCAACCAGGTGGAAGCCGACGTGATGGTGCTGGACATCATCATGCCGGAGCTGGACGGTTTTGGGGTGCTTGAGCGGATGTCTTCGTGCACCGGCAAGCGTCCGGACGTGATCATGCTCACCGCGCTGGGTCAGGAGGACCTGGTACGCAAGGCGATCAACCTTGGCGCCAAATATTACATGGTTAAGCCCCTGGATCTCGGCGTATTGACTCAGCGAGTGGTGGAGCTTGGGCGCATGAAAAATCAGACGGTGCTGTCCGTGCCGCCGATTGCAGCGGCCGCGCCTCAGCCGGCCAGGTCCCTGGAGGAGAAGATCACCTCCATTTTTCTCACGATTGGTATTCCGGCTCATATCAAGGGATACCATTACCTGCGCTACGCGGTGAAGCTGGCGGTGGAAAACAACGATATTATCAGCCGCATCACCAAGGAGCTTTATCCGTCCATCGCAAAACACTTTGATACGACCCCTTCCAAGGTGGAGCGCGCTATCCGCCACGCTATCGAGGTGGCATGGAACCGAGGCAAAATTGAGAACATCAACCAGCTGTTCGGTTTCCATGTCTACACGAAAAGCGACAAACCCACCAACGGTGAGTTTATTGCTTTGGTGGCGGACAAGCTCATCATGGAAAAATCGGCTTAAACTTCTCTGTGCTGTGAGCGGCAAGGTCATCCTTGCCGCTCTTTTTTATCCCGTACTGGCGTGAGTAATTGGATTATGTAACCGTCAAGCGGGGATGTGTGGGTAATGTGAACAAAAGCAGAAATTTATGCACATTCGCAAAAGCCCAAAACATGGGCGATTGGGGATAAGTATGTGGATAATGTGGATAAAGTCGGCTCCAAAAGCGCTGGAATTGGGATAAACCCAAGTAGTTATCCACAAATTTTGATTTTTTGTAAACAAGTTTGTCTTTCTCCGCATGAAAGAGCTTTCCCCGGGGCATCCTAGAGCTAAAAGAAGGGAGCGGCGCCCATGGAAAGTCAAAGCCTTATCTATATTCAAAAGGAATTGAAGGATCGGGTGGGCCGGGACGTATGGCTCCGTACGAAACGGGAAAGGCGAAATCACAGCCTCAAGCAAGGCGTGATCGAGGGGACCTACCCCAGTTTGTTCACCGTTCGGGCGGCGGAAGGCTGCATGAGCTTCACGTATACGGATGTACTAACCCAGGCGGTGGAGCTGTTCTGGGACGAACAACCCGTCTCTCAAATGCTCTCCTGAAAAAGGGATCGCGGCTGCGATCCTTTTTTTGTTTTTCCGTCCATCATATTTGGGGGACTTCCTCCATATCATGTATTACTACAGTGGGATGGATTGGAAGGAGGAAAAATCCAATGGGAATGGATTTGAGGCAGGATACGGTGAGTCTTCGGCAGATGGTGGGCAGAACGTGTTCCCAGGCGGTGGTGGAAGGCGAGGTTGCGCTGCCCGATGACCGGCCGGATATGGAGCGCATGCTGCTATGCGACGCCAGAATGGTGGTCAGCTCCGTGGAGCTCTTGCAAAATAAAGTGATGGTCAACGGTACGGTGACCTTCTCCAACGTTTATCTATCCACCCAGGGACGGGTGGAGTGCATGACCAACACCTTTGGGTTCTCCCATTCGGTGGATGTGGAGGGCGCCGCGCCCAAGATGATGGTGCGGGTTGCTCCGGTGATCGAACACATTCAGTGTGAACGGCTGTCCGGACGCCGGGGTACGGTGCAGGCGGTGGTCAACCTCTGCGTGATGGTATGGAATCCGAAACAGGTGCAGTTCTATGTGCCCGGCGGAGACGCGGAGGTGGAGGTGGCCACCCAGCCCATGAAATGGCCCTCGTATATCAGTGAGGGAAGCACCCATGCGGTGATCCGGGAGGAAATGGAACTGTCCGCCGCCCAGCCGCCTGCGGATACGGTGCTGCTGTCCAAAATTCACTGCAAGGATCTGATGCCCGTTACGCTGGACGGCCGGGTGGAAGCTCAGGGTGAAATGGTGCTGCAGGCCGCCTATGCCACCGGGGATGAGGAGGTCCCCGTGGCTGAAACCGAGCAGAATATTCCGATTCAGGTCGCGGTGGATATTCCGGAGGCCCGGGAGGGACAGCAGGCGGAAATGTGGATTGAGGTGGAGGACATCTATATCCAGCCGCTGGAAAACGCTGCCGGTGAACGGACCATTCTCCGGGCGGAGATTTCCATCAAAGCGCAGGCCTGCCTGTGGGATCAGGTGGAGTCCGATGTGGTGACCGACGCTTATTCGCCGGCCCATATGACCCAGCCCGTCTATAATACCTACACGGTGGAACAGCCGGCGGCATCTCAGCAGCAGACGGTGATGGTGAAGGCGGAGCTTATGGCACCGGCGTCCTCACCGCCCATGGGACGGGTGCTGGAGGTGAAAGTGCTCCCTTCGGTAACCTCGGCTCAAAAGGAGAACGGCCAGCTGACAGTGGACGGCGTATTGGAGGGCGAGGTGCTCTATCTTCCCTCGGACAGCAGCGGTCTCAGCAGTTTTGTGGCCCAGGCGCCCTTCAGGCTGGAGCTTCCTGAGGGCGAGGAACTGACCGACCAAAGACTCCTTGTGGATCATGTGAGTCAGTCCCTCATAGCTCCCGATTCGCTGGAAGTGAGGGCGGCCATGAGTCTGGATGTGGAGACCCAAAGGCCCGATCAGTATCAGGTGCTCACCGATCTCGAGGTGAGCGAGGATGAACCGGAGCGGGTGACGGGCATGATCATCCATTTCGCCAAGGACGGCGAGACGGTGTGGGACATCGCCAAGAATTACTACATCGCTCAGGACGAGGTTCTCCATTACAATCCGGAGCTGCCGGAACATCTTACTGAGGGTGAGCGGGTTATTCTGTATCTGCGGAAGGATCAAAGCGCATAAATGAAGTGCGGAGGATTTCCTCCGCCTTTTTTCATTGATGGACTGGACAGGCTCGCTTATAATGAAGAAAAAGCCTGAAGGAGCAATCATGAAAATCACACTCATGGCAAGAGCCAAGATCAACTGGTCCATTGATGTTTTGGGCAGACGGGAGGACGGCTATCACCTGCTGGATATGGTGATGCAGTCCATTGGGCTTTGGGATGTTTTGACGCTAGAATCCGCCAGGGAGGATACGTTTTGCGTGGCGGGCCGTCCGGTTCCAGCAAATGGGGATAATCTGGTGCTGAAGGCGGTGGCGCTCATGCGGGAAGCCTCCGGCGTTTCGGAGGGGGTGGCCGCGGAACTCACCAAGACGATTCCTGTGGCGGCGGGCCTTGGCGGCGGCAGCGCCGATGCCGCCGCCGCCCTGGTGGGTTTGAACCGGCTGTGGAAGCTGAAATACAGTCAAGAAAGGCTCTGCGAACTGGGCGGAAGGCTGGGCGCCGACGTGCCCTTCATGATTCGGGGCGGGCTGTGCCGGGCCCAGGGCGTGGGGGATGAGCTGACGCCGCTGTCCGGCGGAGGCGCCTTCCATCTGGTGCTGTTAAAGCCAAGGAAGGGCGTTTCCACGCGGCTGTCCTATGGCAGGCTCAGGCTGGACAGGCTGGGCCGGCGCCCTCGGACGGAGGCGCTGGTGGAGGCGCTGAAAAGGGGCGAAAGCCGCCGCATTCCGGAGCTTTGGGGCAACGGCCTTGAGCCGGGCTCGGCGGAGCTGTGCCCGGACATCCTGAAAGCCAAGGCCGCCCTTGTCAATGCCGGAGCGATGGGCGCGCTCATGTGCGGCAGCGGAAGCACGGTGCTGGGTCTTTTTGAAAATGGTGAGCAGGCGAGGAAATCCGCCCAGGAGCTTCGGAAGGACTGGGGCTTTTCACGGGCGGTGCGCACCCAGAGCCGAGGCGTGACAGTGATGGATGAACAATGAGAAAGGCCGCGCTCTGGCGCGGCCTTTGCCGTTTAACCGTTGTTGTTGTGGAAGAAGGGGGCCAGCGCGCCGGCCACCGAACTGATGGGCATGGTCTGCAGAATGACCCGGCCCGGCCCGGTGATAACGGTATTGAACAGGCCTTCACCGCCGAAAATGATGTTTTTGGCGCCCTTCACGGTCTGCACATCCATGGAACAGCTTTCGCTCATGGCGGCCAGATGCCCGCTGCTCACCACGATGGTTTGGCCGGACTGGAGATCGTATTCCATGAGGGAGCCGTCAATTTCTACAAAAGCGGTTCCATTTCCGGAGAGGCGCTGCAGGATGAAACCTTCGCCGCCGAAAAAGCCGCTGCCCAGCTTGCGCTGAAAATGGATGGAGAGTTCGACACCGGCTTCCGAAGCGAGAAACCCGGACTTCTGCACGATGAGTCCTTCGCCGGGGGTGATCTCAAAGGGCATGATGCTTCCCGGAAAGCTGGACGCAAAGGTGATCATGCCGTCGCCGTTCGCGGTATACCGGTTTTGAAACAGAGCTTCTCCCGCGAACATCCGTCCAAGAGCCCGGCCCAGACCACCGCTGGTGGTGGTCTCCATGACCATGTTGGGGGACATCCAGCTCATGGAGCCCCGCTCGGTGATCATGCTCTCTCCCGAATTCAGCCAACAGGTGACCGCGGGCAGGGATTCGCCAGAAATTTCGTACCGCATAAAATACCTCCCTTAATTCAATTCATTTCAAGTATAACGGATAGTCCATTCATTTGTACATGTTTTTATAGGTATATTGCCGTGCGGCTCAGGTCATACTTAGAACACCAAAGGAGGGTGTTCTTGTGAAACGTGTGATTTTATGTGCGGCGGTCCTGGTGGCCGTGCTCTTTTTCAGCAGTGCGTCCGGCTCCGCCGTTTATCCGGCTTTAAGACTGCATGTCATTGCCAACAGCGATACCCAGCTGGATCAGGAGGTTAAGCTCAAAATTCGGGATGAGATTTTAAAAACCTACACGCCTCTTTTCAGCGCTGATGCCACAAGAAGTGAATGCCGGGACATCCTTGCCGGCTCTTTGGATGAGGTGGAAGCGATCGCAAGCGGGGTGCTCGAGGAGGAGGGCATGGATATGCCCGTGGCGGCAAGCCTGGCCGTGGAACGGTTTCCGGCCCGGGTATATGGCGAGACGCTGTATCCTCAAGGGCGTTATGAGGCCTTGCGGGTGGTGGTCGGCGAGGGAAGCGGCCGCAATTGGTGGTGCGTCATGTTTCCGCCCCTATGCGTCGTGGATACATCCGGCAAGGATGAGCCAAAGCTGGGCCCTCCGGCAGAGCTGATGGGGGACGGCAGCGGAGAGAAAGAAAAAATGGAAGTGCACAGCCGCATTTGGGATTGGCTCTTTAAACCATAAAAGCGCATATTCAAAAGTTCTCTTTGGCATAATACAGACAAACAGCAATGCAAAAAGAGGGTGGGAATATGCGAAAACGAGTGATAACCTTTGCCCTTGCGCTGGTTTGTCTGGCCCTGCTGACCCTGGAGGGTCCCAGTATCCAGGCGGCGCAGAACCTCGGATGGGGTTCCACCGGCGACAAGGTGATTGAACTGCAGCAAAAGCTCAAGCAATGGGGCTACTACAGCGGAGCCGTGGACGGCTCCTACCAAAGCGGGACTTTCAGCGCGGTGCAGAGCTTTCAAAAGAAGAACGGCCTCACGCCCGACGGCGTTGTGGGTCCAGCTACGGCGGCGGCTCTGGGAATGACCCTGGCAGGGAGCTCCGGAGGCTCCTCCGGATCATCCACCAGCCGCGGCAACGTGAGCAACGACGTTTACCTTCTGGCGCGGGCGATTCACGGTGAAGCCAGAGGCGAGAGCTACACAGGCAAGGTGGCTGTGGGCGCGGTGATCATGAACCGGGTCAAGTCCTCCAAATTTCCCAACACCATTGCGGGGGTGGTTTACCAGCCGGGTGCCTTCACCGCCGTATCCGATGGCCAGATCAATCTGGCCCCGGACAGCGAGTCCCTCCGTGCGGCCCAGGACGCCATCAACGGCTGGGATCCAACGGGCGGTGCGCTGTACTATTACAATCCGGCCAAGACCACCAATTCATGGATCTGGTCGAGGCCCGTGATCGCTACCATAGGGCAGCATCGTTTCTCGCTGTAGGAGGCTGAATATGAAGAAAATGACTTGGGTTTTCTGGGTGCTGGCCATTCTCGCCATCGGCGGCGTGGCCTTTGGCATCAGCGGGCATGTGAATCAACAGGCCTATCATCAAGAACTGCGAAATATCCATGAAAAATCCTTCTATGAGCTGGTGGATAACCTGGACAACTTGGAAGTGAAACTGGCCAAGCTTTCCGTCATTCAGTCGAAGGAACAAAGTGCTCTGCTGCTGAATGATGTGTACCGTCAGGCGGACGGTGCGTCTCAAGCGCTCTCCCAGCTGCCCGTGTCCCATGTGGCACTGTCGGATACGCTGAATTTCCTCAATCAGCTGGGGGATTTTACCCGCATTCTTGGTGAGAAGCGGGCGGAAAATATTCCTTTGACCGTGGAGGAGGAACAGACCCTGACGGAGCTCAGAAACACCTGCGGCGACCTGAGCGGACGGCTCACCGCCCTTTCGGCAAATTTGGATGAACTGGATTTTGAGATGGCCAGGGCGGACACCTTCTATCAGACCTCCGATTCCTTCATGGGCGAGAAGGACACCGAGCCCAGCATTGATTATCCTACCCTCATCTACGACGGCCCCTTCTCCGACGCCATGCAGAACAAGACGCCGGAAGGACTGTCGGGGGAGGAAATCGGCGAGGAGGAGGCAAAGAGCATTGCCGCCCGGTTCCTGGGGGTGGACGAGGATCGGCTGGTGCCGCAGGACGGCACGACGGGTCAGATCCCAAGCTTCTGCTTCGGCACGGTTGATAAAGGCTCCAAATATGCCTATGTAGCCAAATTCGGAGGTCAGGTGGTCCTGATGATGAAGGATCGGCCGGAGGGGGACGAACACATTTCCCTGGAGGATGCGGCGAGCCGGGCACAGGCTTTCTTGAAAAAACAGGGCTATCCCGAGGTGCAGATGGCATACAGCCAGCGCTATGGCGGAGCCGCGCTCATCAATTTTGTACCCACGGAACGGAACATCCGCATCTATCCCGACCTCATCAAGGTCAAGGTATCCCTGAGCGATGGGAGCATCGTGGGCTTCGATGCCCAAAGCTATTACACGTCCCATAAGGAAAGGGATATTCCCGTGCCGGCCCTTAAACAGCTGGACGCACAAAAGCTCATCAAAGAGGGGTTTGAATTTAAGAGCGCTCATCTTGCCCTCGTTCCCAAAGATGGTCAGGAGGTTCTGTGCTGGGAATTTGAGGGAAGCTATGACCGGGATCAGTTTATCATCTATATCAACGCCCAAACCGGTGCGGAGGAGAATATCTTTAAGGTGATCGATACCGGAGACGGCAGCCTGGTGGTGTAAGAAATGGCAAAAAGCCCGCAAAAGCGGGCTTTTTTTGTAGGTTCTAGAAAATGGTTGGATCTTACCGGACAATCCTATGCTATAATGCTGCTAGGAGGGTTTGGCATGAAAAAGGACGTTATGGTTTCCATTGTGGGCAGCCAAGTGGGCGGTGGCGAGGAGCAGCCCATTCACCTCATCACCACGGGAAAATACTATGTCAAGGACGGCGCTCACTATCTGGAATATGAAGAAAATGAGCTTGGCGGCATGGAAGGTTCGGTGACGGTGCTCTGCATCGAACCGGAAGCCCAGCGGGTAAGCATGCACCGGCAGGGGGACGTGCAGGCGGTTTTCGTATTTGAGGAGAAGAAACGCTATGTAAGCTCCTATCAAACACCCTTTGGCAACATTCTGATGGGTGTATTTCCCGTCCATGTTGCGGTACATTTTGACGAGGAAGGCGGCACGGTGGAGCTCAAGTATCAGATGGATATTGAGTCAAAATTCGCCAGTATGAACCAGCTTACCGTCAGCTTTCAAAATCAGATGCACAGTATTTATGCCGGATGTTGACAGGCCCCCCCTTCGCGGCTTAGAATGATAAGGAATGCGATGGGGAGGTATCATATTTATGGCTACAAAGTACATCTTCGTGACCGGCGGCGTGGTGTCGTCCCTGGGCAAGGGCATCACCGCGGCATCCTTGGGCCGGCTTCTCAAAACGCGGGGCCTCAAGGTGGCCCTTCAGAAATTTGATCCCTATATCAACGTCGATCCAGGTTTGATGAGTCCCTACCAGCACGGTGAAGTTTTCGTCACCGAGGGCGGCAAGGAGACCGACCTGGATCTTGGTCATTATGAACGATTTATTGATGTAAATCTTGCCAATTCCTCCAGTGTGACCGCGGGCCAGATCTACTGGATGGTCATCAACAAGGAACGGCAGGGGGACTACAAGGGTGGCACCGTTCAGGTGATTCCCCATGTGACCAATCAGATCAAGCGGGAGGTCTTTAACGTCAGCCGGGAAATGGAGTCGGAACCGGACGTGGTGATCACTGAGATCGGCGGCACGGTGGGCGATATCGAGGGACAACCCTTCCTGGAGGCCATCCGCCAGATCCGCACCGAGATGGGCGCGGAGAACTGTCTGTACATCCATGTGACCCTTGTGCCCTATATCCGCGCTTCCGGAGAGCTGAAGACGAAGCCTACCCAGCACTCGGTGAAGGAGCTGCGCAGCATCGGCATTCAGCCGGATATCATCGTGTGCAGGAGCGAGGCGCCGCTGGATGACGAGCTCAAACGGAAGATCGGCCTTTTCTGCAACGTACAGCCCGATTGTGTGGTGCAGAACCTCGATGCAGAGACGCTCTATGAGATTCCGCTTCTTCTGCACAAGGAGGGACTGGATGATATTGTATGCCGCAAGCTGAAGCTGGATTGCGGCGAGGCGGATATTCGGGAATGGTCGGAACTTGTGGACCGCCACAAGAATCTCCATAAGAAGGTCACCATTGCGCTGGTGGGCCGGTACATCAAGCTGCGGGACGCCTATTTGAGTGACGCGGAGGCGCTGGTGCATGGCGGCATCGCCAACGATGCCGAGGTGGACATCCGCTGGATCGCCGCCCAGGATATCACGCCGGACACGGTGGAGGACATTTTGGGAGACTGCCAGGGGATCCTGCTGCCCAGCGATTTCAGCAGCCATGGCGCCGAGGGCAAACTTCTTGCCGCCGAGTATGCGAGGAAAAACGGTCTGGCCTTCCTGGGCATTGGCATGGGAATGCATATGGCGCTGGCGGAGTATGGTGAGAATGTTGTGGGGATTCCCGGCATTCAGTCGGCTCAGGTGGATCCCGATACCACAAGCCCCATTGCAAAGCTTTCCCGCAGGGATGCCGATCCTCAGGACAAGTCGCTGTTCCGGCTGGGCGCCGAGCCGGTGAAGCTGGTACCGGGCACCCGGATCTATGAGGCTTACGGCGAGATGGATATCAGGGAGCGCCACCGCTGCAAGTACGAATTGGATGAGGAAACGATCGGCCGCCTGAAGGGTGTGGTCATCTCCGGAAGGCAGCCGGAGAAGGGCTTTATCGAGGCCGTAGAGCTTGCGGATCACCCGTGGTTTGTGGGCGTGCAGTATGAGCCTCAGTTCCTGTCCCGACCCAATCGTGCCCATCCTTTGTTCCGTGAATTCATTGCTGCGGCACTCAAAAAATAGCATGAAAAATCGCCGCTTCCATACCCCAAGGGTATAGGAGGCGGCGTTTTTGTTTATAATGGTAGAGGTCCTCAGGTTTTCGTTGACGTTTATGCGAGGTTGGCATACAATAATGTTACAGCTTATGGACATATCCAATGGGTCTTCAACATTCTAACACCTAACAGTATTTCAAAAATTTCATTCAATGTCTTTCCACCTTATTTGTTATACCATTTCATCAGGAAAGGGGCGTTTTGTGGTTGAATCGTGAAGAACTGCAAAAAATGAACATTAAAGATTTGAGGGTTAAGGCCCGGGAAGTCGGCGTGAACGCTCCCACCCGTTTGAAAAAGGACGATTTGGTGGAAGCGATTTTGACGATTGCGGAAAAGCCCAAGACTCAGGAACCTGCGGAGAAACGGGCTAAGCCCCGAAGCCCGAGGCCGGCGGCGAAAAGCTCTGCCAAGACGAAAGTTGAGCAGAATGAAGCTGCAGCGCCAAAACGGAAGGCGCCGGCCGCGGAGCGCCAGACCCAGGGAAACGTTCAGCTGGAGGCGAAGAAGCCCGCTCCCAGAATGGGTTTTATGGGACCGCCGCCCCAACAGCAGGTTCAGCTTACGGCAACCCATGGCTATGTGCCGAGACGATATCAACAGCGCGGCCAGCCCAATGCAGGCGGCGGACAATCCGGCGTGAGAAATGACCAGGAAGAGCAGCGTACGGGCTATCAGCCCCGTTTCAAACGGAATGAGGGCAGCTACAACAAGGAATACGGCACCTACAACCCCGCTGTTCCCGAGCTTTTAAACGGGGGTGAGTGCGGTGATGCCGAAGGCATTTTGGACATACATGCGGAGGGCTACGGCTTTCTGCGTTCAGACAACTATCTGCCCGGTTCGCGGGATGTGTACGTATCCATCGCCCAGATTCGGAGATTCTCTCTGCGGACCGGCGATTGGGTGAAGGGCAAGACCCGGCCTGTCAAGGAAGGCGAACGGTTCCTTGCCATGCTTTACATCACGGAGATCAATGGCGAGCCGCCGGAAGCGGCTAACCGCCGCATCCATTTTGAAGACTTGACGCCAGTCTATCCCGACGAGCGGTACACGCTGGAGAACGATAACAGCTCAAAGGATCTGGCCATTCGGCTCATCGATATTATCGCACCCATCGGCAAAGGGCAGCGCGGCCTCATTGTGGCGCCGCCCAAAGCGGGAAAAACGACGCTCCTCAAGAAGATTGCCAACTCCATATCGAAAAACTATCCCGACAGCCACCTCATCGTACTGCTCATAGACGAGCGGCCGGAGGAGGTCACCGATATGCAGCGTTCCATTGAGGGCGAGGTCATCTACTCCACCTTTGACGAGCTCCCGGAACACCACACCCGGGTAGCGGAGATGGTGCTGGAACGGGCCCAGCGCCTGGTGGAGCATAAAAAGGACGTGGTGGTGCTGCTGGACAGCATCACGCGCCTGGCGCGGGCCTACAACCTGACGGTGCCCATGTCCGGCAGAACCCTTTCCGGCGGCCTTGATCCGGCGGCCCTTCACAAGCCCAAGCGCTTTTTTGGCGCGGCCCGAAACATCGAGGGCGGCGGCAGCCTGACCATCATCGCCACGGCCCTTGTGGAGACGGGCAGCCGCATGGACGAGATCATCTTTGAGGAATTCAAGGGCACGGGCAACATGGAGATCCACCTCGACCGGAAGCTCTCGGAAAAGCGGGTGTTCCCCGCCATCGATCTCAACAAGTCGGGCACCCGGCGGGAGGAGCTTTTGCTCAGCCAAAAACAGCTGGAAGGCGTCTTCACCATGCGAAGACTGCTGTCCGGAAACAACTCCCAGGAATCCATGGAACAGCTCATCTCCATGCTGGCCAAAACGGGGAACAACGACGAATTTTTCGACCGCCTTCAGGGCTGGTTAAATATTTGGGAAAAGCAAGGATATTCTGCCGGAAGATAGTACAAGAAAGGTTGACTTTCTTAAAAAGTTATGGTATTATAATCCCCGCAACGAATATGCGATTAGCTGCGGGCGAAAGAGGTGAATGCAAAATGAAGGAGAATATACATCCAAACTATGGCGAAGCGACTGTCACATGCGCTTGCGGCGAAACATTCAAGACCGGTTCTGTAAAAAAGGATCTGCGGGTTGAAATCTGTTCCAAGTGTCATCCGTTCTTTACGGGGAAGCAGAAGCTCGTGGATACTGGCGGGCGTGTGGACCGCTTCAAGAAGCGTTACGGCCTTTGATGATGTCGCATAGGAATACAGACCGGGCATGCCCTGGTCTGTATTTTTCTTACACGGAAAAGGAGCGGTTATGAAGAAAACCAATATTGGCGGCCAAGCGGTGCTGGAGGGCGTGATGATGCGCGGTCCGAAAAATACTTATATGGCCGTACGCAGGCCTAAGGGCAATATTGAAGTGGTGGAAGTGGAGGACCGGCGCCCCCCTGCCAAAGGCGTTTTAAGCTGGCCCATCATTCGGGGCGTGGTCAATTTTGCGCTGACGCTGAAACTGGGCATCAAGGTCCAGCTGGATTCGGCGAAGCTTCAGGATATGGACGAGGAGGGGGAAGCCTCCAGGTTTGAGCTGTGGCTCTCCAAAAAACTGGGCAAGAGCGTGATGGATGTGATGATGTCCATGGCGCTGGTGCTGGGCGTGGCTTTGGCGGTGGGCCTTTTTATTCTGCTTCCCACATTTTTGACCCAGCTGGTGGTGGGCGGCGTAGAATCCTCCTTTGGCAAAAACCTAATCGAGGGGCTTATCCGTATGCTGGTATTCCTTGGCTATATGGTTGCGGTGTCCCTGATGAGGGACATCCGACGCGTGTTTCAATACCACGGCGCTGAGCACAAGGTGATCAGCTGCTATGAGCATGAGCTTCCTCTTACGGTGGAGAACGCCCGGAAGATGTCAAGACTTCACCCAAGGTGCGGTACCAGCTTCTTGTTCCTGGTCATTTTTATTAGTATCCTGTTTTTTGCGCTGCTGGGCTATTCCGGTTCCTGGTGGGAACGGTCCCTGCTTCGCATTGCGTGTCTGCCCATCGTAGCGGGCCTGTCCTACGAGATCTTGAAGCTGTCCGCCAAGTCCGATAATTTATTCGTACGCATCGTGCGCTACCCGGGGATGCTGCTTCAGCGGCTGACCACCAAGGAGCCCGATGACAGTATGCTGGAGGTATCCCTTGCCTCCTTCAATGCAGCATTGACCGGGGAGGTGCCCGATGAATATCAGGAAAGCCTTGCAGACAATGACGGAGGCGCTGAAGGCGAGAACGGAGGAGCCGAGATGGGAGGCCAGGATGATTCTGGCCCATGTGACGAGGCAAAAGCCGGCGGAACTGCTGTTCAAGCTGGACGAACCGCTGTCACAGCCGCTTTGGGCGACATGCCGGGAGCTGACCGCTAAAAGACGGGAGGGTCATCCCCTGCAGTACCTTGTTGGCGAATGGGATTTTATGGGCGAGACCTTTTATGTGGAACCCGGTGTGCTCATCCCAAGACCGGAAACGGAGCTTTTGGTGGAGGAGGCCCTGCGCTGTCTATCTCCCAAATCGGTTTTTGCCGATGTGGGTGTGGGCAGCGGCGCCATTGCGCTCAGTGTGCTGAAAAGAATGCCGGGCGCCAAAGCTTACGGCTTGGATGTGAACGAAAGAGCTCTGGCCCTTTCCCAAAAAAATGCTCAAAGATTGGCTGTGGAGGATCGCATAACGCTTCTCCGAAGCGATCTGTTTTCCGGGCTGAGCGAGGATGTACGGCTGGACGGTGTGCTGTCCAATCCTCCCTACATTCCAACGGGGGATATCGAGGGCCTGATGACCGAAGTACGGGATCACGAGCCTTTAAGTGCGCTGGACGGCGGTGCGGACGGCCTGGATTTTTACCGAAGGCTGGCCGGGGAGCCCATGCCCCTCAAAAAGGGCGGCGTGATGCTTCTTGAGCTGGGCCAGGGTCAGGATTCCTCTGTGCGGCAGATCATGGCACCGCTTTTTGAACGAACCTACTGTATCCAGGATTATAGCGGCATTCCCCGGATTTTTGTGGGCTGCGGCTGGCTGAAGGAGTGAAAGAATGTTTCTCGATCAATTGGAACGGGCCCGGTCCCGCTATGAGGAGCTGGCCATACTGCTGAGCCAGCCGGAGACGGTGGCCGATCAAAATAGGTTCACCGGGCTGGCCAAGGAACATGCCGAACTCAGCGAATTGGTGGAGGCCTACAACGGCTATCGTGCCAAGGCCCGGGAGCTGGAAGAGCTGCGGGCCATGATGGAGGACAGCGATCCGGAAATTCGGGAGCTTGCGGAAGCGGAGGAGCCGGAGGTTCAGGAAACGCTTCAAAGGATGGAGCAGGATATCAGGATTCTGCTTCTGCCTAAGGATCCCGATGCGGACCGCAACGTGATTATGGAGATTCGGGCCGGTGCGGGCGGGGAGGAAGCGGCCCTTTTCGGCATGGATCTCATGCGCATGTACACCCGTTACGCTGAGCGGCGAGGCTGGACGCCGGAAGTGCTGTCCCTGTCTGAAACGGAGCTTGGCGGCGTGAAGGAAGCCTCCTTCATGCTAAGAGGCAAGGGGGCCTTCTCCCGGCTTATGTACGAATCGGGCGTGCACCGGGTGCAGCGGGTGCCTACCACGGAATCGGGCGGCCGTATTCATACGTCCACCATCACGGTGGCGGTGCTGCCCGAAGCGGAGGACGTGGAGGTGGATATCAACCCGGGAGACCTTCGCATCGACACCTACCGTTCCTCGGGAGCAGGCGGACAGCATATCAACAAGACCTCGTCCGCCATTCGCATCACCCATATGCCTACGGGGATCGTGGTTCAGTGTCAGAACGAGCGCTCCCAGCTCCAAAACAAGGAGATGGCCATGCGCATGCTGCGCACACGGCTGAAGGATCAGTTCCAATCGGCCAAGGATGCCGAATATGCGCAGAACCGCAGAAGCCAGGTGGGCAGCGGCGACCGCAGCGAACGGATTCGGACCTACAACTTCCCCCAGGGCCGGGTGACGGATCACCGGATTGGGCTCACTATCTATAAACTTGACGCCTTCCTGGACGGCGATATGGACGAGGTGCTGGATGCCCTCGTGCTGGAGGATCAGGCGAGAAAGCTCGAAAAGGCGGGTCTGTAAAGCATACCCCTGTTCCCTTTCCTGTATATATAGGGGAAGGGGGATGGCAATGCAATATGAAATAATTTTGGCTCTGTCCTTGGCCTCCGGTGTGCTGGGTACGGCTCTCGGAGGTGGACTGGCCTTTTTTTTAGGCAATCCCAAGGACCGCACTCTTTCGGCGGTGATGAGCTTTTGCGCGGGGCTGATGCTGGCCGTGGTTTGTTTTGACCTCATTCCGTCCTCCCTCGCCTCCGGCGGCTTCGCCCTTGGCTTTGGGGGCGTGCTCTTTGGAGTGGGCACGGGCATGGTGGTGGACAGCCTAATCATGCGGCTCAAACGAGACGATAAGGTTTCACCGCTGGTGCGGGCGGGGCTCATGCTGGTTATTGGCGTGGCTTTGCACAATTTTCCGGAGGGACTGGCGGTGGGCGTCGGATTCATCAAATCGGTGAGCTATGGCGTGGGGATGTGCCTGGTCATTGCACTGCACGATATCTTTGAAGGCATCGCCATGGTCACCCCTCTGGTGGCGGGCGGTTGGAAGGCGGGCAAGGCCTTTTGGTACGCGGCGCTGTCGGGACTGCCCACGGCGCTGGGCGCAGGCCTTGGCCTCTGGGCGGGAGAGATCTCCCAGTGGGTGATTGATTTTTCTTTGGCCTATGCCGGCGGCGCCATGCTGTATGTGGTGGTGGGCGAGCTCATGCCGGAGGCCTACCAGCTTCACCGGGGAAGGTTCAATGTGATGGGCCTATGCTTCGGCGTGATGGCGGGGATCGCATTGACCGCCGCTTTTTAAAAAAAGGAGGACTGAACGTGTACGATACCAAGGTGTGGCCGGGAACGGAGACCTATATCCGGGAAGCGGCCAAGCTGCTTCAGCGGGGCGAGGTAGTGGGCATGCCTACGGAGACGGTTTACGGTCTTGCGGGGGATGCAACAAATCCTGAGGCGGTGGCTCGAATCTTCGCGGCCAAGAGCCGGCCCTCGGACAACCCCCTCATCGTGCATATTGCGGCCAGGGAGCAGCTGGAGGGTCTGGTGAGGCGCGTTCCAGAGGCGGCGAGGAAGGCCATGGAGGCCTTTTGGCCTGGTCCGCTGACCCTCATTATGCCCAAAGGGGAAAAGGTGGGACAAGCGGTCACGGCGGGACTGGACACGGTGGCTGTGCGCTGGCCGGCCCATCCCGTGGCCCAGCGGCTTATTTTAGCGTCCGGACTGCCCATTGCCGCGCCCAGTGCCAACACCTCCGGCCGGCCCAGCACCACTGAAGCGCGCCATGTGCTGGAGGATCTGGGGGGGAAGATTCCTGCCATCTTGGATGGAGGTCCTTCCAAGGTGGGCCTTGAGTCCACGGTGCTGGATACGACGGGGGAAGTGCCGGTGGTACTGCGGCCGGGTGGGGTGACGGCGGAGGAGCTGCGCGGACTGCTGGGCGAAGTGCGGGTCCACGAGAGCGCTCTTATGCCGCTTGAAAAGGATGCGGCGGCGCCGTCGCCGGGTATGAAACACAAACACTACGCGCCCAAAGCGCCGGCGATTTTGTTTGAAGGCGAAGTGGGCCATGTGGCAAAAGCGCTTGGCAGCTGGTATGATGAACATCTGGAGGAAAATCCGTACATTCTGGCTCTGGCCGATGTAGCAAAGAATCTGGGCGGACGCCGGGTCCGGGTCATGGGCGGGAGCACCGGGGAGGCCGCTCACAGTGTTTTTGCCGAACTGAGGGCACTGGATGAGGCGGGTGCAGGACTCATCCTGATTCAGGGCGTGGACAAGGCGGGCATCGGGCTTGCGGTGATGAACCGTTTGCTTCGAGCGTCGGGATTTCATGTGGTGGAGGTGTAGCATGATTCACGTTCTTTTCGTCTGTACCGGAAACACCTGCCGCTCGCCCATGGCGGCGGCGCTGTTCAACCATTGGGCGGAGGTGATGGGAATGAGCAGCCGCGTGAGAGCTGGCTCCGCAGGCATGGCGGCCCTGGGCGGCGAGGCGGCTTCGGAGCATGCGGTAAAGGCGATGGCAAGGCGGGGAATCAATCTTGCCCATCACCGTGCCCGTCCGGTGGAGGAGGCCATTCCAAAGGCGGATCTCGTCCTGTGCATGGGCCATGGACAAGCTCAGCTGCTCCGGGAACGGTACCCCCGCTTTGCGGAACGGATTCATCCGCTGATGCCCTATGCCTGGGGTCTTCGCACCGATGTGGAGGACCCCTATGGCGGAGATCTTGAAACGTATGAGGCCGTGGCTGAAAAACTTGAGGAAACGGTGCAGTCGGTGCTGCAGAAGCTGGAAAATTCGAGGGAGACATAGGCTGATTTGCCGATTGATGATTGCCAAGGCCTGTCCCATTACGTTATAATGGTTAAAGTGTATAGGAATAAATTCAAGGGGGTTTAAGAATGAGCAAATTCTGTGTGGTGGACCATCCTTTGATACAGCACAAGCTTTCCCTGATGCGGGACGAGAGCACGGGGGTCAAGGAATTCCGGGAACTGCTGAATGAGATTTCCATGCTCATGGCCTACGAGGCCACCCGGGACCTGCAGTTGGAGGAGACGGAGATTCAAACGCCCATCATGAAGGCAAAGTTCAAGGTTATTTCCGGCCGGAAACTGGGGCTGGTACCGGTTCTTCGTGCGGGCCTTGGCATGGTGGACGGCGTTTTGAGCCTCATCCCTGCGGCAAAAGTGGGGCATATCGGCTTATACCGCGATCCCCAAACCCTGAAGCCCGTGGAGTACTACTGCAAGCTGCCCTACGACGCGGAGGAGCGGGAACTGATTGTACTCGACCCCATGCTGGCCACCGGCGGCAGTGCATCGGCGGCCATCCAGTTTATCAAGGATCGGGGCTGCAAAAACGTCAAGCTTATGGTTTTGGTGGCGGCGCCGGAGGGCGTGGCTCGAATTCAGAAGGATCATCCTGACGTGGATATCTATGCGGCGGCGCTGGATGAAAAACTCAACGACCATGGCTATATCGTGCCGGGTCTGGGCGATGCCGGCGATCGGCTGTTTGGCACCAAATAGATTCCGCTGCATAACGGAGGAAAAATTTGAAATCTACAAATAAGGGGGGTGGCCGTGTGCCATCCCCCCATCTTCGAAAGATGGACCGCAAGAAAAAGAAGAGATCCATCCCTTGGAAAACCCTGTTTTCTGCGGGCCTTGGTCTCATAATTCTTATTGCAATCATTGTGATTGCGGCCAAAGGCTGCGGCGGGGATACGCCGGCAAGCGGCGCCATCTTCGGCACACCGCCCCCGGCTCAGGGCGCGGCGCCCACCCCCAACTGGGAGGACAACGTGCGGCCGGAACCAGCGGACAAATATGTGATGACATGGGATTATAAACCGACGGCCTTTGAAGGCGTTCCGGAAGGGGTCAACGTTCTTTGCCCCACATGGCTTTACGTGGAGGAGGGCGCGAGCGGCACCCCCAGCTTTGAAAACATTGCGGATCAGGGGGCCAACGCCGACTTCGAGGGCTATGTGAACAGCGCCCATGGGGCGGGAGCTGAAGTCTGGGGCACGGTGGTCAGCTTCAATCCCGAGCTCAGCAAGCGGGTCATCACCGATGGGACCACCCGGCAGGCTTTCTGCGCGTGGCTGGCGGAGCAGGTGGAGACCTTGAATCTGGATGGTCTGTGCCTTGATTTTGAGCGCATGGACCCCGACAACAAGATGGACTATTCCGCATTGGTGTTTCAGGTCAAATCGTCCTTGCCGAAGGATAAGACGGTATGTGTGTCGGTGACGGTAAAAACTGCTGTGGAA
Organism: Gehongia tenuis; assembly: GCF_014384795.1. Classification (NCBI taxonomy): domain Bacteria; kingdom Bacillati; phylum Bacillota; class Clostridia; order Christensenellales; family Christensenellaceae; genus Gehongia; species Gehongia tenuis. The sequence goes on along the minus strand of NZ_JACRSR010000002.1, from coordinate 293,114 downwards.
CAGCCGGATAATTGGTATCAAAGCTATGATTATCCCTCCCTGGCGGAGGCGGCCGACTACATCGCTTTGATGGCCTATGACCAGCACACCGCTTCCTCGGAAACGGCAGGCCCAGGTGCGGCGCTGCCCTGGGTGGAGGACCGGCTGCGGAGAGCTCTTTGGGAGATTCCATCCGATCAGCTCATCCTGGGCATCCCCTTCTATGGGTATGATTTTCCCCATGCCATTCCGGAAGGCGCCGAGGATGTGGAGCGGGATGCGGAACCGATCTGGAAGAATGGCGGCATGAAAGCGGTGGCCGTGCTGAGAGCGCAGATTGAAAAGCTGAATTCCGATGGGGAAGTTACCGTGCGCAATCAGGCGCTCGCAGTGGACCGCTGGATAACCCGGGACACATGGTCCAACGAGTTTCAGGTGCGCTATCTCAGCTTTGTGGACAAGCAGGGCCTGCTGCACCGCCTGTGGTACGAGGACGATCAATCGGTGGCGAAAAAGGCCGCCTTGGTTAAACAGTATCATTTGAAAGGCGCTGCCGTCTGGCAGCAGGATTATGGCCGGGATTCCATGTGGCAGGCTGTATCCGGCGCCATACAATAATTTTTGAAAAATATGAAGGAATTTTTTCGCGCCGCCCGTCTAAGCTACAAATGCGAAACAAAAAGGAGCGAAAAAAATGAAACCATGGATTCGTTCAATGAATGACCGGGTGATTGCTGGTGTGTGCGCTGGTCTGGCCAACTCTCTCAATTTGGATGTGGGCCTGGTCCGGGTGCTGTGGGTGATCATCAGTTTCTTCACTTTGTTTGCCGGCGTTCTGGTTTACATCGTATGCGCCATCATCCTGCCTCAAGGGCCCACGCCGGTAAGAGGCGGTTACACCACGACCACGACCTACGAGAGTACGGCTTCTTCGGGGCCTTCGGAGGGCCCGAGCCATGCCGAACAGGCTGAATCGGACCCGTACCATGGACCGGTGGTGGATGAGAACAGCAACGTGGTGGGTCAGGAGCAGCATCTCGGCGGCGGGAACAAAGCGGCAATGATCTTCGGCGGTATCCTGGTCATCATCGGCGTCATCGCCATGCTGGAAGTGATGGGATTCAATATCCCCTATCGGATCGTGTTCCCCGTAGCTCTCATGCTGGTGGGTGCGTTCGTGATTATCCGAAGCGTTAAACGCTGATGGGAAGAAGAAGTAAAAAACAAGGCAGCCTGCGGGCTGCCTTGTTTGTATTCTTTGAGGAGAAAACGCAAGGTTGTGCGTTGGGAATATTCAGGGTCTACTATAATGTATGCGCAGGGCTGGCAAAGGTGAAAAAGGAAGCCTGTGCTGTGCGGCGGACGGCTTTGCCAAGAACACGGATCGCCCCTGGAAATCGGCCGGGCAAAATCACCCCGTCTGGGGAGCCGTCAGGGCCCGGCGAAACATATTTCTTTACCCATGATTATACATCCATTGACAGTCCTTCTGATTGGGCAGACGATAGTTTTAAGTTTACTCTGCAATTGGTGGAATCGGTAAACTGATTGACCCCGCCTGTTTTGCCGAAGAATCATTAAAAGAACCCTTCAGGATTTCCTGAAGGGTTCTAATTTAAGAGGGGTTTCTTCGTCCGCGGAGAAGAACATAAAGGCCAATCAGCACCAGACCTGCCGGGCCCACAAAGTTGGTGGCCACATTGATGATGCGGGCCAGAACGACCACATTGTACTGCCATAGCAGGTTTTCCACGATCTTTACGCCCCACATGCCGCCCAGAATAAGCAGCAGTATGCCGATATGGACAGCCGTAATTTTGGGCATCTTGAAATCCACAAAGCCTTTGTCCTCCACGGGGAAGCCGAGTTTTAGCTGGCGGTGGATATGCAGGGTATCAAAAACGTTGTAGCAAAGTACCAGCAGGGCAAAGAAAAGCCCCAGATACTGCATGGGCATAACGCTTAAAAACAGCAGGCCCAGAAAAAAGGCGGCCAGGTACTGTGCGCCCCGGGTCATGAGCCCCATATACATCAATCCACAGCCGGGAACCAGGGAGAAAAGAACCGCCAAAAATCCACTTTTTGCGCGAGGATGATATTGCATCGGAGACCTCCTTATTTATCAAAAGAGAATGGCATGGTGATGAAATCCAAAAAATCATAGAAGCCATCCTCCACTCGTGTGCCGAAGGATTGAAGGGATTGCTGGAATCCGCCGCCCTGTCCCGATGGGGGGAAGCTGAGGTTGGAAAATTGCAGGGCGATGATAATGAGGCTCGCCGTTACAAGGCTGAGTCCCACACGAAGTGAATTCTTCATGAATGGGGAGGCGCTGCGAACAGGCTGCCGCTCCTCCAAATGGATGGCCTTCATGACATTCCGGGAGAAGTTCTTGGGCGCCGGCGGCGCGGGATAGCGAGGCATATCCTGAAAGGTATTATCCTTGTTTTTCATGCGGTTCACCTTCCTTCTTCATGTGCTTCTCAAAGGCGTGCCGAGCGCGGTAAAGCCGCGTTTCCACCGTCCGTACGGGCAAATCCAGCACATGGGCGATCTCCTTGTAGGAGAGCTCCTGGTAGTAGTAAAGAATGAGAACGCTTCGGTATCGCTCGGACAGATCGTCCAAGGTTGCCTGCACGCTCTGCCGCTCTTTTTTACGGATAAACGCTTCCTCCGGCGAAGGATCGCGGTCGGGAAGCTGGTCCAAAATGGGAAGCTCCTCCGAAGCGTCGGTGTGGCGCCGGGAGGTTTCCCGTTTATTTTTGCGCGCCCAGTCGATGCATTTGTTGACAGCAATCCGGTACAGGTACGTGGAAAATTGTGAACGGTAAGCAAAGCGGCCCAGATTTTTATAGGCGGTAACAAACACCTCCTGGGCCACGTCATCCACATCACTATGACCGCCCAGGAAACGGTAGACCGTTCCATAGACGTGATTTTGATAGCGTTCCACCAGAATCTCAAATAGATCGGTGTCGCCGTCCAGCACGCGCTGGATCACCTCCGGATCGGTCAGCACGCTCACCTCGCAATATTCCATGATCCTTTAATCAATGGTAATCGAGCCGTTTTGCGTTGTCAAGGTAACCTTCTTGCCGCCGTCACCCAAGGTCATATCCAGGCTGTCGGAGGTGGTCTGGCGGTTGACTTTGTCGGTGAGGGAATCGGCGGAAATGCTGCCAAAGCGGGCCTTGGCGGACAGAGTGGCATTCTCGAGGTCCCGAGCAGCATGCTCATAATCGATATCACCAAAACTGCAGGAAGCATCAATGTCGCCGGCAATGCCTGCAAGGGTGATGTCGCCGTTTTGATTGGTCAGCTTAACACTGCCGCCAATGCCGGCCAATTCCATGTCCCCAAAGGAGTTTTCCGCTGTGACGTCCTTTTTAATCTCGCTGATCTCGATATCGCCGTTGGCCAGGCGCACGCTGACCGTACCCTGGCAGACATCGATGGACACATCGCCGAAGGCGCTGTCCACGGCAACATTGCCCCCAATGTCCAGTATATCGATATCCCCGTAGGAGGAGCGTATTTCCACAGAAGGCAGTGCGGGCAGGACGATGTCAAGATCCACCGGCGGAATGCTGCCGTCGTCCCTGGGAGTCACCTTGAGATAGTACCGATCGGCCTGTTCCTCCAGGATCATTTCGGGCATATCGGCCTCCCGGCCCACCGGAATGCTGGGAGTGGCAATGATCTCGCCGTCTTGAGATTCCCGCACATGAATGTCTCCGTAGGAACTTTCCACCACCAGCGGCTTTTGGGCATCAGCCTTGAGAACGAGAGGCGGCTGCACGACATAGTGTCCATTCACGCGGTCGTCCCAGCTGCGTACAATGCGGTGGATATTCCAGCCGTTTTCTCCAGCCACGTAGCCTACGAAATAGGTGCCGCCCACGCACAGCAGATAAAATACCAAAAGTACGATGGCGATGGCACTGGCACCCACCTGGCGGGGCGGATTCATCCGCTCTGCAAAGATTCGGGTGAGCAGAAATTCAAGACCCAGTGCGATAAAGACGATGGGAAACGCATAGGGCAAGTAGGGTATGACATCAAAGTCCATGATCAGTCGGCATAAAATCAGCACGCCGGTCAACAATAGAGCGATACCCAGCGTAAAATAGCCTACCTTTTTCTTTTGGGGATTCATGATTTGCCTCCTCCGATACGTTCGTTCTTCCGTCTAACCCTTGGACGTTGGCCGGGACCGGAATCCTTCACTTTTGCCGGGCCAATTTTTGCCGGAAGAAAGAACTTGATTGAAGGCTTTGAATCGTGTACAATGGGTTAAGCCTAAAATTTGCCGTGCTAGGCGGGGAGTTAGCGGTGCCTTGTACCTGCAATCCGCTACAGCAGGGCTGAATTCCTGCCCGGAGGCTTTTTGTTGTGAGGTCTGGGCTTGGTAAGGAGTGTTGATGGTCGGGTCCCGTGCAATCAGGCTTTGTGAACCCTGTCAGGTCCGGAAGGAAGCAGCAGTAAGCAAATGACCTGGTGTGCCGCGGGATGGCCTGGCTGGAGCCACCTGCCAAGTGTCCGCTTGGAACAACGAGTCGAGGGGCGGGTGCACGGCATTCCATTAATAAAAGAAATCATCCATCAAAAGTGGATGATTTCTTTTATTATGGATTTTTGGATTTGGGCTCGATGACGGTATATCCCTTACCGCCGGTATCGTATTGACTTTTGGGTTCAGCTATGACCGCATTGTCCGCAAAGTATTTCATCGCCATATTGATGAGCTCATTGCGGGAACGGCCCGTTTTTTGAGAAAGCCGATCGAAGGTCGCCACCAATTCCTTTTGCACGCGCACACTGAATGTTGTGCTCGTATCCGAATCTTTTGGCTGAATGACAATTGGAGCCATTGTTGTATCACCACCCTCTTAATATTATAAACACTTAAATCTTTTTAATATATGGTATTTTTTGTTGCAGGATTACTATTGCATTATATAATTAACATGAAGTTTAAATTTATGATATGATCATGTTACATTAGAGGTCATACATTCGTAAAGGAGCGTGAACCATGGCAACCCGTGAGGAAAATTTTGTGGACGAGGGAGAATTGCTGCAGGCCGAAGATTTGGAGGACAAGCTTGCCCTTATTCTCTATCAGACGCTGAATCATCACTTGGAGCAGGGCGGTACGGCCAGCGGCCGCCGAATTATCCTCAGCAGAATGAGCGCGGCCCTGAACGCACAGGATATGGCCCTTTGCGTGCTGCGCCAAACCGGCGAACGGCTGTGGTGCTGCTTCGGTGAAAAAAGCGAAGCCTGGTGGGAAGAGTGTCTGAATGGGCCTGCCGGCAGGGTGTTTTTAAAGGATGCGCGGAAACATTCCCTGCTGGAGCTGGATTGCCATGAACGCTCGGACAGAGCAAAGATCCTAAAGAGTGCGGGCATTCAGAACCTGATATGGCTTCAGTGCGACCTGGACGGGGATCACGTATTTTTGATCGTGCCTGACCCAAGAATCCGCAATCCGTGGAGCGCTCAAAATAGACGGCTTATTTTCAGCTTGATGGTGCTTCTGGGGAAAAGCGTGCTTGCAAGCCATGGGGCTTCCAAGGATGTTGGAGATTATGAGCGGATGATGGAATGGCTGGTGAACGGAATCACCGAATGTGCCTTCGTGCTGGAACGCAACGATGTGGTGCTGGCCAATGAACGGGCGCTTCAATATGTGCACTGCTTTCAGCCCTCCATCGGGGATGACCCATGGCGGCATTTTTATGAAAAAATCCAAAAGCTGAGTGAAGCGAGAGAGGGCATGGTCTTCGAGCAGGTCCTTGCTTTTGCCGATGAATGCCGGTGCATTAAAACCTATCTGATGCCTCTAGCGGCGGAGGGCAGAAACTGGACACTGGTTATTGCCGTGGATATCACCGACCGGTGGGAAACGGCAAGAACCAATGGAATCCTCGAAGAAAAGGTGGAGGAGAACCGCGCCTTGTTCAAATACCTGTCCAACGTGTCCCACGAGCTCCGAACGCCGCTCAACTCGATTCTGGGAACCATCCAGGTTTTGGAGATTCTCGTTCGCTCGGGCAGGCCGCTGGATCTGGAGAATAAGCTGGAAGCCATGCGCCTCAACTGCTATCGGCTGCTCCGTCAGGCCAACATGCTGATCGATTTTTCCAAGATCAACGCCGGATACATGACCCTTTGTCCCTGCAACTGTGATTTGGTATCGGTGGTGGCAGGCATCTGTAACACGGTCGTGCCCTACATCACGCAAAGAGGTCTTTCATTCCAATTTGTCAGCAGTGAGGACCGGTGTGTGGCGGCTGTGGACATTCATAAGCTGGAACATATCATGCTCAATCTGCTGTCCAATGCGGTAAAGTTTTCCCGGCCGGGCGGAGTGATCGTGGTGGGGGTCGCATCCCTGGCGGACACGGTGGAGATCACCGTATCCGATCAAGGCGCCGGCGTGCCGGATTCCATCCGGGACAAGGTATTTGATCTATATTGCGTGGGGGATCCGAGGAAGGTTCGGGGAAGCGGCAGCGGCATAGGTCTGGCCATGGTCAAGTCCTTTGTGGACCTTCATGGCGGTAAGGTGAGCTTTGAAAGCGAAGAGAATGAAGGCACCACCTTTACCATTGAGCTGCCCCGCCGTGTCGTCGACGATCAGAAAGTGGTGGATTACAAATACTTTAAGGATCACATGATGGTGAACACAGAATTCTCATCCTCCCTGAGCTGATTATAGGAAGCCAGGGCTTGCCAAGCGGGTTTCACAATGGTATGATTCCTCTATACGCAAAATGGAGGAGGCGCAGGCATGGCCTGGATTGTGCAAATGTTCAACAAACTGCGCAGCCGTATCCATTTGAAACCGGTTCAGATTTTGGTGGGCGGCTTTGCGCTGGTGATTCTGGTCGGCTCCCTATTGCTCAATTTGCCCATTGCTTCCCGCAGCGGGGAAAGCGTGGGCTATTTGAATGCCCTTTTTACCTCCACCTCTGCGGTATGCGTGACCGGGCTTGTGGTGGTGGAAACGGGATCCACCTTCTCCATCTTTGGCCAGATTGTAATCATCGCCCTCATCCAGTTTGGCGGTCTGGGTCTGATGACCTGCGCCACGTTCCTGTTCATGATTCTTCGCAAGAGAATCACGCTGAAGGAGCGGCTGGTCATGCAGGAGGCCCTCAATGAAAGCGGACTTCAGGGACTGGTTAAGCTGACCCGCAGCATCCTCATCATGACTTTGACGGTGGAGCTTGTGGGCGCGGCCCTGCTGTCCACACGGCTTGTACCCTATTATGGGTTTGCAAAGGGACTTTATTATTCCTTCTTTCATTCCATCTCAGCATTTTGCAACGCAGGATTCGACGTTTTCGGTACCGGACAGAGTCTCATGCCCTTCCGTGAGGATTTCATGATCAATTTCACGATCATGGCTTTGATCATTATCGGCGGTCTTGGCTTCACGGTTATTCTGGAGGCCAACAACAAGCGGCGCTTTAACCGGCTCAGCCTTCAGGCGAAGGTGGTGCTGTCCATGAGCGCTCTGCTCATCGTGGTGGGTACACTGGTCATCGCCGTTTTGGAGTGGAACAATCCGGGAACCCTAGGGGCGGAGGGGATGAACCCCTTTGAGAAAATCATGGCGGCCATGTTCCAGTCGGTGAGTGCCAGGACAGCGGGTTATGCCACGGTGGATCAGGCGGCGCTAACGCCCGCCAGTAAATTTTTTACCGTTATCCTGATGTTCATTGGCGCTTCCCCGGCATCCACCGGCGGCGGCATCAAAACGACCACCATCGCCGTTTTAATTCTGCTGGTGATCAGCGTGATCCGGGGTAAGCGAGAGATCGAAATCTTTGGAAAGAGCCTTTCCTGGGGTACCATTACCCGGGCGGTGGCCATTGCCATGCTGGCTTTGGTGCTGGTGGTGGGCGTGACCATGGTGATCAGCATGATTGAGCTGGGCCTCGGCGACCCCATGGTGGCCCATGGAGGGCTGGATGACGTGCTCTTTGAATCGGTATCGGCTTTCGGCACCGTGGGGCTCAGTGCCAATCTGACACCCTTTTTGGGCACGGTCAGCCGGATTATGCTCATACTGACCATGTTCATTGGACGGCTGGGGCCGATGACCTTGGCTTTGTTCTTCGCCATACGGCAAAACACCCGGAAACGCGCCCACATCAAGCGGCCGGAAGACCGCCTGATGGTTGGCTGATTAAAGGAGGAAGCTTTTTATGCGGCAGTTTGCCATCATTGGACTGGGACGGTTTGGGTCCAGCATCGCAAGTACCCTCTATTCGCTGGGCTATGATGTGCTGGCCATCGATAAAAATGAGGAGCGCGTGGAGGACATCTCCGACCGGGTCACCCATGCCGTGCAGGCCGATGCTACCGACGAGGCGGCGATCCGCACGCTGGGTCTTAGAAATTTTGATGTGGCAGTGGTCACCATCGGCAACGATATCCAGGCCAGCATCATGGTGACCATGCTCTGCAAGGAACTGGGCATTCCCAAGGTCTTAGCCAAGGCCCAGGGCGATCTGCATGCCAAGGTGCTGCTCAAAGTGGGAGCGGACCGGGTGGTCTTCCCGGAACGGGACATGGGCGTTCGGGTGGCCCACAACCTGGTTTCCTCCAGCATCGTGGACTTTATCGAACTGTCCGACGACTACAGTTTGGTGGAGCTGTCGGTTTGGCCCGAATGGGTGGACAAGAACCTGCAGGAGCTGGAGATGCGGGTGAAGTACGGCATCAACGTGCTGGCCATCCGGCATGGCAGCAGCATCAATGTATCTCCTCGAAGCGACGATGTGATTCGGGAGGGCGATGTTCTGGTGGCCATCGGGTCCAACCAAAACATCAAACGCCTGGAAGCGCACAATCAATAGGCCGCTGCACAATATCAAAGACCCCCAACGTCCGTAGGACTTTGGGGGTCTTTTTCGTAAAATCTTCTGCTTTTTGTTCAAACGTACTCAATAGCGTTAAGCTACGTTTGTGTCAAGAATGGGCCTCGTTTAGCACGAGGGGGTGTTCTTTGTACGTTTGATCATAGGTTTGACGCTTTCATCAAGCTGTCAATCCGTTTCATCCGGCAGTAAGCTTTTACAATAGAAGTATGTCCGGATGAAGAGGGAAGATGCGAGGAAAAATTAGCCATTTTTTATTTCATCCTGATGCTCCGCCAGAAAGGTCTTATATAGGGCCAGCTGGCGCTTGAGGAGCCCGGGCGTATCCAGGCCGTAGGGACAGCGGGAGGCACAGGCGCCGCACTCGATGCAGGTCTCCACCCTGGCCATCTCCGCTTGAAATTCGGAAGTGATGTAGGGCTGGTAAGGCGAACGGGTCATCAGGAAGTAGATCCTGGCCGCTTGAGGGATGAGAATGTTCTGGGGACAGGGCAGACAGTAACCGCAGGAACGGCAGAAATCCCCGGAAAGCTCCTCTCGCTCCTTTTCCATGACGGCCTCCATGGCCGCGTCGATGATGGGCGGGTTTTGATCCAGCTCCAAAAACTGCTCCAACTCCCACATGTGCTGGATGCCGTAGATGGGCACCACGTTGTCAAACTGGCGCAAGAAAGCAAAGGTGGCGGGCACGTTGGCCACAAGTCCGCCGCTTAGCGCCTTCATGGCGATGAATCCCACGTCGCGGCTTTTGCATAAATTGACCAGTTCAATTTCCGGCTGCTGACTGAGATAGGAAAAGGGGAACTGAACGGTCTCATACAGGCCGCTCTCCGCCGCCTCGCGGGCAACATGGATACGGTGGTTGGTGATTCCGAAATGGCGGATCATGCCCTTTCTTTTGGCTTCCACCAAAGCCGCATACAGGCCCTTTTCGTCGTTTGGATCGGGCAGCCCGGCGGGGTTGTGAAGCTGATAGAGATCGATATAATCGGTCCGCAGGTTTTTGAGGCTGGTCTCGAGATGGGCCCACAGCGTCTTGGCATCGGCGGCCTGGGTCTTGGTGGCGATCACCACTTTATGGCGCCGGCCTTCAAAAGCCAGACCCAATTTTTCCTCACTGTCGGTGTAGGCGCGGGCCGTATCAAAAAAATTGATGCCGGCGTCAAAAGCGCGGCTGACAATATCCACAGCCGTTTTCACATCGTCCCTTTGAATGGGCAGCGCGCCAAAGGCGGTGCGGGTGACCATCAAATCCGTTTTTCCTAAACGAGTTTTCTGCATACTGAATATCCTCCCTTTTGGAATAATAAAATTATAGCACATTCCAGGTCCTTACAAAAGGCCATTGACAAACGATTCTCAAGGGATTACCCTATGATCGGAGGAAGTATCTAATATTGGAAGGAATGATGGACCCATGAGATTCACCAAGATGACATCCCTTGGCAATGACTTTGTATTTGTGGATGGGATTCACCAGAATATTCACGATCCCAACCGCTTGGCTAAATTCGTATCCAACCGAAACTATGGCGTAGGCGCCGACGGCTTGGTGCTCATCTGTCCCTCGCAGAATGCCGACTTCAGAATGCGCATCTTCAATCCCGATGGCACCGAGGCCCAGATCTGCGGCAATGCCATTCGCAGTGTGGGCAAGTTTGTCTATCATTACGGCATTACCCGCAAGACCCGAATGCGTATCGAAACCATCGCCGGCGTCAAGGTGGTGACGCTGGATGTGAAGTCGGGGAAGGTGGTCAACATCACCGCCAACTTTGGATCGCCCATTCTTGAGGCGGCGAAGGCTCCGGTGATCACCGATCTTGAACAGTTCATTGATCAGCCGGTGGAGGTGCTGGACCGCACCTTCCATGTGACGGCTATGTCCCTTGGCAACCCGCATATGGTGGCCTTTGTGGAGGACGTGGACCATTTTGATCTTGAAAAATACGGACCCGCCATGGAGCACCATCCCCTCTATCCCGAGCGGGCGAACTGTGAGTTTGCTGAGATCCTGGCTCCGGACCGCATTCGTTTCCGGGTTTGGGAACGAAGCGTGGGCGAGACCCTTGCCTGCGGTACCGGCTCCTGCGCGTCGGTGGTGGCCGGCGTGCTTACCGGCCGCTGCAACCGGAGTGTAGATGTGGAACAAAAGGGCGGCGTGATCCATATTGAGTGGGATGAATGCACAGGGGATCTATTCATGACCGGACCTTCCACGGTGGTCTTTGACGGCGAATTTGTGGAAGGCAATCCCTATGAGGAAAATGCGCCATGGGATTGACACTGAAGGAGCTTTTGGCGGGCCAGCCCTTCGAGATCTTGCAGGGCAGTCCCGATATTGAAATTGGGGATATTGTGTGCGACTCCCGGAAGGTGGTTCCGGGCTGTCTGTTCTGCTGCCTGGTGGGTCGAACGCTGGACGGCCATGACTATGGACCTGCCGCTGCCAAGGCGGGGGCTGCCGCCCTTTTGGTGGAGCAGCCGGTGGAGGCGCCGGCGGATACCACGGTGGTGAAGGTAAAGGATGGGCGGGCGGCTATGGCCTGCGCCGCCGCAGCGTTCTACGGCCATCCCTCCCGGGAACTGCATATGATCGGTATCACGGGCACCAAGGGAAAGACCACCTGCAGCTACATGACAAAAAATATTCTGGAGGCCGCGGGATACAAGGTTGGCCTCATCGGTACCATTCAAACCATGATTGGGGATGAGGTGGTTCCCTCCCGCAACACCACGCCCGAGTCCCATGAGCTGCAGCAGCTTCTCCGGCGTATGAAGGATGAAGGCTGCACCCACGTGGTGATGGAGGTTTCCTCCCAGGGCCTGATGATGCACCGGGTGGACGGCACCGAGTTTGAACTTGGTGTGTTCACCAATATCTCGGAGGACCATATCAGCCCCACTGAACACAGAACCTTTGCCGAATATATGGGCTGGAAGTCCGTGCTTTTCCGGATGTGCCAGCATGGACTGGTCAATGCTGACGATCCCAAATGGGAAGAGGTGCTTCAAGGACACACCTGCGATATCGCCACCTTTGGCATCGAGCATTCCGCGGATATCATGGCGGAAAATGTGCATCTCCGGCGGGAGGGACGGCATCTTGGCGTTGACTTTACCCTGTGCCGCGGGGATAATCGCTGGACCATGACGGTGGGTCTGCCGGGCAAGTTCAACGTGGAGAACGCGCTGGCCGCGGCGGGCATCGCTCTTTACTTTGGCATTGGGGAGGGCGCGATCCGAAAGGGCCTTCGGGATGTCCACGTGCGGGGGCGGGTGGAGCCGGTGCCCACGCCTTCGGATTATACCATTTTGATTGATTATGCCCATAACTACATGAGCATGGAGTCGCTGCTTAGCACGCTACGGGAGTACAACCCGGGACGGCTTATCTGTCTGTTTGGCGGCGGCGGAAACCGCGCCCGCGCCCGGCGCTTTGATATGGGTGAGATTTCCGGCAGATATGCCGATCTCACCATCCTGACCGAAGACAATCCCCGCTTTGAGGAGCTTGAGGATATCATGGAGGACCTCAAAGTGGGCCTTGAACGCTCCCAGGGGCGATATGTGATCATTCCCGACCGGAAGGATGCCATCGCCTATCTGATCGATCACGCCCAGCCTGGGGATATCGCCGTATTGATCGGTAAGGGGCACGAGACCTATCAGGACATCAAGGGCGTGAAATATCCCTTTGATGAACGGGAGGTCGTTCGGGAAGCCCTGAAGGAACGGGGCTGGCAGGAGTAAGAATAAAAAAAGGACGCAGTTGCGTCCTTTTTTTATGGAGCTTAAGACCTGGCATATCCCAGGCAGTCGATGGGCAGATCAGGAACCGTGGCGCCCCGCACCCCCTCGTACAACTGATAACCGCCGGCCAGATTGTACACATCGGTAAAGCCATGCTGAACGAGGATCCGTTCGGCCAGGTAGCCACGAAGTCCCACCTTGCAGTAGACCACCGTGGGCCGGTCCTTGGGCAGTTCCTCAAGGGTCTCCCGAAGATTATCCAGCGGGAACAGCTTTGCGCCCTCGATGTGGCCCGCCTCGTATTCGGCGGGAGTGCGCACATCCAGAAGCAGAGCATTTTCGGGCAGGCAGCCAATATCATGCCAATGGATCTGCCGGCTGAGGCCGTCCAGCACGTTTACCGCCACGAAACCAGCCACGTTGACGGGATCCTTGGCGGAACCATAGGGCGGTGCATAGCACAGTTCAAGCTGAGAGAGCTGATCCACCGTCGCACCCAGCTGAAGGGCCGCGGCGATGACGTCAATGCGCTTATCAATGCCTTCCGGACCCACGGCCTGGGCACCCAGCACCCTGCGGCTTACCGGCGAAAAGAGCAGCTTCAAAGTCATCTGGCGGGCGCCGGGGTAGTAGCCCGCATGGTCCAAGGGCTGAACGTAGACCTTCTCATAAGGCACATTTTCCCGAAGCAGCGCCTTTTCACTCATACCGGTGGCGGCAGCGGTCAGACCGAACACCTTTACTACGGAGGACCCTGCCACACCGGGGAAAGCGTGCGGCAGACCGGCAATGGCGCCGGCGGCCAGCCGGCCCTGGCGGTTGGCCGGTCCGGCCAGCGCCAGCAGGGTTTCCTTGCCATCCAGCAGGTTCCAGGTTTGTACGGCGTCGCCCACAGCATAGATGTGGGGATCGGAGGTGCGCTGATGGCTGTCGGTCCAAATACTGTCTTTGAAGCCGAGCCGGAGTCCCGCCGCCTTGGCCAGCTCCGTCTCCGGCCGTACCCCGATACAAAGGGCCACCAGATCCGCTTCAATGGGAGCGTGATCCCCAGCGGTTACGGCCAGTCCCGAAGCGGTCTTCTCAATGGATTGGAGCGAGGAGCCCAAAATTAGACGGACACCATTTTTTTCAAGCTCGGTCTCAATCAAACGGGCCATATCGCTGTCCAAGGGTGGCAGCACCTGATCAGCGCCCTCCTCCAGGGTGACCTCCACACCCCTTGCCTGCAGATTCTCCGCCAGTTCCACGCCAATGAAGCCGGCACCCACCACCACGGCTCGTTTTACGCCGCCTGCATCCACCTTGGCCTTGATGGCCGCCGCATCGGGAATGGTGCGAAGGGTGTACACGCCTTTGAGGTCCGCACCGGGCAGAGGCGGCACGAAAGGACGGGCTCCGGGTGAGAGGATCAGTCTGTCGTAGCTCTCCTCATAGGTGCGGCCGTTTTTGCGGTCATGAACGGACACCGTCCGGCGATCCCGGTGGATGGCCGTAACCTCGCTGTTTGTCCGGATGTCCAGGCGGAAACGGCGGGACATGCCCTTGACCGTCTGCACCAGAAGATCGTCCTCGTCGGGAATCACATTTCCTACATGGTAGGGAAGCCCGCAGTTGGCATAGGAGATGTGTTCGCCCCGTTCAAAGACGACGATTTCTGCATCCTCCATAAGTCTGCGCGCTCTGGCCGCAGCACTGGCCCCTCCGGCTACGCCGCCTACAATCACAATTTTCATGGATGCCTCCTTAAATTTTGTCCTCGAGAGCCTTTTCCAAAATCTTTGCCGCACCTTCCACAAATTTGGCACAGGGCCGCTTTTTGTAATAAGCATCCGTGCGCTCGGAAGGCTGGGCCTTCGCCTCACAGTCCGCCTTTTCCAGAAGCTCTCTGCAGATGGTGGTATCGAACTGATCCTCAAAGGCGTAATTCAAGCGGGCGATTTTGGCGTAAAAGGCCTTCTTGGCCGCACTGTCGGTGGGGTCGTAGTTGCCCCAAAGAAGGCTTGCCGCCATGAACATGCCGGTGACGGCGCCGCATTTCTCACGGAGCCCGCCCATACCGCCGCCCATGGCCGCGGAGATGCGCAGAGCGTCCGCCTCACTGATGCCCTGATCCACTGCAAAGGCGGTGAAAACCGATTGGGCGCAGTTCATACCCGAATAAAAATTATTTACGGCTCTTTCCGATGGGGTCATGACCTCACTCCTCCTCATTATGCGGGCAGTTTGCCCTCAATATCCGCCATGGCGGCATCCAGATCGTGGCTGTTCATCTTTTCGAATTCACCGGCATCGCAAAGCTCCGCCAGAGCGGGATCGATGGGGATCTGACCAAGCAGGGGAAGCCCCAGCTCCGAGGCGATCTTGGCGGTCTGACTCTTGCCGTACAGCTCAATTTTCTTGCCGCAGTCGGGACAGACCACATAACTCATGTTTTCCACGATGCCCAATACGGGGATCTCCATAAGCTTCGCCATGTTGTAGGCCTTTTTGACGATCATGGACACCAGATCCTGGGGAGAGGTGACAATGATAATGCCGTCCACCGGAATGGACTGGAATACCGTCAGCGGTACGTCACCGGTTCCCGGCGGCATATCGATGAACATATAGTCGATATCCCCCCACAGCACGTCGGTCCAGAACTGCTTGACCGCGCCGGCGATGACCGGACCGCGCCACACCACCGGACTTTCCTCCTGGTCCAGGAGAAGATTGACGGACATAAGCTCAATATCATTGGCCGTGCGTCCCGGATTGATGCCGAGATCGGAGCCGGTGGCCTGACCGTGAACCCCAAAAATCTTGGGGATGGAAGGCCCGGTGATGTCGGCGTCCAAAATACCTACATTGTAGCCCTTGCGCCGGGACAGCACCGCCAGCATGGACGTGACCAGCGATTTGCCCACGCCGCCCTTGCCGCTCACCACGGCGATGGTATGCTTCACATGGCTGAACGCATTGGTGCTTTCCTTGGGGATTTCCCGCTGATCGCAGTTTTGGCTGCAGCTGCTGCAGTTCCCGTTACAGTTTTCGCTCATAAGTTTACCTCCTTAATTTACACTCTTCGCATCTCCCTGGATGGGGACACTTCCGATGGTCCGCATGGACACAGGTGCATTCGCCGGGCAGATAACAGTTCCCGCCGCCGATTCTGATGGATTTTCCCTCCACCAGAGCTTCGGCAACCTTCCTGCGGGCACTGCCCAGAATTCTCTGGTAGGTGCCGCGGGAAACCTCCATTTGCTCCGACGCCGTCCTTTGATCCAGCGACTCAAGGTCGCTGAGCCTAAGCGCCTCCAGCTCATCCATCCGAAGAACCATCTGGCCCGAAGGCCGGTCCGGCGAAAAATCCTTGCAGGCCGGAAGGGATGCGATTCTTCTTAACTTGGGTTCCCTGGGCATAGCATTTCATTTCTCCGCCATTTTATTTTGTGCATGTGCACAAATCGATTGTAGTCTTTCCCCAGGGGCTTGTCAACGGCTAAAAAATTAAAAATCCATATTGACAAAGATGAAGGGCGATGATACCATATCTATGCAAGGTTCGGGGAACGGACCACAACATATAGTGTTTGCGCCAGCGCCATCCTAGGATGGCTGAAAAGGGAAACGGGTGAAAATCCCGTGCGGTCCCGCCGCTGTGAGAACGGAGCTTTGGCATGGGCGCCACTGAGAAATCGGGAAGGCTTGCCAAGGCGGTGAGGTTCGAGCCAGAAGACCTGCTCGCGCAAGAACAGCACGCGGCTACGGTGTATAGCATGGAGCGGGCGACGTGAGTGCACCCCTCTTTTGGGTGCATTTTGTATGCCAGTCCCGGAAAAAAGGAGGCAAAAGAAAAGGATGTTAAAGACAATTCGCAAAAGAGACGGCTCTGAGGTTCCCTTTCAAAAGGAAAAGATTGCGTGGGCGATCTTCAAAGCGGCCAGCGCCGTGGGGGGCCATGACTGGGACCGGTCGGAACAGCTGGCAAATGAAGCGGTGGATGTGGCCACGCTAAAATACAAGGATGGCATCGCCGATGTGGAGGGCGTTCAGGATATCGTGGAGAAGGTTCTCATCGAGAATGGGCACGCCAAGACGGCGAAGGCCTATATTCTTTACCGGGAAAAGCGCCGCTCCGCACGGGAATCCAATGCTCTTATCGGAGCGACCATCGATATGTTCTCCAACTATCTTGGGGACAAGGACTGGAAGATCAACGAGAACGCCAATACCCAGCGTTCCATCAACGGCATGAACAACTATGTTCGGGAAACCTTCACCAAGCAGTACTGGCTCCACGAGGTTTATCCCGATGAGGTCCGGGAAGCCCATGTGTCCGGCGATATGCATATGCACGATTTGGGCTTCTTTGGTCCCTACTGTGCCGGCTGGGATTTAAGACAGATCCTGACGGATGGGTTCGGCGGCGTGCCTGGCAAGGTGGAATCCAGCCCGGCCAAGCACCTTCGTTCCTTTCTGGGCCAGATTGTCAATTCCACTTTCACCACCCAGGGGGAGACCGCCGGTGCGCAGGCTTGGTCTTCCTTTGATACCTACTGTGCACCCTTCATCCGCTATGACAACATGACCTATGATGCGGTGAAGCAGGCGCTGCAGGAGTTCGTTTTTAACATTAACGTGCCCACCCGTGTGGGTTTTCAGTGCCCCTTCTCCAACCTCACCTTCGATATCGTGGTGCCCAAAACCTTGGCCGATCAGCCGGTAATCGTGGGAGGTCAATACAAGGAGGAGACCTATAAGGAGTTCCAAGCGGAGATGGATCTGTTCAATCAGGCCTTCTGCGACGTGATGCTGGAGGGCGATTCCAAAGGCCGGGTGTTCACCTTCCCCATTCCCACCATCAACGTGACGAACGAATTTGCCTGGAACAGCCCGGTGGTGGACCGCTTTATGGAGATCACCTGCAAGTATGGCATTCCCTATTTCTCCAACTATGTGAATTCCGATCTTTCGCCGGAGGATGCGGTGTCCATGTGTTGCCGCCTCAGACTGGATACCACGGAGCTTCGCAAGCGGGGCGGAGGCCTGTTCGGGTCCAACCCCATGACCGGCTCCATCGGCGTTGTGACCATCAATCTGCCCAGGATCGGCTATCTTTCAAAGAGTGAGTCGGAATTCCGCGCCCGGCTGTGGCGGCTGGTCATGATTGCGAAGAACAGCCTGGAGATCAAGCGCAAGACCATTGAGGAGCAGACGGGCAGAGGAATGTATCCCTATTCCGCCCATTATCTCCGCGACGTGAAGGCGAGAACCGGCCAGTATTGGTACAACCACTTCAACACGATTGGCATCGTGGGCATGAACGAGGCCTGCCAGAACTTCCTGGGCGAGGAAAAGGATCTTACCACCGAGGAGGGTCAGGCCTTTGCCATCCGCACACTGCAGTACATGCGGGATCTTCTCAAGACCATTCAGGAGGAGACGGGCCATTTCTACAACCTTGAGGCCACGCCCGCCGAGGGTACCAGCTACAGCCTGGCCAAGCTGGATCAGGAGCGTTATCCTGACATCATCGCCGCTGGCGACAAGGTGAAGTACTATACCAATTCCAGCCAGCTGCCGGTGGGTTTCACCGACGACATCTTTGAAACGCTGGATCTTCAGGACGAGCTGCAAAGCCTGTACACCGGCGGAACGGTGCTTCATCTGTACATGGGAGAACGCATCGGGGACATCGAAGTGGCCAAAAAGCTTCTGCAGAAGATCTTTACCAATTACAAGCTGCCCTACGTATCCCTCACCCCCACCTTCTCCATCTGCCCCGAGCATGGCTATATCGCCGGCGAGCATTTCAACTGCCCCACCTGCGGCAGGGATGCCGAAGTGTGGAGCCGGGTAGTGGGTTACCTCCGGCCGGTGCAGAATTATCATAAGGGCAAGAAAGAGGAATATGCCCAGCGGATCAAGTATAGGATCAAGGAGGAACAACTGGGGTGAGGATAGCCGGACTGGTCAAGACGTCCACCATCGATTATCCGGGAGAGCTTGCCGCGGTGGTTTTCGTGCCCGGCTGCAATTACGACTGTTTTTATTGCCATAATCGGGGGCTGCTTACGCAGCCTCCGCTTTTGGATGAAGCGGAAGTGATGACCTTTCTGAGGAAACGGGCGGGCATGCTGGACGGCGTGGTGATCAGCGGCGGCGAACCGACCTGTGAGGCGGGACTCTCGGATTTTGTGGATCGTATAAGGGACCTGGGTTACAAGGTGAAACTGGATACCAACGGGTCCCGGCCGGAACTGGTGGGCCGGCTGGCTGCAAAAGGAAAGCTGGACTATGTGGCAGTGGACTACAAGGCGCCCTGGCGGCGGTATCAGGAAATCTGCGGTGTCCATGCCGATCCCGAAAAGGTAAAGGAGACGGCACTGCTTTTGCTGGAGCGCGGAGTGCCTTTTGAGATGCGTACCACGGTGATTCCCCAGTTGACGCTGGCGGACCTGAAGGAGATGGCGGAGGGGCTGCCGCCGCTGCCCCGTTTTGTGCTCAAGCCCTATCGGATTCCCGAGAACTACCGCTCGGAGGACCGCTTTCGTATCGAGGCCCGGCCCCATTCGCCGCTGGAGATCAGGGCCATGGCAGAAGCCGTCTCGCAGCTGCAGCCCAATGTGGAGGCTATGGAATGAGCATGAATTTTTGGATGCGCTCTGAAAGGGTGGGATTTGGACGCTGGAGCGCTGCTGACGAGCCGCTTGCTCAAAGACTCTGGGGGGAAGAGGAGGTCACCCGCTACCTGTGCGCATCGGGACGCTTTACCCAGGAAGAGATCCGTGGCCGTCTGAAGGCGGAGATGGACGGATACCTCCGCTATGGCGTTCAGTACTGGCCAATTTTCAGCCCGGCAGGGGAGTTCCTGGGCTGCTGCGGTTTGAGACCCCGGGATTTTGAACAAAATATCTATGAGCTTGGCTTTCACATCCTTGAGGAGCAGTGGGGCAAGGGGTATGCCACCGAGGCGGCCCGGGCGGTGATCGCCCATGCCTTCATGAATCTGGGTGCGAAGGAGCTCTTTGCCGGACATCATCCCGATAATGAGAGATCCGGGCATGTGCTGAGGAAGCTGGGTTTTAAACCGGTGGGGGATGAATGGTATCCGCCCACGGGACGCATGCATCCCTCCTACCGGCTGTGTGTTGACGGTGAGACGGATTGATGCTATAGTTATAGAATGTATGACCTAGGAAAGGATGTCAATGGTGGACGATTCTCCCCTACCTGATCGATGTAAGATAGCAATTTCATACGAACGCATGAAGCCGGACGTTTCCTGTCCGTTTGTTTCATGTGTTTTTTATTGTCCAATGAAGGGTTTCCGCACCTTTTATCTGTCCAATAGGCAGGGAGGTGCGCGATGAACAAGAAAACCTTTCGCAGCTGTATTCTGCTCATTACCTATTGCATTTTGCTGGTGGCCGCCATCGTCAAGATCGATCTCATCATGGGTTTTGTTCAAAGCCTGTGGACACTTCTGGCGCCCCTTTTTATCGGTGTGCTGCTCGCGTTTGTGCTCAATCGGCCCTTTAACTTCTTTATGCGGTGCTACACGGGGCTCTTTAAACGGAAAAGAAGCAGTGCCCCTTGCAAGGTGCTCTCCATTGCCACGGTGTATCTGATCTTCTTTGGCGTGATGGCGGTGATCGTGGGGTTCCTGATCCCTCAGCTGTCGGAAAGCGTGAGCATTCTCTATCAAAACTTTGGCGATTATGCTCAAAAACTGGATGGGCTTTTGGCCGAGGCGGCGGAGTTCTTCCGACTCAATTTTGTGAACAATGGAAGCGTGGAGGCGGTTCTGGAGAAGATCCCCCAGTATGTCTCCGCCCTGGTCACCGGCCTCTTTCCCCACCTGTTCAATTTTACCTACAGCTTTATCCATGGAATCCTCAACTGGGCGATTGGCCTCATCTTCTCCGTGTATCTGCTTATGGATAAAACGGCTCTCAAGCGGCGCTTGATGCACGTAGTGGAGGCTTACACCTCGGAAAAGGCCTATTTGAGAATCAAACGGGTGGCCCGGGTCACCTGTTCCACCTTCAGCCGTTTCATCTCGGGACAGATGACGGAGGCCGTCATTTTGGGCGTATTGTGCTTCATTGGCATGATGATTTTCGGTTTCGATTACGCCCTTCTCATCAGCGTGATCATTGCGGTGACCAGCCTTATTCCTATCGCCGGCGCCATCATTGGCTGCATCCCCGGCGCTTTCATCCTGCTGATGATCGACCCCATGGAAGCGGTATGGTTTTTGGTATTTATCATCGTGCTGCAGCAGCTGGAGGGCAACCTCATCTATCCAAAGGTGGTGGGCGGCTCCATTGGCCTTCCGCCCCTGTGGACACTGGTGGCAATCATTGTGGGCGGCGGGCTGTTCGGCGTGCTGGGCATGCTCCTGGGCGTGCCCGCGGCATCGGTGGTCTATCAGCTGCTGAGACGGGATGTGCATGAACGATTGGATCTCAAGAAAGGAAGCGTGAGCAAGTCTTAATGGACGGTAGCAGTATAACCATGATTCTGGTATTGGCCTTCCTGATCATGATGTCGGCCTATTTTTCGGCCACGGAAACGGCCTACTCCACAGTGAACAAGATCCGCCTGAAAAATGGGGCGGCGGAGGGCAACAAACGGGCCCGGCTGGTTCTTCATCAGCTGGAGGACTACGACAAGCTGCTGTCCACCATCCTCATTGGCAATAACATTGTGAACATCGCTTCCGCGTCCCTGGCGACCGTGCTGTTCACCAAATATTTCGGGGACCCCGGCGTCACCATCTCCACGGTGGTGATGACGGTTCTGGTGCTCGTCTTCGGCGAAATTTCTCCCAAAAGTTTGGCCAAGGAATCGCCGGAACGGTTTGCCATGTTTTCCGCACCCTTTCTCAAATTCTTCTGCACCATTCTTGCGCCCCTCAATTTTTTGTTCCGGGGCTGGAAGAAGCTTTTGAGCAAGCTTTTTAAAGGGCAGGAGAGCCAGGGCATCACGGAGGATGAGCTCATCACCATTGTGGAGGAAGCGGAAAGCGGGGGCGGCATCGATGCCCATGAGGGCGAGCTGATTCGCTCCGCCATTGAATTCAACGACCTCAAAGCGGAAGATATTTTGACGCCCCGAGTGGATATCGTGGCGGTGGACAAGGCGGATTCCATGGAGGAAATCGCAAAGACCTTTGATGAAAACAACTTTTCGCGTCTGCTTGTTTACGATGACACGGTGGATAACATTGTGGGCGTCATCCATGAAAAGGATTTTTATGCGCTGATGCGGGAAAACAGGACCCAGATCGACTCCGCTGTCAAGGACGTGGTCTACGCCAACCCCACCATGAAGATTTCCACCCTCCTTCGCAATCTCCAACAGTCGAGCACCCACATGGCGGTGGTGGTGGACGAATACGGCGGCACCGAGGGGATTGTGACCATGGAGGATATCATCGAGGAGCTGGTGGGCGAGATCTGGGATGAGCATGACGAGGTGATCGAGTTCTTCCGGGAAGGGGAGCAAGGCAGTCTTTACATCTCCTGCAACGCCGATGTGGAGGAGATGTGCGAGCGACTCAATCTTCCGTTCACCGATGAGATGGAGGCATGCAGCTCGGTGAGCGGATGGGTCGTTCAGGAGCTGGGCAAAATTCCGGAGGTGGGTGATAGCTTCATCTATCAGAACCTTAAAATTATCGTGGTGAAAACCGATTTCCGACGGGTCGTGGAGATCCGGGCGGAGTTCATGGCGGCGGAACAAGCGGTGGTTTAAAACAAAAAAAGAAAAGGATCGCAGGCGCGATCCTTTTTTGATCAGATCTCTTTTTTTCGGTAAATGGCCTTGGATACGAAGAAGGAAAGTACGTAGAGTGCCGCCGCAGCCAGCGGAGCCCAGGACAGCAGGGTGAAGAATTCTTTATCGCTTGGCATGGGCATCCCCGCGTTCTTGAGGAGCATGAAGATAAGAAAGGGGCCGAACAGCACGGCGATACCCATGTAGCGGCCTTTTTCCGCTCCAAATTTGAACAAGAGGGGAAGCAAAATGGCGATGTAGGCAATTCCCAGCACGAAGGTGGTGTATACCACCACCCATTGTTCGTCACCTGCGATGCCCTGAAGGGAACTGGTGAAAAGAACAAAGAGAAGAGCTACCACGGCGCCGATCAGGAGGCAGAGGAAAGCGAATATGTATTTGCTCAGCACCACATCCCGTCGGGAGACGGGTGCGGACAGCGCGTAGGCGTCCCATTTAGCCATGTCGTCATAGGCGAAGGAAGTGATGGGCAGCATGGCGCTGAAGATCACCAAAAAAGCGGTCAGGAAACTCATATCCTCGTTGACGAAGGCCAGAACGGCGTAGATGGCTGCGGCGCCGAGCATGAGCAGCACGTATTTGCGCAGATTGATAAAATCCTTGAGAATGAGTCCCTTCATTTTGATTCACCCCTTACATAAAACAGCATGATGGCTTCCAATGTGGCATCGTCAATGACCAGGCCCCGGAACCGGCTGCGCATCATCCGCTTATCCTGGACCAGCGCCTCACAGCCAAACTGGCTTACGCGGCTGCCTACGATGAGTGCGGGATCGATTCGATCCAGGTCTCTTGCGGTGCAGCGCACAATGCCGTATTCGTCCAGCAGGCGGTCCTTGGACTCGCTGAAGACGATCTTTCCCTCATGGATGAAAGTGATGTAGTCGGCGATCCGTTCGATATCGCTGGTGATATGGGAGGAGAGCAGGATGGCATGACGTTCGTCCTGGATGAAATCCAGGAAGATGTCCATGATCTCGTTGCGCACCACAGGATCAAGGCCGCTGGTGGCCTCGTCCAGGATCAAAAGCCGGGGATGGTGAGCGAGAGCGGTGGCGATGGAAAGCTTCATTTTCATACCCTTGGAATACTCTTTCAGCACCTTGCCGGCAGGCAGCCTGAATGCCTCAAGATAGCGGACAAACAGTTTGTCGTCCCAGTTTCGGTAGATATTTTTCATAATCCTGGCCACATCCATGGGCCTAAGATTGCCATGAAAATAGCTCTCGTCGAAAACCACGCCCAGCTGTTCCTTGACGCGCTTCTCATCCTTGATATTGTCCAGGCCAAAGAGCTTGATGGAACCGCTCTGCCGCTGGATCAGGTTCAAAATCAGTTTAATGGTGGTGGTCTTGCCCGCACCATTTTCTCCCACGAATCCCATGATGCTGCCCTCGGGCAGGGCGAAGCTTACATCCTTGAGGGTGAAATCCCGATACGTTTTGTTGACTTTGTGAAGCTCAAGAGCGTTCATCGTCAATCCTCCTTGTACAATACGTCCAAAATGCTGAGCAATTCTTCGTAGGGAATGGCGCTGCTTTTGGCAATGGAGATGGCGGCACCAAGATGCTCCTCCACGCGCTTTAGCTGTTCCTCGCGGACAAAGTCCATGTTCCGGCTGGCCACAAAGCAGCCTTTTCCCGGCACCGTTTCAATGAACCCGTCCCGCTCCAAATCCTCGTAGGCTCGTTTCGTGGTGATGACGCTGATCCGAAGCTCCTTGGCCAAAAGGCGCATGGAAGGCAGCATCTCCCCATCGGCCAGCGCACCGCTCAGAATCATGGCCTTAATCTGAGAGGCGATCTGCTCATAGATGGGTTTTGAACTGGCGTTGCTGATGATGATATCCATGGATTACCTCGCATACTGTATATATACTGTATGTACAGTATAGACAGAACATGCAGGCCTGTCAATCATTTTTTCCAAATAGTTTTGGGATGAATCTTGTTTTGTACTTCAAAAGAAGATAAACTTGAAGAGGATACAAATTGGTAGAGGAGGCGGAAGATGAAGTACACTCTTTCGGAAGATGTGGAAAAATATTTGACCGAGGGGCAGGAGGAACTGCTGGGACTGATCAAGGACCTGTGCCGCATACCGGCCCCTTCCCATAAGGAACAGAATCGGGCAGCCTTTTGCAAAAAGTGGCTGGAGGATGCGGGAGCCAAAGGCGTGTATATTGACGAAGCTTTGAACGTGGTGTACCCCATTGACTGCGACAAGGCGAGCATCGTGGTGTTTATGGCTCATACCGATACGGTATTCCCGGATCTTGAACCCATGCCCATGACCTAGAGGGACGGAAAGCTGCATTGCCCCGGCGTGTGCGATGACACAGCCAATCTGGCGGTGCTCATGATGATGGCCAAATATGTGACCCAGCGGGGCCTGAGGCCCAAGCAGGGACTGCTGTTTGTGGCCAACTCCTGTGAGGAGGGCTTGGGCAACCTGAAGGGAAGCCGTCAGATTATGAAGGATTATGGAGAGCGCATTCAGGCGGTGTTTTCCTTTGACGGCGGTTACACGGGCATCTCCAACAACGCGGTGGGGTCCACCCGCTACCGGGTGGAGGTAAAGACCGAGGGCGGCCATTCCTATGGCAGCTTTGGCAACCGCAATGCCATCGCTTATCTCGCCTCCATGATTCAAACTCTCTATAATATGAAGGTTCCCACCAAGGCCAAGACCACCTTTAACGTGGGGATGATCTCGGGAGGTACCTCCGTCAACACCATTGCACAGCAGGCGGAGATGCTTTATGAATATCGTTCCGAGGATCGGGAATGCCTGGCGGTGATGGAGCGGATGTTCGGCGCCGTTGTGGAAGCCTATCGAGCCATGGACATTGAGGTTAATGTGGAAATTTTGGGCCAGCGTCCCTGCAAGGGGGATGTGGATGAGGCCGAGCAGGAGAGATTGACAAAAAAATGTCTGGATATCGTTGCGGAATACGTGGGCAGCGTGCCGGAATGCTCCGCCGGGTCCACCGATTGCAACATTCCGCTGTCCCTGGGCATCCCGGCGGTGTGTGTGGGCGTCTGCCACGGCCAAGGCGCCCATACTCGGGAGGAATGGCTTGAAATCAGTAGTTTGAAGGCCGGATCACGGGTGGGAGCCGCTCTTATTCTGGACTATTTCAACCTGTGAACATTGTGAAAAAACGGGCATTCAAAAAATTGATAAAAAATTATCAATTTGGCCCGTCAAATGTTTGACAAATTTTTAACTATCCCCTATAATCATACTTGAAAAGAGCAAAGGAGGTCACAAGCAATGAAGACGGAAGCGAGCAACGAACAGGCCATTTTGGACGCGGTTGACAAGCTGGTCAAAAACGCTGAAAAAGCGGGCGAGGAAATGATGAATCTCGATCAGCAGCAGGTTGACGAGATCGTCAAGTGCATGGCGATCGCTGGCCTCGATGAACACATGCATCTGGCAAAGATGGCTGTGGAGGAGACCAAGCGCGGCATCTACGAGGACAAGATCACAAAGAACATGTTTGCCACCGAGTACATTTATCACTCCATCAAGTATGACAAGACGGTGGGCGTGATCAATGAGAATGAGGAAGAGGGCTACGAGGAAGTGGCGGAACCGGTCGGTGTGATCGCGGGCGTGACGCCGGTGACCAACCCCACCTCCACCACCATGTACAAGGCGATCATCGCCATGAAGACCCGCAACCCCATCATTTTCGGCTTCCATCCCTCCGCCCAGAAATGCAGTGCGGAAGCGGCTCGAATCGTTCGGGATGCGGCCATCAAGGCTGGCGCGCCCAAGAACTGCATTCAGTGGATCGAACAGCCCTCGCTGACGGCCACCAATGCCCTGATGAATCATCCCGGCGTGAAGCTCATTCTGGCCACCGGCGGCAGCGGCATGGTGAAAGCGGCTTATTCCTGCGGCAAGCCTGCTCTGGGCGTGGGCCCGGGCAACGTGCCTTGCCTCATTGAAAAGAGTGCGAACCTCCTGCGGGCGGTGAACGACCTCATCCTTTCGAAGAGCTTTGATAACGGCATGATCTGCGCCTCGGAGCAGTCGGTGATCGTGGAGAAGGAGATCGCCAAGGAGTTTGAAGCCCTGATGAAGGAAGGCAACTGCTACTTCCTGAATAAAGAGGAGACGGCCAAGCTGGAAGCTTACGCATTCAATAAAGAGAAGGGAAATGCGCTTAATTCGGCTATCGTGGGTCAGGATCCCTATATCATTGCCAAGAACGCCGGAATTGACGTTCCCAAGGAAACCAAGATTCTGCTGGCTCCTCAGACGCAGGTGGGCCTTGAGCATCCCCTCTCCAAAGAAAAGCTCAGCCCGATTCTCGCTTACTATGTGGTTAAGGATATCAAGGAAGGCCTGGATAAGGCCGAACAGCTTATTTCCCTCGGCGGTTTGGGCCACTCCGCTGTGGTGCACAGCAGCAATCCCGAGGTTATTGATGAGTTCTCCCACAGGATGAAGGCGGGCCGAATCATTGTGAATTCGCCTTCCTCCCAGGGTGCCATCGGCGATATCTACAACACCAACATGCCTTCCCTGACGCTGGGCTGCGGCACCTTCGGCGGCAACTCCACCACGTCCAACGTGACCAGCGTGAACCTGATCAACATCAAGCGGGTGGCGAAGAGGAGGCTCAACATGCAGTGGTTCAAGATTCCCGATAAGGTGTACTTCGAGTCCGGCTCCATTCAGTACCTCGAGAAGATGCCCGACATCACCAAGGCCTTCATCGTCACCGACGAATCCATGGTGCGGTTCGGCTATGTGGATAAAATCCTGTACTGGCTGAGAAAGCGTCACGATTATGTTCATGCCAGGATCTTTGCCGATGTGGAGCCCGATCCGTCCTTCGATACCATCCATCGCGGCGTGAAGGAAATGAACGAGTTCCAGCCCGATGTGATCATCGCTCTTGGCGGCGGCAGCGCCATGGACGCCGCAAAGGGTATGTGGATGTTCTACGAGTATCCCGATGTGGATGTGAACGCCCTCACCCTCAAGTTCATGGATATCCGCAAGCGCGCTTACAAGTTCCCGAAACTGGGACGGAAGGCCAAGATGGTGGCTATTCCCACCACCAGCGGCACCGGTTCGGAGGTGACCAGCTTTGCGGTCATCACCGACAAGGAGAAGAACATCAAGTATCCTCTGGCGGATTATGAGCTCACGCCCGATGTGGCGATCATCGACCCCGATCTGGTCATGACGGTTCCCAAGCGCATCACCGCCGATACCGGTTTGGATGTGCTCACCCACGCCATCGAGGCTTACGTCTCGGTTATGGCCTCCGACTACACCGACGGTCTTGCCATGAAAGCCATCGAGCTGGTCTTTGAATACCTGCCCCGCGCTTACCGGAACGGTTCGGATAAGGTGGCCCGGGAGAAGATGCACAATGCGAGCTGCATCGCCGGTATGGCCTTTACCAACGCATTCCTGGGCATCAACCACAGCTTGGCCCATAAAATCGGCGGTGAGTTCCATGTGCCCCATGGCCGTGCCAACGCGGTGCTTCTGCCCCACGTGATCAAGTTCAACAGCGGCACACCCACCAAGCGTGTGGCGTGGCCGAAGTACAAGTACTTTGTGGCAGACAAGAAGTACGCCGAGATTGCCAAGCGCCTTGGCCTCAAGTTCACCACCACCGCGGAAGGTGTGGACGCCCTCATCAATGCGATCATCCAGCTGATGAAGGATGTGGAGGAACCCATGAGCTTCAAGGAATGCGGCGTCGATAAGAGCGCGTTCATGTCCAGGGTGGACATTCTGGCCGACAATGCCTTTGGTGATCAGTGCACCACGGCCAACCCGAGGCTGCCTTTGGTTACCGAGCTCAAGGAGATCCTGATCAAGGCTTACGGCGAATAAAATTTGAAACTTCATGTGTTCGGGTACAGGCGTTTCGCCTGTACCCGAAACCATAAGAAGGGCAGGAGGGTAAGATATGGATATTTTGGTTTGTGTGGGCAGCTCCTGTCATCTGAAGGGCTCCCGCCAGGTTATCAGCGCCTTTACCCAGCTGATCAAGGAACATCAGCTGGAGGATAGGCTAACCCTGAAGGGGTCCTTTTGCATGGGAAAATGCAGCTGCAAGGGCATCTCGGTGAAGGTGGAGGATGATTTCTATTCCCTCATTCCCGAGGATGTGGAGAAATTCTTTGCGGAAACGGTGATGGGGAGGCTTTAGACCATGGGCTTGATTGCTGTCAAGGAGGCCAACTGCAAGAACTGTTATCGATGCTTGCGGGGCTGTATGGTGAAGTCCCTGAAATACAAGGGCAACAAGATGGATGTGATCGAGGACCAGTGCATCCTGTGTGGAAACTGCATCGTGACCTGCGAGCAGAAGGCCAAGATCCTGGTCAACGATGAGGCGCGGATCCGCCGCATGGTGGAGGACCCGGATACCAGAACAGTGGTGAGTCTGGCGCCCAGCTTCATTGCGGCCTATGGCCAGGACAACAGGAACCGGCTGGTGGGCGCCCTTAAAAAACTGGGTTTCAGCTTTGTGGAGGAAACCAGCATCGGGGCCAGTGAGGTTACCCGTGCCTATCGGGACCTCATCGAGGAGGGCAGGATGCGCAATATTCTGAGTAGCTGCTGCCCCACGGTGAATATGCTGATTGCCAAGTATTTCCCCGATCTTTTGGGGGAGCTGGCGCCGGTTATTACGCCGGCGGAGACCCATGCCCGGATGATCAAAAAGCACTATGGCGAGGATACGAAGGTGATTTTTATCGGGCCCTGTCTGTCCAAAATCCATGAGGCGGGCGAAAGCGATTATCTGGACGGTGCGCTCTCCTTTGGGGAGATCAACAACTGGCTTGAAGAGAGGGCTATCCGGGTGGAGGACAGCGAAGTCATGGACTTCGATAAGCATTCCGGCTATTCCCGGATCTATCCCATTGAGAACGGCATCCTCTACGATTTGAAGCAAAAGGACGCGAAGAATACCTATGATTATTTGGCGGTAAGCGGCCTCGAGAACGTGAAGGCCCTGCTGGAAGAGATGCAGGCGGGCAAGATTGAAAAGGCCTTTGTGGAGGTCAACGCCTGTACCGGCGGCTGCGTCAATGGGCCGCTCATGCCCGGCGGCCGGCAGAGTTTCCACCGCGGCCGCATCCAGGTGGATAAATACGCCCGCCATCCCATAGGCGAGGATGCGCCGGTGAAGGTGGGTATGGCGTGCCACCATAAGGAGGAAATGGTGGAGGCCAATATCCCGGGAGAGGCCACCATTCGCGCTATCCTGAGCCAGATTGGCAAGCCCACTCCGGAACAGGAGCTCAACTGTGGCAGCTGTGGCTATCCCACCTGCCGGGATAAGGCCATCGCAGTTTACCAGGGCAAGGCGGAACTGCACATGTGCATGCCCTATATGTTCGATATGTCCCAGACTCTGGCCAACGTGACCCTCAGCGTCACACCCAACTACATTGTGGCCGTGGATGAGGATATGAAGATCAAGGAGTGCAATCTGTCGGCGCAGGCACTGTTCAATGTGACTCGAAACGAGGCGCTGCAAAAATACATCTTTGACTTCATTGATCACAGCGATTTCATTCAGGTGATGGATGAGAAACGCAATTTGTATGATAAAAAGGTGTCCTTTGAGAACCTTGGCATCACGGTGAATGAGACCATCATCTATGTGGATGACCAGAACATTGCCATCGGCATCCTGCAGGATATTACTGCGGAAGAGGAAGCGGAGCAAAAGCAGTATGATCTCAAGATGGAGACGGTGGAGATGGCCCAAAAGGTGATCGACAAGCAGATGGTGGTGGCCCAGGAGATTGCAAGCCTCCTTGGTGAGACCACGGCGGAGACCAAGGTGACGCTCAACAAACTCAAAGATTTGATAGCGGACGGTAATGAGAAGTGAGCGATAGAGTATATGTGGATGCAACATACAAGAGCCTGAACAAGCTGGATGAGGAGCTTTGCGGCGACCGGGTGGAGATCCATCAGGGCAAGGACTACGCCATTGTGGTGCTCTCCGATGGACTCGGCAGCGGAGTTAAAGCCAATATCCTGGCAACACTCACCTCCAAGATTATCTCCACCATGATCCAAAACGGGGCCACCCTGGAGGACACGGTGGATACCATCGTCCATACGCTTCCGGTGTGCAAGGTCCGGGGCGTGGCCTATTCCACCTTCGGGATTCTGCGGATCGGCTACGACCGGCAGGCTTATCTGGTGGAGTTCGACTGCCCGGGCTGCATCATGGTGCGGGGGAACCGTCTCATCCCTATCGAATATACCACCCGCGAGATCGCGGGCAAGGTGATCCGAGAGGCGCGCTTCACGGTGGAGGTGGGGGATGTTTTGGCCCTCATGAGCGACGGCGTGGTGTATGCGGGCATTGGAGAACTGCTGAATCTGGGCTGGGACTGGGACAACGTGGCCAAATATATGGCGGAACATGCGGGCAGCGTTTCCACTTCCGCCCGCATCACCTCCATGCTCAGCAGAGCCTGTGACGACCTCTACGATCATAAACCCGGCGACGATACCACCGTAGCCACGGTGAAGATCATCCCGCAAAAGGTGGTCAGTCTTTTTTCCGGCCCGCCGGTGGACCCGGCTGACGACGCTCGGCTGGTCCAGGATTTCATGGCCCCGGAGGGCATGAAGATCGTCTGCGGCGGCAGCAGTGCCAACCTGGCGGCCCGGGAACTCCACAGGGAGATCACCACCGAACTGGACTATGAAAATCCGGATGTGCCGCCCATCGCCAAAATTAAGGGTATTGATCTGGTGACGGAAGGGGTGCTCACCCTTAGAAAAACGGTGGAGATCATTCGGGCCTATTTGGCCAATCCCACGGAGAAAATCAACATCGATCTCATCGATGAGAACCATGGAGCGGCCATGATGGCGAAAATTCTGATGGAGGACTGCACCCATCTTCATCTTTTTATCGGAAAAGCCATCAACCCGGCCCATCAAAACCCCAACCTGCCGGTGGACCTCAGCATCAAGCTGCACATTCTGGAGGAGCTCTATAAGCTTATGAAGCAGGCCGGCAAGGTGGTTACCCGAAAATTCTATTGAGGAAGGAGGCGGCAGGGATGCAGGAAATTGCGGACATCGTACAGATCAAGAATGAGGTGCTGCGCCTGGTTTGTAAATACGCCTTCGAAGGAAATTTAAATGAGAAGTTGGACGATATCCCTTACGAAATGATCGATGGGATCAAGCCCCAATTCCGCTGCTGTGTGTATCGAGAACGGGAAATCATTCGTCAGCGGGTGCGCATGGCCATGGGCAAGCTGCCTTCGGATACGGTGTACAAGGAACTGGAACCCTCCCAGGTGGTTCATGTGATCCCCTGTGCCTGCGAGGGCTGCCCCATCGCACGGTTTACCGTGACGGACAACTGCCAGTCCTGCCTTGCGCAAAAGTGTATTAAGGCCTGTGCCTTTGGCGCCATCATCAAGACGCCGAAAGGTGCAGTGATCGATAAGACCAAATGCAAGAACTGCGGCAAGTGTTACAGTGCCTGTCCCTACCACGCCATCGTGGACATTGAGCGGCCCTGCAAGGTCATCTGCCCAGTGGATGCCATCAGCATCGACGAGAACGACATCGCGATCATCGATAAGGACAAGTGCATCAACTGCGGAGCCTGCGTGGTGGGCTGTCCCTTCGGCGCCATTTCGGACATCGCTATGGTGACCAATGTCATCGACGAACTTAGGGCAGGTGTAAAAGTGTATGCCATGATTGCGCCCTCCATTGAGGGTCAATTTGGCAAGGACGTGACCCTGCCCATGATTAAATCGGCCATCAAAAAGCTGGGCTTTGCGGGAGTTCATGAGGTGGCGCTTGGAGCGGACGCGGTGGCTTACAGCGAGGCGCAGGAGCTCATCGAGCGGAAAAGCCGCGGCGAGAAGATGACTTCCTCGTGCTGCCCGGCCTTCGTCAATCTTATCGAGCAGCATTTTCCGGAGCTTATGAAGAACGTGTCCACGGTGATTCCGCCCATGGCGGCATCGGCCCGATACCTTCAGGAGAAGGAACCGGATGCGGTCATCGTCTTCATTGGGCCCTGCATTGCGAAAAAGTCCGATACCCTTCGCCACTACATTGACCTTATCCCTTACACCATCACTTTTGAGGAGCTGTATGCCATGTTCCAGGCCAAAGGGATTGATCCGGCCCGGGAAACGGGCGGGGACGAGGAGGAGGCAACCCGTTACGGCCGGGACTTTGCCCGGGCGGGCGGCGTGACCAGCGCTGTGCTGAAGGCGGTGGAGGAACTGGGCGGGCCGTCCGATGTCCAAGTGGTTCAGTGCCAGGGCTGCAAGGATTGTAAGACGCAGCTCCGCCTGCTGAAGGCGGGTCGGATGCCCGAGGATTTCATAGAGGGCATGGGCTGCGAGAAGGGCTGTATCGGCGGCCCTGCGATCATCAAGGAGTTGAATCCGGCGGCCTTTGATCGGCTGGCCACCCATGAGAAACAGGATATCGGCGCCCATAACGAGGAGAAGGGCATCGATAAGATCCATATTCATCGATAATGAGGGAGATTTCCTTTGCTTTTCGGGAGGGGAGCGGGCTTGTGCCCGCTCCTTTTCTATATTTTTGTTGTAAATTGGCCGATTGGCTGTATAATGGTAGATGTCGGATAAGCAGAGTAGATGTCTGCGCGTGAAGTGTCAACCGGACGGGGAGTTGCCGGTCGAACGAAAAGCGTAACCGCTTGCGGTGCAGATGTCGCATCCCGCTGCTGCATCGAAAGAGGTCCTCAAACACCCTCTAGAAATGTGGCAACAAATTTTTAGGAGGTGTTTTTCTTGACGCAAAATCTTTGTTCATCGTTCAAAAGCTCTGCCAAAAACTGCAAAAGCCTTCGGGCCATCACCATTACGGCCATGTTCATTGCGCTCAACCTGGTGCTGGATCGGGTGAGCATTCAGCTCACGCCGGAGCTCCGCATCGGAGTGGGATTTCTGACCTCAGCCATGATCGCCATGATGTTTGGACCGGTGATGGGCATCTCCGCGGGCTTTGTAACCGAGATCCTGTCCTATGTACTTTATCCAAGAGGCGCCTATTTTCCCGGCTTTACGCTGACCGCCATGGTTGGCGGGCTCATCTACGGGCTAGTGCTCTACCGAAAGGAGATTAAGGTCTTTCGGGCCTTTGTGGCCAAAGGGCTGGTCAATCTTCTGTGCAATATCGGGCTTAATACGCTTTGGTTGTCCATGCTGCAAGGGCAGGCGGTTTTCGTACTGCTGCCGGCCAGACTGCTGAAAAACGTCATTCTCTGGCCGCTGGAGAGCCTGCTGCTGTTCCTGGTGGCCCGGGCTGTGATGGCGATCTATCAGCGAATGGCGGAGCGTTAGCAAAAATAGAAAAGAAAAGGGAGTTAAGCTGTGATCCGCAAATTTATCGCTTACTACAGACCCCATATGAAGCTGTTTGTCATGGACATGATCGCCGCGTTTCTTATTGCGGTGTGCGATCTGTTTTATCCCGTGATCACCCGGAACATGATCAACATCTATATTCCGAATCAGAACATACGCCTGCTTCTTCTTTGGGGCGGCATTTTGCTGGGACTGTACTTCGCCAAGATGCTTTTCAATTATTTTGTTCAATACTATGGGCATCTGGTGGGGGTGGGTATGCAGGCCGACATGCGGCGGGATGTATTCCGCCACCTTCAGCGTCTGCCCTTCTCATTCTACGATGAGAACAAGACCGGCACCATCATGTCCCGCATGATCAACGATCTTATGGAGATCGCCGAGCTGGCCCATCACGGGCCGGAGGACCTGTTCGTGTCCTCGGTGATGCTCATTGGCGCCTTCATCTATCTATGCACCATCAATGTGCTTTTGACGGTGATCATCTTCGCCTTTATCCCGGTGCTGGTGTTCTTTGCGGCGCGGATGCGCCTGAGGATGAACGCCGCTTTCCTGGAAAGCCGGGTGAAGATCGCCGACGTCAACGCCACCCTGGAAAACAGCATCTCCGGCATCCGGGTAGCCAAAGCCTTCACCAATGAGGCCTATGAGGTGGAGAAGTTCCAAAAGGGCAACCGGGCCTTTCAGCGGGCGAGAAAGAAATCCTACAAGGCCATGGCCCAGTTTTCCTCCGGCACCACCTTTATTGTGGATCTTTTGAACGTGGTGGTACTGGTGGCCGGCGGCCTTTTCACCTACTACGGCAAGATCAATTTTGGCGATCTGGTGGCCTACATGCTCTTTATCAGCATGTTTCTCTCGCCCATCAAACGGCTTATCGCTTTCGTGGAGCAGTACCAGCAGGGCATGACCGGCTTCAAGCGGTTTGTGGAACTCATGAATACCGAACCGGAGCAGGAGAGCCCCAACGCCCGGGAGCTTACAGGGGTTCAGGGCGCCATCCGCTTTGAAAAAGTAAATTTCAGTTATCCCAATGGCCGCCAGATATTAAAGGATGTGAACTTGGATATCCCTGCGGGGCGGACCGTGGCGCTGGTGGGGCCTTCCGGCGGCGGCAAAACCACCATCTGCCACCTGATTCCCCATTTCTATGAGCCCGATTCGGGACGGATCACCATCGATGGCGTTGACATCCGGGATATCAGTTTCAGCTCCCTCCGGAGCAGTATCGGCATCGTACAGCAGGATGTGTTCCTGTTTACCGGTTCCATTCGGGACAACATCGCTTACGGCCGTCTGGACGCCACCGATGAGGAGATCGTGCAGGCCGCCATTCGGGCCAACATCCATGAATACGTCATGTCTTTGCCCGACGGATACAATACGGATATCGGGGAGCGGGGCACCAAGCTCTCCGGAGGACAGAAACAGAGGGTGGCCATTGCCCGGGTTTTCCTCAAGAATCCGCCTATTTTGATCCTCGACGAAGCAACCTCGGCTTTGGACAACACCACTGAAATCTTGATCCAAAGAGCGCTGGAGGAGTTGAGCGCAGGCCGTACAACCCTGGTGGTGGCCCATCGCTTGTCCACCATCAAGAACGCCGATGAAATCATCGTGGTGGATGAGGAGGGCATTGAGGAGCGGGGGACCCATGAGGAACTTATCGATAAGGGCGGAATCTATAGAATGCTTTATGAATCCCAATTCAAGGGCTGGGAGGAATAAGGGGGCCGTATAGCGAAGGATTCATTGGCGTATCCTATCTTTAAATCATAAGGAGGGATCAACATGAATCAAGCGTTAAGGATTGCCCAGTATGGATGCGGCAAGATGGCCGTATACACCATGCGGTATGTGTATGAGAAGGGGGCCGAGATTGTGGCCGCCTTCGATGTCAATCCGGCGGTGATCGGCAAGGACATCGGGGAGGTCATGGGCTGTGGCAGGAAGGGCGTGAAGATTGAGGACGCCAAGCATGCGGACCGAATTTTGAAGGAAACGAAACCGGACGCCTGCATCATCACCACCATGAGCCTGATGAGCGACGTGGAGGACGCTTTTAAGGTATGCGCGGAAAACGGCGTAAATGCCATCAGTACCTGCGAAGAGGCCTTCTTCCCCTGGAATTCGTCGCCGGGCATCACCAGGGAGCTGGACGAGATCGCCAGAAAAACGGGCTGTACGTTATGCGGCGCCGGTTACCAGGATGTGTTCTGGGGTAACCTCATCACCACGCTGGCGGGTGCGACCCATCGGATCACCAAGATCCGCGGCAAGTCCAGTTACAATGTGGAGGATTATGGGATTGCTCTGGCCAAGGCCCACGGCGCGGGGCTGTCCCTGGAGGATTTTGAAAAGGAGATCGCCTCCGCGGACAACATCAGTGAAAGCGCCCGCCAGCAGCTCATCGAAAAAGGTGAATTTGCACCCTCCTTCATGTGGAACGTGAACGGCTGGCTGTGTTCTCAGTTGGGTCTCACCATCGTTCATCAGATCCAAAAATGTGTGCCCCAAACCTATGACAAGGATCTGAAGTCGGAGACCCTCCAAATGACCGTTCCCGCAGGCTATGCGACCGGCATGTCCGCCATTGTGATCACGGAGACGGAGGAGGGCATTACGCTGGAGACCGAATGCATCGGCAAGGTGTATGCGCCGGAAGAATTTGATCAAAATGACTGGACCATCGAAGGGGAACCCAATACCCAGGTGGTGATCGACCGCCCGGCTACGGTGGAACTCACCTGCGCCACCGTGGTCAACCGCCTGCCCGAACTTATCGATGCGCCCTCGGGCTACACCACAACGGAGAAGATGGGCGTCAATCGTTACAAGGTGAAGCCCCTGCATGAATACGTAAAGACCAAATAATAAAAAGCCGGCTATGCCGGCTTTTTTTGTGTCCTTTATTGAAAACGGATGCCCGCTTGATCCCGCATGCGTTCCAGGGTACGGCTTACCCGAAGAGCAAGCTCCTGGACATAGGCGTATTCCTCGGTCCAGCGATCAGGCTCCAGAATATAGTTGCGGAAATCGGCGGCCTCGCCCTTCATCAGCACCGGTTTCTCGTCCTCACCATAGATGGGCTCCGTGTGCCCGTCGTTGTAAACGATCTTCATATTGGTTAGCTTGGAGATGGAATCGATGACGAGGGTGCCCTCATCCCCAAGAATTTCTGTGCCCAGCCGGCTTTGACCGATCTTGGAGCAGCTGATGTTTACCTGCAGATCGGGATAGATGAATACGCTGTTCAAATAACCATCGGAACCGGTACGGAGCAGCCCCGCTGTGGTGATGATTTCCTCGGGCTGGCCAAAGAGATGAAGAGCCGGATATACGCAGTAAACGCCAAGATCCATAAGGCAGCCGGTGGCCAGCTTGGGGTTGAAGATATTGGGCATTTCACCGGCGAGATAGGCTGGATACTTGGAGGAGCGCTGGGAGAAATCGAACCGTGCCGTGTGCACCGCACCGATCCTGGGTAGGGCTGCCTCCAACAGCTTAAGCTGGGGCATGTGGAGCATCATGATGGCTTCGAGATAGATAAGATTCTTGGAACGGGCGAGGGCCATGAGTTCCTCCGCCTGCTGGGAGTTGGCGGTGAGAGGTTTTTCACAAAGCACATGCTTGCCCGCCTCCAAAAAGAGCCTGCTGTGAGCGTAGTGGAGAGCGTTGGGGCTTGCAATATATACGGCGTCGATCTCCGGCGAGGCGGCCATAGCCTCAAGATCGCTGAAAGCAAGAGCGGCGCCCATGTCCTTGGCAAAGGCCTGGGCCTTCTCCTGGGTTCGGGAATAGACCGCATGAAGCTCAAAATCTTCGATGAGTCGGGTGCCTTCGATGAAGGATTGGGTGATCCAGCCGGTGCCGATGGTGCCGTATCGCATGATGCTCCTCCTTGATGAATGAAATTATTCTTATTATAGCAGTTTTGGCAAACGGGGGAAATAAAAAAGCCGGGAAATCCCGGCATAGATTAACGCAGATTGAGAGGCGTGGAGCTTCGGACGATGAGCTCGGTGTCCAGCACAATCTGCTTGGCGCCGGTTCCAGGATAATCGATCCGCTCCAACAGAAGTTCGCAGGCCTGGAAACCCAGCTCAAAGATGGGCTGGGAAACAGCGGTGATGGGAGGATCGGTCAAAAGGCAGATTTCCGTGTTATCAAAGCCGATAACGGCAACATCCTCCGGCACCCGGAGCCCCGCCTGCCTGGCGGCCTGAATGGTGCCCGCGGCATACATATCGGAGACGGCGAACACGGCATTGGGGTAGTCGGGCTGCTGAAAAAGATGCAGCATGTTGGAGGCCGCAATATTGAAGTTGATGGTGGACAACCGGACCACCCAGGATTCATTGACGGGAAGACCGGCATCGGACATGGCCTGACGGAATCCCGCTTCCCGCTGCTGGGAATAATTGAACTGGGGGGAGCTGTTGAGAAGCGCCACCTTCTTGCGGTTGCAGGAGATGAGATATTCGGTGGCGCGCTTGGCAGCACTGAAGTTATCGGTGCACACTGAGGAGACCGAAGGGTATTTGCTTACGCCGGAGCAGACCACCACGGGATAGCGGTTCAGCACTTCATCGATGATGGTGGATTGAGTGCTGGAGGTCAAGACGATGATGCCGGTAACAAAATCGTGTTTGAGCAGCCTTTGATAATCGTTTTGGGTGTCCTGCAGGATGAGAACCTGGTAACCGGCCGCCTGCGCGGACTTTTGGATGCCTTCGAAGGCGGATGCGTTAAAGGGATTCTGAAAGTCGGGCATATAGACCAGGATGGTCTTGGCATCCCGATTGGAGCCCTGTCCCGTCTTGGGCTGAAAATTATATTCATCCATAATTTGCAGCACTTTCTGGCGGGTACTTTCCTTCACCGGCCCCTTGTGATTGATGATCCGCGATACGGTGGCGATGGATACATTCGCCTTTTCCGCAATCTGTTGAATCGTTATTTTCTCATCCATGATTTTACCGCCCTGCTCCTCCGTCATAGTAAATATCGCGCTCACCTGGATGAGCGCGATCAATCTTGCTGGCGGAGAGACGGGGATTTGAACCCCGGTACGGGTATTAGCCGTAACACGATTTCCAATCGTGCGCCTTAAGCCACTCAGCCATCTCTCCATAGGTGTCTATTTAATTGTGATCCAAGGAACGCTTGATTATTATACAATTTTTTGGACACCCCGTCAAGCTTTGCGGACACCAAGAATATGTAAAAAACGCACAGCAGCGTAAGGATAGGTGGATAATGGACGATAATCGGTATCGTAGGTGTGGGCGGCCACCAACAGCTCATCCAAATACCGGGCGCTCCGCACGATGACCGGTGAGTGCTGAAAGCCTTCGCCGTCAAAGGAAAGTTGGGCAATATCGCCGGACTCGGCGGCGCCAGGATCCACTTCCTCGGCAAAAGGTCCCGGCCCGGCCGTGTTGCCTGTCAGGAAGCGATGCAGCTCCTCCACGCCGGTCCAGGCGGGGGCGCGCTTATTTAAAGAGACATAGAACCAGCCGTGGTCGTTTGACGCATAGTTCATGATGCCGCATCCGGCGTACAGCGTTTGGGAAGCATAATTGGTGCAGTCACCCCCAAGGTCGTCGAAGTTATAGTACCGGGGATTGCGGGCAAAAGCCCAGCGGTGAGCATAGGCGACGGCACTTTGACGGTCATAGGGTACGATTGTCATGATTCTCCCTCCTTCGACCTATTCTATGCGGCGGGAGAGGAAAGGTTCGCCTTGCGGGAATGTACGGGATGGGGTATGCTGTTGACGAAGGAGGAATACGAAAATGCCTTATGTCTATGCCCACTACGATATGGGTCAAAGGACGTTAAAACGGCTGGGGGCCGACCTCCAGGAGAAGATCGGACGCCATCCCCAGGCCTTTATTTTGGGCTGCATGGGGCCCGACCCCTTTTTCTTCTATCACCTGCCCAGCCTGTTGCCTCACAAGACTTACGGCGGTTTTGGCAGTCGTCTGCACGATCAAAAGGTGGGGGATACCATGCGGGCGCTGGTTCATGGCGTGATGCAGGAGGGCAGCGGCGTATGGTTCTCCTATGCGGCCGGCTTTTTGTGCCACTATGGATTGGATTGTGCCGCCCACCCCTACATCTTCTATGAGGCGGGCAGCGGCATGAATCACACCTATTTTGAGTGCAATCTGGACGCCCAGCTGATGGAGCACAATGGCGTCAAGGCGGCCGATCTGCCTCAGTACCGGATCATCTCCATCGGGCAGGAGGAAGGGGAGGCCCTGGGCCGTCTCTACAGGGAATATGTGGGCCCGGCGCATGGTGTGGAAATGAAAGTGCAGGACTATCCAAGAGCCGTTCAAGATTTTTCAAGGGTGCTCCGCATCTTCTACAACCCTACGGGCCGCAAGGAAAGGATCTTTGAGAGCATCCAAAAGACACTGCACATACCCCGGTACCTGACCTTTAACGTGTTTCCCTTAAAGGCCGGATTTGACGCCATGAACCTTCAGGGAGAGGCCTGGAGCCTGCCCTGGAGCGATGAAATTCATCATGAAACCTTCCTTGATATGATGCAGGCCGGCGTGAAGGACGCGGCGGAGATGATCGAAAGCCTTGGCTCCGCGGTCAGCACTGGAAATGCGGAGCCGGCGTTGAAGCGGATCGGGGAACGGAACTTCAGCACGGGACAGCCTTGGCAGCTGAAGCTGCCCTTTATCTACCGCCGGGAGCCCCCGAGGTTTCCAAAACGATAATCAAAAAAGATGCCGGCCATGGCCAGCATCTTTTTTATGTATGTTTTTGTGATAAAAGCAGGGTCAAGCGGTCGTTGACCACCGTTTCCCGGCCGGTGTTTCGATAGCCCATCTTCTCGTAGATATGACGGTTGACGGCCTCCGCCTTGGGAACTTTGAGCCGGATATCCGGGCGTTCCTTTTCCAAGCGTTCCAAAAGCATTTGAGCGAGGCCGCGGCCTTGAAAATCGGGGTCCATGTAAACGGCGGACATACACATTTCTGAAATGTCAGGCCGGAGAGTGGTTGCGTAAAGGTTTGCAGAGCAAGCTGTTCAGCCGCATCGGCAAGGGTCATCCGCTCGACGGCAATCATTTTGAGCGTTTAACCTTTTTGGGCGACTTCAGTTCTTCCGGCTGGAAATGGCCGGCGTAGCACAGGGTCAACCAGCTGATGATGAAGGGCAATGCCACGCCCATGATCACAATATCAAAGCCAGTGCTAAGGCCCCAGTAGGTCCAAAAGACCGGTCCCTGCTCCACCTGGCGGGTGAGAAACAAGGTGAGAGCACTGTTGAGTACGGGCATGAAAGCCGCCCACACGGTGAGGGGCAGCAGCAGCGCCGCCTGACGCCAGTACTGCTTCTTCGCGATGGCGAAGCTTTTGACAATGGAATTGCTTCGCTTGCCCCGATGGATACGGGAGGGGAAGGCCATGCTGAGAGGGCTGACAATCAGGGCGGGCACAATGAACATGGTCAATAGGATGACCAGATACACGGAAAGATTCGAGGAGAAGAACTGCTCCACCACGTTGGTGTTGGAGAAGCCCAGAGCATAGGCCAGCACATAGAACACTGCAAACCCGATGACGGCACAGCACATGATGCCAAGAACCAGCAGCACGGAAGGGATGGCGTTGGCACCAAGGCCGTCCACGAACCAGCCCTTGCGGTCTTCCTCCCGGATGTGGCGCCACAAAAGCTCGGTCATGCCTGCAATGCCGGCGGCATAGCCGATGGTTCTTAAAAACTGGACCAAACCCACGATCTCCTCCCGGGTGCCCAGGAAATAGAACAGCAGGCAAAATCCCGCGAACAACAGGGATACCCCCAAGAAAGGAAGGAATATGATGGGGTTGCTCCGGCAAAAATGCCAGGTTTTCTTCCAGGTGCTCATTTCTTCATTCTCCATTCGTACATATTCTTCAATACTTCGCTCAAAGGATGGGCGAGAACAAAAGCAATACCGATTCCAATGCTGTGGTAAACCAGCCACGATTATTATACCATTCCCGGGTGACCAATGTGGAGTGTTTCATATCGTTAAAAAAGATTTCTTCATTCCGGCGGGCCAATTCATGATCATAGAAGAAGGAATTGACTTCAAAATGGAGAGCAAAGGAACGGATATCCAGGTTGGTGGTGCCGATGGTGGACCACAGTCCATCCACCACGATGCTCTTGGAATGAATGAACCCATGATAGAGGTACACCTTGACCCCCATTTTGAGCAGCTTGTCCACATAGGCCATGTTGCCATGATAGGCATAGGCTTTGTCCCAAACGCCGGGTAACATAATCCGGACATCCACTCCCGAACCAATGGCCATCTCGACGGCCTCCAGGAAGGGATCGTCGGGAATAAAATAGGGGGATTGGAGATATATATGGTCCTTGGCAAGGCTTAAGAGCTTGATCATGGAAAGCTCAATATCGTTGGACTCGTCATCAGGACCGGATTCCACCACCTGAACGCCGATGGTCCCGGCGGAAATGGGGCCGGGGAAGAATTTATCCAGCTGCCTGGCGGAAAGCTTCTCCTTGGAGGCATATTGCCAATCGGACAGGAAGATGCCCTGATAGGTCTCCACGCACGATCCCTCAAGACGGATATGGGTGTCCCGCCATGGGTGCACCCGGGGGTGAAGCCCCTTGTACTCATCCCCCACATTCATGCCGCCAGTGTAGCAGGTTTGTCCGTCGATGACCACAATCTTGCGATGATTTCGATAATTGAGGCGGAGGGTTACAAACTTGAGGCCAAAGGCTGCGGGAAAGAACAGGCAGACTTTGCCGCCCGCCTTCTTCAGCCGATTGAAGATCCGCTTTCGGATAAAGGCATTGCCCACGGCATCGTACATGAGACGGACTTCCACGCCCTCCCGGGCCTTCTGGCACAGAATATCCAGGATTCGCTCGCCCGTCTCATCCCCGCGGAAGATGAAGTAGCACATGTTGATGGTGTGCTTTGCCGCCAAAAGATCCCGCTCCAGTGCCTCGAATTTGTCCACGCCGTGGGTGAAGATCTCCACCTTATTGTTCTGGGTGTACAGGCTTCGATTGTGCAGCAGGTTGAAGTGAACAAGCTCATTGTTTTGGTAGAGAGCGGGCTCGTGGTAACGGATGTGGCCGCTTTTCAGGGCCTCGATCTGCTTTTTCACCCCTTGTGTGTAGACGACGCTCTTGATCTTCTTCTCTTCAAGCTGCTTTCGGGTGATCGGCCCCAGGCCTGCGCCCAGAAAGATATAGAGAAGAAAGCCAATCCAAGGCAAAAAGGTCATGACCACGGTCCAAGTGATGGTGTGACCCGGGCTTGAACGTTCATAAAAGATCATAACCAGGATGAATACCAGATTGCTGAGCAAAATGATATTGATAATCCAGTTCCAATTCCACCAACTAAACTCCATGGTAACTCACATACTCCCTGAATAAAAAAGCCGCAGTCGGTGCTGTGCGCTTTTTAAATGGTTCTATTTCTTTTTTGTATCGACCGGGACTTCAGTTCCCCGATCATCCAGGTCATATCCTGTGTTGGGTTCGGCACAGGCATACCAAATTCCTTCCACATCCCGCTGATAACTTATCGATTGCGTCGTTTTAACCGGCGAGGCCACCAGTCTTGCACAAAGGGGCAAAACCTCTTGAATCCGCTTAAAGGTGGGCAAAAGATTCAGCGCCAAGTCCACCTCGTCTGAAGATATTCCCTCATTGATCTTAAAATCATCCTTCAAGATTTCAACGATCGTGATGAGCTGATCATCGCTCAAGGGACCCAATTGCGGTTCCAGCCAGTCTCTCAAAGTATGCAAATTCAAAGTATTAGGACTGCTTTTTTTCAAATGATCACCACCGCGAACTTATTTGTCTCATTTTCGAATTCTCCAGGTTGTGCCGCTGCGTTCGACAGCAACCGTCCGAATACGTCTCCTCTCTACTCAACATAATACATTATAACCTATTTCGTAGCGAAACACAAAACATTGGCGCAAATTGAATACGAGGGCGTAAAGCGGCGGCCAACAAAGAAAGTTGGTTATTTATTAGATATGTGGTAAACTATCTTTAAATACATGGTTTTGAGGTGAAAATATGGCCATTTTAAATGATCAATCCATGAGCAAGCTCATTCGTCAGGCCTTTGACCGAGATCTCAGCGAGGTCAGTGCAGCTTACTGTGCCTATATGGGCACCGAATGGACCTTCGATAAGTCGCTGCCCGTCATTCCTCAAGGCGTGCAAAAGGGAACATTGGCGCCCATCATGGTGTATATACCCGATCATGAACCTCAGGGTATCTATCTTCTGTTGGTAAATGGTCGGCTGGAAATCAAAGAGGAACCTCTGTTTATTGCTTTTGAGGATCTCAAGGGTCGAAAGATCACGGGATTTTTCTTTGGTAGAACAGTGGCGTTCTACAACCATAATGATGAGCACCTGCGTTTCAAGCTGGATCACAGTCTGCCTGAATACAAGGGCCAGAAGGAGGCCCAGAAAGCTATCCTGAGGGCGGTTGAGAATGCGCTGCCGGAGGTAATTATCAAGCGGCGGCCCAAGGATAAGGGAAGAAAGGGCCGGAGGTAGATATGAAAAAGGACGGATATTCCGTCCTTTTTTTATGCTATTTTTCAAAATCC
Organism: Gehongia tenuis; assembly: GCF_014384795.1. Classification (NCBI taxonomy): domain Bacteria; kingdom Bacillati; phylum Bacillota; class Clostridia; order Christensenellales; family Christensenellaceae; genus Gehongia; species Gehongia tenuis. Next base: position 248,681 of record NZ_JACRSR010000002.1, on the reverse strand, counting down.
TTATAAAGCAGGCTGGGCTGGATGCCGGTGTTGTTTTGATATTTCCCGCTTTGATAGGGCTCGTATTCCCCTTCCAGAGTGTGATAATAGATTTGGCATATCTCCACGCCCGCATAGATGCGGATGGGCTGTACGGAATGGATTTCCAGCGTCCAGTAACCGCTAAACCCCACGTCGCCGAATCCGGCAGTGGCGTGGATAAACAGACCGAGCCGGCCTACGGAGGAGCGGCCCTCGAGCATGGGCACCAAATTGTTGGTCTTCGTGTATTCCAGCGTCCGCCCTAGATAGAGACGGTTGGGTTCCAAAATCAGTCCCTCTTCAGGGATGTTGAGGGTTTGAGTGGGCATGGGCGTTTTCATGTCCAAAACATCGGTATCATAGACCAGAAGCTGGTTGTGCAGCCGAAGATTGTAGCTGTTGGGATTGAGACGGGATTCGTCAAAGGGATCAATAACGATATCGCCGCCCATTCTTCGGAAAATTTCTTTGCCGGAAAGCATCATGGAATTGGGCTCCTTTCCTAGTGGGTATTAATGAAGTAGGCGATATCCTGAATGACGGTTTCGTCCATCTGGGAAGGCACGCTGTATTCCGCCACCGTTTTGCTGCCATTGGAGGGCATAAACAGATGATTGAGGCCGGGATAGCGCTTGGTTTCAAGGTAGGCATTGGTCTTCGCCAGATCCTCAAAAACAGTGAAATCATTCTCGGGAGAAACCTGGAAATCTTCCTCACCCTGCAGCAAAAGCACCGGCTTTTGGATATCCTTCAGGATTGCAGCGGGGAGATAGGTATCCATGTTTTTAAAATAGTAAGCACACATACCAAACAGGGTTTCTTTCTTGGCCTCCGCATCGCTCATGGCGGCCAGCTCACGCCCCTTTTCCAGTTCGGCCTGGAGCAGTTCCCGCTGTTCTCGAGTTTCCTCTTCGGAGAGGCCGTCCAGGAGCGCTAGGTTTTGCTCGTAACTGACTTCCCACATGGGCCGTGCCGGGGCAGCCAGCATGATGATGCCAGCAAAGCTGCCCTCTTCATTGATGCTCGGTGCAAGCATGGCACCCATACTGTGGCCCAGAATATAGACTCGCTCGGGATCGATGGCACCGTTTTCGCGGAGCAGCCTGGCTGCGGCAAGGGCGTCGTCCATGGTCTCCTGCTGCACGGTGAATTCCGATAGATCACTCTGCTCCAAGACATCACCATAGGTGTAGGTACGCTTATCATAGCGGAGCACGGCCATTCCCTGCTGGGCTAACCCCCAAGCCAAGTCCCGAAAGGGCTTGTTGGCGCCCACGGTTTCGTCCCGGTCGCAGGGCCCGGAGCCATGAACGAGGATCACGGCGGGTAGCGGGGACATGGCGTCCTTGGGCAGGGTGAGGGTGCCCTCAAGGGGATAGTCGGGATCGGCGGAGAGGGTCACGCCTTGCTCCTGCAGGGTGTCTGGCAGGACCGCATCGATGGGCGTGGCTTCAGGGGTCTGAGAGACGCTGATGTAAATCATGGTCAGTGCGTTATTCTCGGTGAAACCCAGCTGCAGCAAAAGGGTTCCAGCCCCACATTCGATAGGTGTCTCACTGAACCAGCCCTTTGCGGTTTCTGTGACCGTCGTCTCGCCAAAGGCCTTGAAGCCACCCATGGAATCCAGGGAGTCTTGCCAGCCTTCAGCCAGGTCGGCGTCAGTGAGCTGGTCCGTGAGACTTTCATCCAGCCGCTGGGTTACGGCAGCATAGTCTCCCCGGGAGAGCTCATCGCAGATGGTTTGGGTGAGGGAGAGCAGTTCCGCTTCCCGCTGGGAGGCGCTCTCCGGCGTGGCCGGAGCCTGGGATGGGTCGGGGGACCCGCAGCCGCCCAACAGGGTGGCCATAAGGCATAGACAAAGCAGCGCTGCGAACTTTTTCAATCCAATCACCTCCGGCACAGTGTATCATAGTTTGAGGGGAGCGTAAAGAAAAGGACCCGTCCAAGACGGGTCCTCCACCGTTAAGATTTTATAAAATTTACGCCCACTCAATGCCGTTGAACTTGTGGAATGCGTCCATGCTGCGTTTGATGGACTCCAGCTCAGGCAGCTGGGTGAAGTCCTGCTCCAGCACGATGTACTCCTGATGGGGCGCATCGGAAGCGGCATTAATGATGTCCTGAATGGGCAGAATGCCGGTGCCGATCTCGGTGAAGCACAGAGGGTCCTTGGTATCCCGGAAGATCTCGCGGGTGACCTCCTTGCCATGATCCACGATACCATCATACATGTTGATGGGCTGGGGAGCATTCTCCGGGAAGTCCTTCTGATGAATAAGTACCAGGCGATCCTTGTACTTCTTGATGTAATCGATGGGGTTCACACCGCCGCGGAAGAACCAGTAGGTATCCAGTTCACAGAACACCAGGCTGGGATCGGTGTTTTCCATGACCATCTCATAGATGGTGGGGCCGCCCTCTTCAAAGCGCTGGCACTCCATGTAGTGGTTGTGGTAGTAGTAGCGCATACCGCGCTCCTTGCACATCTCGCCAACCTTGTTGAAAAGATCACAGCGGCGCTTCAAATAATCCATATCCTTGTAGGGATAGAATTCGGTGTCGCAGCCGATCTGCTTGTTGCCCAGCTCCTGGTGATAATCCAGCACTGCGGGCAGGCGCTCCAGCTTCAGGGGGTTGATGTGGGAACCAACGATGGACATGCCAAGATCGGCCAGGCTCTTGCGCAGCTTGTCAGCAGGTACGCCAAAACCCACGCCGTCATCGTTGTCCGCGTCATGGTTGGCAGCCTCAAGATATTTGAAACCGATGTCTGCCACCTTTGCCAGGGTGCCGTAGGGATCCTCCGCCAGCGCGTTGCGCACGGAATACAGCTGAATGCCAACTTTCATTGCCAAGGGTATCGCATCCTTTCTATGTATAAAATATTTTTAAGCCCACTCGATGCCTTTGAACTTGTGGAATGCGTCCATACTGCGGTTGATGGACTCGATCTCGGTCAGCTGGGTGGAATCCTGCTCCAGAATGATGTACTGGCAGTTCGGAGCTTCGCCGGCCGCATCGATGAAATCCTGGATGGGCAGAATGCCGGTGCCGATTTCGGTGAAGCAGCGAGGATTTTTGGTTGCACCAAAGACGACCCGATCCAGATTGGATGTGGGATTGAGAACGCCGTCGTACATGTTGATGGGCTGGGGCGCCTGGGAGGGGAAATCCTTCTGGTGCAGGAGAAGCAGACGGTCCTTGTACTTTTTGATATACTCCACCGCACTCTGGCCGCCGCGGGTCACCCAGTAGGTGTCCAGTTCCAGAAACACCAGCTCGGGATCGGTGTTCTCCATGATGATGTCCTCGATGCACTTGTTCTCGGGACCAAATTTCTGGAACTCCATGTAATGGTTATGATAGTAGGATTTCATGCCGTGCTTTTTCAACACGGCGCCGATTTTGTTGTAATCGTCGCAGCGGCGCATCACATAGTCCATATCCTGGTAAGGATACCATTCGATGTTGGCGCAGTTGGCCTGCTTCACGCCAAGCTCGGCCAGGTAGTCCAGCGTGGCATCGATGCCATCCTCGCTGATGGGGCTGAAATGCGCGCCGATCACCTGCATATCGAGATCATCCAGAATCTTCTTCATCTCCTGGACGGGGATGGGGAAACCGATGCCGGGATGTTCGGTGATGTCATGGTTGGCGGTCTCCAGATATTTGAAACCGGCAGCGGCCACTTTCTTCAGAGTGTCCATGGGATCCTTCTTTAAGGATTCACGAACGGAATAGAGCTGAATGCCAACTTTCATTGCCAAGGGTATCGCATCCTTTCTATGTATAAAATATTTTTAAGCCCACTCGATGCCTTTGAACTTGTGGAATGCGTCCATACTGCGGTTGATGGACTCGATCTCGGTCAGCTGGGTGGAATCCTGCTCCAGAATGATGTATTCCAGGTTCGGGCAGTCCTGAGCGGTATCGATGATGTCCTGGATGGGGAGAATGCCGGTGCCAATTTCGGTAAAACACAGAGGATTCTTCACGGCGCCGAACACCGTCATATCGATGTTGGCGTTGGTGTTCAGGATGCCGTCGTACACATCGATAGGCTGGGGAGCCTCGGAGGGGAAATCCTTTTGATGGAGCAGCACCAGGCGATCCTTGTATTTTTGAATGTACTCGATGGGATTCTGGCCGCCGCGGAAGACCCAATAGGTGTCCAGCTCCAGGAAGACTTTGCCAGGATCGGTGTTCTCCATGATGATGTCCTCGACGCACTTGTTCTCGGGACCGAACTTCTGGAACTCCATGTAGTGGTTGTGGTAATAAAAACGCATACCACGCTCCTGGCACAGTTCACCCACCTTATTGAACAGCTCGCAACGGCGCATCACATAGTCCATATCCTGATAGGGAAAGAACTCAATATCGCAGCCAATTTGCTTGTTGCCCAGCTCCTGATGGTAATCCAGCACCGCGGGGATGCGGGCCGGATCCAGAGGATTGATATGGGAGCCCACGATGGACATACCAAGATCGGCAAGGCTCTTTTTAAGAGCGTCGGCAGGCACGCCAAAACCCACACCGTCATCGTTGGCGGCGTCATGATTAGCAGCCTCGAGATATTTGAAGCCTGCTTCGGCGACCTTGGCCAAAGTGCCATAGGGGTCGGCCTTTAAGGATTCGCGAACGGAATAGAGTTGTATACCAACTTTGAGTGCCAAGGGTATCGCTTCCTTTCCAATCTATATTCTTAAGATAAATATTCGGGGGCCAAAAGCAAACTCCTTTCGCCTCCCGCACACAATTTTATAAGAGGACAGCCTAAGCCCATTCGATGCCGCTGAACTTTTTGAAGGATTCCATGCTGGTCTTGATGGACTCAATTTCGCTGGACATCTTGGTGTGGTCCTGTTCGAGGAAGATGTACTCCACACCCACTTTGTTGCCGGCGTTGATGTAATCCTGAATGGGCAGAATGCCGGTGCCGATCTCGGTGAATACATCGTTGCTCAGGGGGGCGTCAAACTTTTCCAAAGAGGACAGGTCGGCGTCGGGCGCCACCAGTCCATCAAAAACGTTGATGGGCTCCCGCACATCCTTGGAGAAATCCTTTTGATGCAGAAGAATTAGACGGCGGCCCAGTTTTTCCATGAGCGCCACGGGATCAACGCCGCCGCGGGCGGCCCAGAAAGAATCCACTTCAAAATAAAGCTGCGTATTATCATAGATATAATCCAGCACCGTTTGTCCTTCAAACTTCTGGAATTCTTGATAGTGGTTGTGATAGTAGAGCTGGAAGCCCCGGGCCTTGCACTGCTCATCGGCGAGGTTGAAGCCGTCGCACTGACGCTTCACGTCGTCCAGGTCCTTGAAAAAGGGCATAGGAATGCCGATGCGCTTGCAGCCGATCGCCTCGAAGTAGTCCAGAATGGGCTGAAGATTGTCCAGGGGATCCATGTGAGCGCCCACAACCTTAGCCCCACTGTCATCCAGGATTTTGTTCATCTCTCTGGGCGATACGCCAAAGCCGGTGCCGGGATCCTTGTCAGCATTGTAGTTGGCGGTCTCAAGATATTTGTAACCGCAATCCACAACCTGCCTCAAGGTGGCAATGGGGTCCTTGGCCATGGCGTTCCGCACGGAATAGAGCTGAATACCAACTTTCATACACGTAATCCTCCTTGTCTATTTCTATGGGGTTCATGAAAGCTATTCGTGATACGATTTCTAAATCCTGCTAACCTGTCTGTTTTGATACAAAATGATTTATTCCCATTCAATGCCGCTGAACTTATGGAAGGCTTCCATGCTGATACGAATGGACTCCAGCTCATCAATGGCACAAAGATCCTGCTCGAGGAGGATATAGGGGATGCCCGCCTTGTTACCGGCATCGATGTAGTCCTGGATGGGTAGAACGCCATTGCCCACTTCAGCGAAATGATGCACCTTGCGGACTTCGGAGTGAAGTTTTCCGGTCAAAACGCTGTTGGGGTCTATAAACTCAAACATGTTGAGGGGCTCACCTGCATCCTTGGAGAAATCCTTTTGATGGAGCATGATCAGGCGGTCCTTATACTGATCGATGAGCTTCACGGGATCCATGCCGCCCCGGGCAGCCCAGTAGTTATCCAGTTCGAAAGCGACCAATTCGGGATCAGTGCTGTCCAGAATGATATCCATCACGTACTTGCCGTCAAACTTCTGAAATTCATGCCAATGGCTGTGATAGTAGAACTGCATGTCATAGGCCTTGGCCAGCCGGCCCGCCTCATTGTACACGGCGCACCATTTGTCCAGCTCGTCACGATTGGCGAAGAAGCTGCCCGTCCAGCCGATGTTGGGGCACTCCAGCTCCTTGAAGTAGTCGAGAGCCTCCTTGTAGTTGTCGCCATAGATGGGATTGATATGGCAGCCTACGAGCTTGACGCCGTAATCGTTCAGAAGCTTTTTGACCTCCTTGGCAGGCAGTGCGCCAAGGCCGAACTTCATTTCCGGCAGATAGGGGACCTGGGCGGGTTCCCAGTACTTGTAGCCAAGATCGGCCACCTTCTTCAAAATGCCCAGGGGGTTGGGGTCGTTGTTGATGGTGTTCTTAACGGAATACAGCTGAATACCAACTTTCATTGCAGTTCCTCCTTTTATTATGTCGTTACGCCCATTCGATGCCGCTGAACTTGCGGAAGGCGTTCATGCTAATTTGGATGGAATCGATCTCGTCCAGGAAGGTGAAATCCTGCTCGAGCAGAATATAAGGTACGCCCACCGCATTGCCGGCGTCAATGATGGATTGAATATCCATGGTTCCCGTGCCCACTTCCGCGAAGCTGGTGTCCTTTCGAGCATTCTGGTAAACGTTCCTATCAATGCGCTTTTGGGGATCCACCGCTTTTTCGAACAAATTGATGGGTTCGCCGGCGGTCTTCGAGAAGTCCTTTTGATGGAGCAGGATGAGGCGGTCCTTGTATTTGTGGATGAGCTCCACCGGATCCATGCCACCCCGGGCCGCCCAAAAGGCGTCCAGCTCAAAGCTCACCAGCTCGGGATCGGTGTTGGCGAGCAGGATATCCATGACGTATTCGCCGTCAAACTTTTGAAACTCATGGAAGTGGTTGTGATAGTAGAAGTGCATACCCCGGGCCTTCGCAAATTCGCCCACTTCGTTGTACTTCTCGCACTTTTGCAGCAGATCATCCCTGTCATCGAAGAAATGGGCGGAAAGACCCACTCGGTCGTTGCCCAGCTCCTTATGATAATCGAACATGGCCTCCAGGGTATCCAGATTGGTCCTGGAAGCGATATGGGCGCCCACAATCTTTACGCCGTTGTCATCGATGAACTTTCTAGCTTCCTTCACAGGAATGCCAAGGCCGAAATCATCGTTTAAACCGGACAAAAGACAGGTCTCCCAATACTTGTAGCCCATGTCGGCCACCTTTTGCAGCGTGCCACGGGGATCGCGGGTCAGGCTCTCCCGCACGGAGTAGGTCTGAATGCCAACTTTCATGGTCAATGCCTCCTTAGGGTTGACGTAAGAACATCCCCGGCGAGGCCGGGGATGTCATGGGTATCCTTAAGCCCACTCGATGCCGCGGAACTTATGGAAAGCGTCCATGCTGATCTGGATGGACTCCAGCTCATCGATGGCAGTCATATCCTGCTCGAGGAGGATATAGGGTACACCGATTTTGTTGCCGGCATCGATGTAGTCCTGAATGGGGAGAACCCCATTGCCCACTTCCGCAAAGTGTTCCACGGAACGGGCGTCCTGATGAACCTGGCCCGTGAGGTTTCCATTCGGGTCAACCTTGCCCGCGAACAGATTCAGGGGCTCGCCGGCGGTCTTCGAGAAGTCCTTTTGATGGAGCATGATGATGCGGTCCTTATAACGGTCGATCATCTCCACCGGGTCCACGCCGCCCCGAGCGGCCCAGTAGTTATCCAGCTCAAAAGCCACCAGATTGGGATCGGTGTTGTTGAGGATGATATCCATCACATACTCGCCGTCGAACTTCTGGAATTCATGCCAATGGCTGTGATAATAGAACTGCATGCCCATCTCCCGGCCCATCTCGCCGGCCTTGTTGTAGATGTCGCACATGCGCATCACTTCATCGCGGTCGGGGAAAAAGTGGCCGGTGGTGCCCACCTTGGTGTTGCCGATCTCCTTATGGTAGTCATAGGCGGCCTTGAGCTTATCAAAGTCGATGTCCACGCCGAGATGGGCGCCCACGATCTGAACGCCGTTATCGGAAAGGAACTTTTTGGCTTCCTTCACAGGCAGGCCAAGACCGCTGGGATCGTCGGCCATGGTGCGGACCATGGCGGTCTCCCAGTACTTGTAGCCGATATCGGCCACCTTCTTCAGGGTGCCCATGGGATCCTTGCCCAGAGCATATTTCACGGAATACAGCTGAATGCCAACTTTCATAAAAAATCCTCCTATTGTGTTTGGCCCTTAGGACCACTCGATTCCCTTGTACTTGCGGAAGGCGTCCATGCTGATCTGCACGGATTCCATCTCATCCTTCTCGGTGAAGTCCTGCTCAAGCAGGATGTAGGGTACACCCACCTGGTTGCCGGCGTCGATGATGGCCTGAATGTCCATGATGCCCGTGCCCACTTCAGCGAAGCAGTCGGACTGGCCGCGGTGAATGGTGCCGTATACTTCGCGGGTGAAGGGTTTGTTGATATCGACAAAACCGGAGGAGTACACGCCCACCCGGCCCTCATAGGCCTTCGAAACATCCTTTTGATGGAGCAGCACCAGACGATCCTTGTAGCGGTCGATCATCTCCACCGGATCCACGTCGCCGCGGGCGGCCCAGAAGGTATCCAGCTCAAACTTCACCGTCTCGGGGTTGGTGTTGTTGAGCAGGATGTCCATCACGTACTCGCCGTCGAAATACTGGAACTCGTGGCAGTGATTGTGATAGTAGAAGACGATGCCGCGGCTGCGGCCCATCTCGCCGAACTTGTTGTACATCTCGCAGACCTTCAAAAGATCTTCTTTGTTGTCATAGAAACGGCCGGTGGTGCCGATCTGAGGAATGCCCAGCTCCGCATAGTAATCGAAAACTTCCTCCATGGGATCGTTCTCGGGATTGGTGGAAAGGTGCATGCCCACGACCTTCATATCGTTGTCTTCGAGGAACTTTTTGGCATCCTTGGCCTTGGGGAAGCCGGGCAGAGGATAGCCGTGGGTGGGCTCGGTTTCAAGATATTTGTAGCCCATCTTCGCCAGAGCCTGCAAAGTCTTGACCGGATCCTCGGTCAGGTGATTGCGAACGGAAAACAGCTGAATACCAACCTTCATTTTATAAAACCTCCTTTAAATTAAGCCCATTCAATTCCGCTGTACCTGCGGAAAGCGTCCATGCTCATCTGTACGGATTCCATCTCATCCCGCTGGGTCCAGTCCTGCTCAAGCAGGATGTAAGGCACGCCCACCTGGTTGCCGGCGTCGATGATGGGCTGGATATCCATGATGCCGGTGCCCACCTCGGCGAAGCTCTCCTTTTGCATCACTTCCCGGTAGAGGGAGAGGGGGATGGTTTTTTCGGGGTCGACACAGGTTGCGAAAAGGTTCACCTTGTCGGCATAGGCCTTGGCAATATCCTTTTGATGCAGGAACTTGAGCCGGCTCTTATACTTCCCGATGAGAGCGACGGGATCCATGCCGCCCCGCTGGGCCCAGTAGGTATCCAGCTCAAACCCCACCAGCTCGGGATCCGTATTGGCTAAAAGAATATCCATGACATACTCGCCGTCAAACTTTTGAAATTCATGGAAGTGGCTGTGATAATAGAACATCACGCCGTAGGTTTTGGCTTCCTCGCCCAATTTATTGTAAAGTTCGCATTTGCGGAGAAGATCGTCCTTGTCATCGAAAAATCCGCCGGTGATGCCCACCATCTTGTTGCCGATGGCGGCATGATAGGCGTAAACCTCGCCCATTTTGGTGAGATCCTGCGCCGTGGATACGTGGGCGCCGATCACTTTGACATCATTGTCCGCAAGAAATTTTTGCGCGTCCTCCACGCCAAGACCCAGGCCATAGCTGTTGGCCATGGTGGTCATCGCGGCAAACTGGGCGGTTTCCCAGTACTTGTAACCCATCTTGGCCAGAGCTTTCAGGGTGCCCATGGCGTCCTTGGCCAGGCTTTGCCGCACGGAATAGAGCTGAATGCCAACTTTCATGGTTTGTTCCTCCTTAATCCCACTCGATACCCTTGTACTTCTTAAAGGCGTTCATGCTCATCTGCACGGATTCAAGGTTGGAGTAGTGGCTCCAATCCTGCTCGAGCAAGATGTAGGGCACGCCCAGTTCATTGCCCACATCGATGTAGTCCTGAATGGGCAGAACACCGGTGCCCACCTCTGCAAAGCTGTCGATCCTGCGAGTGACGTCGTAGAGGCTGCCGTCCACGAGACCGTTGGGGTCCACGGCCTTCTCAAACAGATTGAGAGGCTCGTTGGCGTTCTTGCCGAAATCCTTCTGGTGCATCAGGATGAGGCGGTCCCGGGTCTGATAGGCCACCTTCACCGGATCGGCGCCGCCCCGGGCGCACCAGAAATTGTCCAGCTCAAATTTTACCAGCTCGGGATCGGTGAGCTCCAGGATCCAGTCCATGGCAAATTTGCCCTCAAACTTCTGCCACTCCTGATAATGGTTGTGGTAGTAGAAGACCATGCCGCGGCTCTTGGCGATCTCGCCGATCTTGTTGTAGAGCTCGCACTTTTGCTTCAGATCGTCCAGGCCGCTGAAATGGTGGCCGGTGAAGCCCACGTTCTGGTTGCCCAGCTCCTCAAAGTAATCAAGAGCTGCGGGGTAGGTCTCCACGGTTAAGGGATCCACGTGGGTGCCCACAATTTTGACCCCATGATCATCGATGAATTTCTTGGCGTCCTTGGCAGTCATGTTGAGGCCGTAGCGATTGATCATGTCCTTGTCTTTGCCAAAGAAATAGGGTGCGGGCTCCCAATACTTGTAGCCCATCTCGGCGATCTTTTCCAGGGTGCCGATGGCGTCCTCGGCGATAGCATCCCGAACGGAAAACAGCTGAATACCTACTTTCACGGTGTAATCCTCCTCAATATATATTGAATCTAGAGGGGCCTAGGCCCACTCAATGCCGTCGTATTTATGGAAAGCATCCATACTGACCTTGATGGAATCCATCTCGTCCATAGCGGTGAAATCCTGCTCCAGCAGAATATAGGGCACGCCGATCCTGTTGCCGGCGTTGATGATGGCCTGGATGTCCATGATGCCCGTACCCACTTCGGAGAAGCTGGTGGGGCGGCGGGCGAAATGATACACGTCATTGTTCATCTTCACATTGGGATCGAGGCGTTCCTCGAACAGATTGATGGGCTCTCCGGCATCCTCAGGGAAATCCTTTTGATGAAGATTGACCAGGCGATCCTTGTATCGGTCAATCATTTCCACCGGGTCCACACCGCCGCGGGCGGCCCAGTAGGTATCCAGCTGCAGGCCTACCAGCTCGGGATCGGTGAGCTCCGCGATCCAGTCCATGACGTATTTGCCGTCGTATTTCTGAAATTCGTGGAAGTGATTGTGATAGTAGAAGCGCATGCCCTGCTTTTTGGCCATTTCACCGGCCTTGTTGTAGAGCTCGCACTTTTCCTTCAGGTCGTCCATATCGTCGAAAAAGCTGGCGGACAGTCCCACCTTGTCATTGCCGATCTCGGCATGATAATCCAAAAATCCTTGATAGGCGTCCAGATCCAGCGGCCATACATGGGCGCCAATGATCTTGACGTCGTTGTCGGCCAGAAATTTTTTGGCGTCCGCCACTTCAAGGCCGAGACCATAGTTATTGGCCATGGCCAGCGCGGGAACCTGAGCGGTCTCCCAATAGCGGTATCCCATCTTCGCCACCTTTTCCAGGGTGCCGAAAGGATCCTTGGCCAGCGTATTTTTCACGGAATAGAGCTGAATGCCAACTTTCATGTGTGATTCCCCCTCATCGCGTCATCAAAAATCATAAACTTCAATTATTTGAGCATATTTATACGAAATCTATAGCTGCGCCCCGATGGCCGGCCATCCATAATTTCCATTACTTTCATAATATGGACAAGTTGGCCGATCTAGAAGATAAAAGTTTGAAACACATACACAGCCAAGTTCATCCTAGCATACTCGAAAGTTGGGTACAAGGTCACCAAGGCGAAAAAAGGACGAAAAAGCTGAATTTTTAACTGAATTCTATAGAAAACGTTATCTATATTGAGAAGCTTGATTTTTAAGGGGTTTGGGAACCTGCCAAGGATGACAGGAAAGGGGTCGTACATGTAAATGTTCACAATCCTAGAAAAAAAGGAAAAATAAAAAAGCGGCGCAACTGCGCCGCTTGCAAGAAACTTTACTTGATAGTGATGGTGGCGGAAGGCTGGGCGGCCTCCACCACGCCGCAGGCGATCCGAGTGTCGTCATCGAAAGGATGGAAATCATCGTCATCGTCGGTGCTATAAAGGACAACGGTCTGACCGATGACGTCCTGGGGAGTGAAACGGTCCGTGACGAAACACATCTGGGCCTGACCGCCGCTGCAAAGCGCAATGGGGAAGCTCCCCGTATGGGAGGGCTGCGCGGGAACCGTATTGTAACCTCTGTTCGTCCTGAAGGACGCATCCAGATTATCGCATGAAGTGTTACTATAAATATGAAGAGCGCGAAAATCGTCATCGTCACAGGGGACATTCCGCAAATCAGCACAAACCACCGTTCCCTGCTGACTTTCATGGAAGGTGACCGTTCCCTGCACCTCGGGATGGCCGGCAATACCCTCAATTTTGGCGACGGCGCTCATGGCACCTTCGGCTTGGATTGGAAATACGTTCATAAGAACAAAACGCCCCTTTCAAATCATTCTAAATCAATCTATGCGGCATGGAAACAAAGGGTGCTGAGCAGGTCTGTGCCGCTGAATGCGCCATTATTCCAGTTTTTATAGAAAGAATGCCGTTTTCTCATGAAAATTTACGCAAAATCTATTGACTTTCCCAAGAAAGCATGATAACGTTTAACTTATTAGAGACTCCTGACAATCCCCAGCGAGCCTCACAATGATAGACGACAAAAAACCGTCAATAATTTAAAAAACGTTTCCTTGATCGCGATGTTTGGAAAATGGAAATGTATTTTTAGGGATGAATGAATTGGCATAATGCCGACCTTGTATGATCAACAGGGAAAGTAGTTCCTCCATATATTTTGCCCCTGTTTCAGGGGCACTTTTTTTGACTGAATCTTGTTTTAGAACGAACAGGGTCTGGTCAAAATGGTGATGGGGCCAGAGGCGGCAACCCTATAAGTGGCATGAAATATGTCGAATGGCTTCACCGATTGAGGAAATTCAGTTGCCGTTTGTCATAATTCTTGTTATATTAATAACGTTATCACAGCTTTTCAGGACCACAGAAAAGGAGGGCTTCCGATGCCAAATGCGACCATTAAAGATGTAGCAAAACGGGCGGGCGTGTCCATTGCCACGGTATCCAGGGTGGTCAACCAGAACTACAAGGTTGGTCCTGAAGTGCAAAAGCGGGTACGCAAAGCCATCGAAGAGTTGAATTACGTGCCCAACCGGGTGGCGAAAAGCCTGAAGGGTGTGCGCACTTCCATCATCGGCATGCTGGTGAGCAACCTTGGCAACGCGCATTATACCAGCGTAGCCAAAGCGGTGGAGGAAGTCGTCAATAAAGAGGATTATAACATCATTATATGCAGCACCAACGAGGATCCGGAGCGGGAACTTCGTCTTTTGCGCATGTTCGAAGGCCGTCAGGTGGAGGGCATTATCTTGAACACCACCGGCAGCAACAATGAATATATAGCTCGGCTCAGCCACAAGATTCCTATTGTGCTTCTGGAGCGCAAGATCAATGATCCCGGCTTTGTGGGCGATCTGGTGAACACCAATTCTCAGGAAGGCATCAAGATGCTGACCAAGCGGCTGATTGACAGCGGCCACCGGCGGATCGGCCTTGTGTGCGGGCCTAAGGCGGCCAGCACCAGCTGGGAAAGGAGCGCCAGCTTCTTTGAATGTCTGCGGGATTCCGGGATTCCGGTGCCCGATGATCCGGATAAATACCCATATCTTTATAAGGGCAAGTTCTTTGTGGAGGATGGCTACAAGGGCGCCAAGTTCATTATGGAGCGGGAGGATCCGCCCACGGCCATCGTCTTTCTCAACAATACGATGACGCTGGGCGCACTGCGCTATTTCCGCCAGACGGGCATCAAGGTGCCGGGGGATGTCTCCATCGTATGCTATGGCAAGATCGATCAGGATATCCTCTATGTCCAGCCGGAAAACGCCGGCGTGCAGGCCTATACGCTGGGCCAGCAGGCGGGCCGGTTTTTGCTGGAGCGCATCAAGGATCCCAACCTGGACAGCCGGGAAATCGTGATCAGTTATCAATACTACGAAGGCAACAGCATTCGCGAGATTCATCAATAAGGGAAGGTGTTTATTATGAAAAAAGTAATTCAGACCAACAATGCGCCCGCGGCTATTGGACCTTATTCTCAGGGCATCGTGGTGGGAGATCTGGTTTTCGTATCGGGACAAACGCCCATTAATCCTGTCGACGGCAGCATACCGGAGGATGTTGAGGCCCAGGTCCATCAGTGCTTCAAAAATTTAAAGGCGATCCTGGAGGCGGCCGGCTCCTCTTTGGATAAGGCGGTTAAGTGCACCGTATTCATGAAAAATATGGACGATTTCGTCAAGGTGAACGGAATATATCAGCAGTATTTCAACGGTGACTTTCCTACCCGCAGTGCGGTGGAAGTGGCCCGTCTGCCGAAGGATGTTCTGGTGGAGATCGAGGCCATCGCTACGCTTTAAAAGATTAAAAAAGAAAAACGGGTCCGTTCGGACCCGTTTTTTTGGGTTTTAGGCGATCCAGCGGGGCTGGGGACGGGGCGGCCGCGGAGGCGGGCATTTGCACTCACATTTGCAGCTGCATCCACAGTGGCAGCCTTTGCACTGGAAGGCGGTGCCCACGGAAGCGTTCCCGCTGCGGCCCTCACAGACCTGATAGGGAGTTTTAACGGTGACGGTTTTCACCTGATGGATGACCAAAGTGCCGTCCAGGATCACGGTGAAGCAGTTGCCGCAAACGGCCTTGAGGGAGATGGACAGGGACTGAATGGTGGGAACCAGATGGCTCGAACCCATGAAGGAATCGATGGATTCGTCCAGTTCAAGAGGCAGGGCGGACAGCGTCACGAAGCCGCTTCCATTCACATAGTTGCCCTGGCAGTCCTGGGCCAGAAGGGCCACCGGAATCACCAGATCAAAGGTGTATTTGTAGGGGTATTCGTCGTTGCAATCGCAGGGATCCGGTTCCTCGCCCATGGCGATGTTGTCAATGAAGGGCGCGCCCGTGGGAAAGATGCGGGCGTTTTGTATGGAGGAGAGGACGCCTGAGGTGCAGGTGAAGTTGATGGTGGTCTCATAGTCATCCAGGCTCAGCACCTGTTCGCCCAGAGTCTTCTCTTCGAGGGTGCACTGGTATTCAAAGGAATCGGTGTAAAGGGGCTGGGCGTCTGTGTAATTGATTTTGGGAAGGTTGCAGCAGCTGGTGTTGCAGCCGCAGTTGCAGTTGCAGGAACATTTCTTTTCGCAGGGGATGCAGTGGTTATGAACCTTATTGGAACAGCAGATCATTTTGGGGACCTCCTTAATTATGAATTGGGCTATGCTACATGATATGCCGGTGGATGCAGGGGGGTGTATCCGCAAGGATAACTTTTTAGGGCGGCCCCGAAGATAGCCCTCCGGGAGTCTTGACAGCCATCTTTCAGCGCTATATAATCGGACCGTTCCCAGGAAAGGAAAGGGAAAAAATGAACAGTTCCAAAATTTGCATCTTAATCAGCTCCGTACATAGGGTGATGAAACATTGTGCGGAGCGGGATATTTTCATCGACTGAACCGGAGGCCTCCGTGAGGAGGTCCGCTGGGTTATGATCGATGGACCGCGGACGATGTTTCGTCTCGCGGTCTTTTGTTTTAGGCGAAGGACCGGGTCCTTCGCTATTTTTATATTGATTTGGAGGCTGACGATATGAAGTTGACGGAAGGAAGGGTGTCAAGAACCCTATGGCGCTACGCCCTTCCCATTTTAGGGGCCAACATTTTGCAGACCCTTTACAGCATCGCGGATATGGTTGTGGTGGGGCGTATGGTGGGCAGTGCGGGACTTGCGGCGGTGAGCAACGCGGCCATGCTGAGTTTCATCATCGGTTCCATCTGCAGCGGCATCACCGCCGGGGGCTCGGTGCTGGTGGCCCAGTATAAAGGCGCCGAGGACGGCCGGGGACAAGCGGAAACCATCGGTACGCTGTTCATCCTGTCCGCCGCCGCGGCAGCGGCGGTAACCCTGCTGGCGCTGATCGGATATCCCCAGATTTTTAAATGGATGAGCGTACCGGAGGAAGCAATGGGATATGCGCAGGACTATATGCAGATGATTGCCCTTGGGACGGTGTTCGTCTTTGGATACAATGCGGTTTGTTCAGTGATGCGGGGGCTGGGGGACTCCAAGAGCCCGCTCCTTTTTGTAGCCATTGCCACGGCGGTGAACATCCTTTTGGATATCCTTCTGGTGGGACCGCTGGACATGGGCACCCGGGGCGCGGGACTTGCGACGGTGGCCGCCCAGGCCGTATCCTTTGCTGCCGCCGTACCCTACATGAAAAGACGGGATTTTCCCTTCGATTTTCGGCGGCGCAGCTTTAAAATCCGCTGGGATAAGGGGAAAACGATTCTCAGGATCGGACTGCCCACGGCGGTGCAGATGTCGGCGGTCAATCTGTCCTACCTTATCGTCACCGCCATGCTGAATGTCTATGGCGTGACGGTGGCGGCAGCGGCGGGAGCGGGGCTTAAAATCAACACCTACGCCGCGCTGCCCTGCTGGGCCGTGGGGCAGGCGGTGACCACCATGGTGGGCCAAAGCATGGGCGCCGGCAATGGAGCGCGGGCAAGACGAACGGTGTGGACAGGCGTTTGGCTCAGCGAAGCCGTATCCTTGATCATGGTGGCTGCGGTGCAGATCTTTGCCCGGGAGATCCTATCGCTGTTTGGCCTCGATTCCGCGGGAATCGAGGAGGGCGTACGATATCTTCGCATCTGCTGCTCGGTGAATTTCGCGGCCTACGCGGCCATGTACATCTTTGATGCCTTTGCCACCGGCGTGGGGGCATCGCTTTTTGCCATGGCCAACGCCCTGCTTCAGGCGGTGGTTATTCGCTTAAGCCTCAGCTGGCTTCTGGGAACGGTACTTTCCTTCGGGCATCTGGGCATCTATTACAGCGAGGCGCTGTCCCCCATTGTGCCTTGCATTGCGGGCCTCATTTTCCTGAGGACAGGCTGCTGGAACAGAACCCTCATCCCGAGCGGCGGGAACCCCGAATTTGACAAGGGGCCCTTGGGAGAGATATAATTTAACTATCGAAATTGTTTTGAAGGGGGTGGAGCGCTTGTTGCCCGTGGGCAGTAAAATTGCATATCCGATGTACGGCGCCGGCATCGTCGAGGGCGTGGAAGAGAAGGAGATCCTGGGCGAACGCCGGTTGTATTATATACTCAGGTTCAGCATCGATGATTTACAGGTGATGGTACCCGTTACCAATGAACAAAAGGTTGGACTTCGCTGCATTTGCGGCGAGGAAGAACTGGAAGAGGTCCTGCGGCTTCTGCAGGAACCCTGGGAACCCGTCAGTGATAATTGGACCCACCGCTATCGGGAAAATTTTGAACGAATGAAAAGCGGAGTGCTGCTGGATGTGGCACGGGTGTACAAGGAGCTCTGCGGACTGGATCATAAGAAGAGCCTATCCACGGGGGACCGAAAGATGATGGGCACGGCACAGCGCATTTTGGTCAGTGAAATTGCGCTGGTCAAGAATATTCCCTTGGAGGACGCTGAAAAAGTTTTAAGCGATGCCGTTTAGGTCAGTTTACAAGGAACTACACGCAGACCACGAAACGGGGGCTGCTGACAACAAATAAAGGCTGAGTATCAAGCACCGGGAAAGTGCGGGATATTCAGCCTGTTTTGTTGTCAGGGGTTTCCAAAGGGGCTTGCCCCTTGGCACACGACTTTGCTCGCAAAGTGTAGTGTGTTATACGCTCTGTCGGCGTTGCCGTGAAAATGCCGTTGCCGCCGGAGAGGGCAAGGGCATTTGAAGCGGCAGGAAAGCAGGGCTGTGATTGCGTGGCGTGGAGCCGCAAACGCAGGACTGGTTTTATCAGCAGACAGGGCGTATATGAAAGCCCCCGTTCCTCGTCCCACGCCGGACTTCGGGACAAAATGTCCCGAACTTGTGGACACACTCACGAAAAAACAGACGGATTTTTCTCTCAAAATTGAAATGGGCGGGAAGCCGTTTTAGGGCTTTCCCGCCTTGATTACCCTTTAGCAAAGCCGGGCGGGACTGTCAACGGCGGCGCATGAAATGCGCCGTTCATCTTGACCGTTGACTGGCTCGACTGGCTTTGCTATTTCCCCGATAAACTTGAAGTTGTACTTATGCACAGGCAATCAAGCATCCCGTTTAATCAAAGCGGCATCGGAGTCCGGGCAATCACAATGACTGCCAAAACAGCGCCCGCAAACGCTGCTGCGCCGATAACTGCCGCCGTTTTTTTGCTGAGGTTCTTCTTTACTGCCTTACAGATTAGCATGGTGCAAACCACGCAAACAGCCGCAACCGCAAGCGCAATAACCAGCGTCTCCCATAACCATGAAAGTTCGTATAATATCCCGATGTGCAGGCGTTCAAACGGACGTATGACGCCGCTACAGCCCTTGTGGAGCAGTACAACCGCGATCTGGCCGCATGGGAGAGGCAAGTCCACGGAGGGCAGCAGCCCCAGCAGACCCCGCCTGAAAAGGAGAGCATCCGAAAGAAGCTCCGGGATATGGAGGCGGAGGCCAAACGCCGGAACGACGCACGGCGGCAGCAGACACGACCCCGCAGCCATGATTATGACAGAGGACGCTAAGACAGAAGAATACACCGCAGGAGGCTCCTGCGGTTCATACATAGAAACGCCCTGCAAGTTTGAGGCTTGCAGGGCGTCGATATAAACTGAGGGTATGTTTTTATGCTGTCTCTCCGACAAGAAGCTTTAGGTCTTCGTCCACAGTGCCGATACCGGCGATGCCGAAGTTCTCGACCAGAACTTTCGCCACATTGGGAGAGAGGAAGCCCGGAAGCGTCGGGCCGAGATGAATGTTCTTCACGCCGAGGTAAAGAAGAGCGAGAAGCACGATGACCGCCTTTTGCTCATACCACGCAATGTTGAAGGCAATCGGCAGATCGTTGATATCGTCCAGCCCGAAGACTTCCTTCAATTTCAAGGCAATCAGAGCCAGCGAATAAGAGTCATTGCACTGCCCGGCATCAAGTACGCGAGGGATACCACCGATATCGCCCAGAGCAAGCTTGTTGTACTTGTACTTGGCACAGCCTGCGGTCAGAATTACCACATCATTCGGCAGCTTTTTGGCAAACTCGGTATAGTAGTCGCGGCTCTTCATCCTGCCGTCACAACCGCCCATGACAACGAACTTTCGAATCGCTCCGGACTTCACTGCATCGACCACCTTGTCCGCCAGCGCGAATACCTGCTCGTGCGCAAAACCGCCGATGATGCTTCCGGTTTCGATCTCCTGCGGCGGAGCGCAGGTCTTGGCCTGCGCGATGATGTCGGAGAAATCCTTGACAGCGCCGTATTCTCCTTCAATATGGCGGCATCCCGGATAACCTGCGGCACCGGTTGTCCACAGCCTCTCCTTGTAGGAATCCGCAGGCGGCACGATGCAGTTTGTGGTCATGAGGATCGGGCCATTGAAGGTGGCAAACTCCTCCTTCTGCTTCCACCATGCGTTGCCATAGTTGCCTACGAAGTTGTCATACTTCTTGAAGGCCGGATAATAGTGCGCAGGAAGCATCTCGGAATGGGTATAAACATCCACGCCTGTACCTTTGGTCTGCTCCAGAAGCTGCTCCAGATCTTTCAGGTCATGTCCCGAAACCAGAATGCCGGGGTTGTTCCTCACGCCGATATTCACTTCGGTGATTTCCGGATTTCCATAAGCGCCCGTATTCGCCCCGTCAAGAAGCGCCATGCCGTCCACTCCGTATTTTCCCGTCTCCAGTGTGAGAGCCACGAGGTCATCCAAGCCGAGGCTGTCGTCCAGAAGCTTGGCAAGTGCGCTCTGGATAAATGCGTCCACCTCTTCATTATCTTGCATCAGGGCATTGGCGTGCTTGGAATAAGCAGCAAGACCTTTCAGTCCATATGTAATCATTTCGCGCAGGGAACGTACATCCTCGTTCTCCGTCGCAAGAACGCCCACCTCATCCGAATCTGCCTTCGAGTCAAACTCGTTCTCATTTCCGTTCCAGACAGCCGCTTCCGGAAGACCTGTCGGGTCGACAAGTTTCGCACGCAGCTCCTCTTTGACTGCAAGCGTTTCCTTGATGCGTGCGATGATGGCATCACGGTCGAAGTTGGCGTTTGTGATCGTCGCGAAAAGATTGACTGTCACAAGATGATTGACATCTTTGCCAACCTCTTTTCCTTCCTCGCGCAGCATTGTGGTGACACAGGAGAGCCCTTTGGTCACATAGACCAGAAGATCCAGCATTCCGGATAGCTCCGGTCTCTTTCCACATACACCGACCTTTGTGCATCCGGTGCCCCTCGCTGTCTCCTGACACTGATAACAAAACATCTCACATTTCTCCATTGTTTTTTCTCCTTCCCTTTTTGGCAATTCATTTAGTCGACTTTTACAAACATATCTTTTCCCACACCACAGATCGGGCACACCCAATCATCGGGAATGTCTTCAAATGCTGTTCCCGGAGCTATTCCACCTTCCGGATCGCCGATCGCCGGATCGTAGATATATCCGCAGGGCTCACATAGGTACTTGTCCATTTCGTTTTCTCCTTTCATTTAATCAAGAATTCTTCCGTCGCGGGAAATCGTCACAATCTGCCACAGGATGAACTTGCCGCTTGCTTGAAGCGCATTTTTTGCCCCCATTTCGAGGCCTCCGCAGCAGGGCACCTCCATGCGCACGATGGTTACACCCTTGTCAGATCTTCGCTTTCTTCGTTTTTATGATTCTAGGGTCAACAGCAGTGCCATCTTAAACCGCTTGGCTGCCTTGACGCTGTGAATTCCTGCTTTGGCAAAACGGAAATTCTCACCGGCTTTGATGGGATGTTCTTTTCCTTCGTAGCCAATCACGCCCTCGCCATCCAACACGAAGATGAGCGCTTCGCCCGGAGCGGCGTGTTCGGACAATTCGGTGCCCGCATCAAAGGCCATGATAACAAACTTCATCTTGTCGTTATGCACGACATCCATGTTGACGATCTTGCCGTCCTGATAGGGGACAATTTCTGCCAGTCTGAAAACTTCACCCGCCTTGATTGCCTCGTTCATGATATCTCTCCTCCTGATCAAAACTTCTGTATAAACAGCACCTTCCGCTGTTCGTATTCCCATCGGTGTATCCGTTAGGGTTATAATGCTGTCGCTGGTATGGAGGTTCCGCCTAAAGCCGTCTGCCCCGTAAATCTCTATGACGCCTTCCGCCATAATAATCAGTTTGTGATACGGATAAATCTCTGCGCTGATATCCGTATTCCTGGACAAGGAAAAGCAAATGATGTCGTTTGCTCCGTCATGCACGGCTTTGGAGATCGTGCAGCCGGGAATCGCCGGATTGTCCATTGCGATGAAGAATACTTCTCCGACCTTCTCCTTCATCATCATGTTCTTTTGATCGTAAAGCGGGCATCGTCCCGACTGTCAAGCGCAAAAGGAGTGCCCTCCAACATGCCGCGCATCACGCAGTCTCGGAGCTCGTAGTAGATATTCGTCTCTCCGTTCCAGTACTGTGCGTGAATATCCTGCGTCATTTGCCAAGAGACTTCATCATCGGATTCAGTTACGACAGCATTCACTCTGTCACACGGCATACCGTTGACGAAGAAATCTTCAAAGATGCGGAAAACGTCCGTAGCTTTTTCTGCGTCCCTTCCGTTCCTCCGGCCATAGCGAAACGCGACTTTGCTGATTTCCTCCAATCTTTCGGGATGCGTGGTAAGGACAGTCTGGATCAAATCCGCATACCGCGTTTCCGCATCATGAATCTGATCTTGAAGCCAGCCGTGGATATTGCTTTCATCAATGACGTCTTCCAATGCGGGCAGGTCTCTGATGTAAGCAGTACGATCTGAAATCCAGCCGTTCCCGGTAGCCATGGAGGCAATCGCTTTGGTGAGTTCCTCCTGCTTGCCAATCTTGTTATACAGCCAGAAGTGGATTGGTCCTAAAAATGCACTCATGATCCGCTTACTTTCCGCTATCGGCGATTTTATCGTTGATGGCCTTTATGACGCTTTCAGGATCGACGCCATGAACGGCGCAGGCATCCTCAAGACTCTCCGCCTGGGAAGCCGGACAGCCGAGGCAGTGCATACCGATTCCGAGCAGCACCTCCGCCGTTTCCGGGTACTGGTTTACGATTTCACCGATCAAGGTTTTCCTGTTTACAACTGTGGTTTCCATAAGTTTTTCCTCCCTGTTCTTGATTTTCTGCTATGATTATACTATAATCATAGCAACGAGTATGTTGTTGCAACAACGAAAGGACGATTTTTATGAATACTTTTTTTCTGACGAACACGCCGCTGTTTCATGGCATCAGCGAGAACGAAATTTCGGAACTGCTTAGCTGCCTGGGCGCGAAAGAACGCAAATTTAAAAAAGATGAGATAGTTTTCCGAGCGGGATCCTCTATCAGCGAGATTGGGCTTGTGGAATCCGGCAGCGTGAATATCGTCGTCAATTTTTACTGGGGGAACAGCCATATTTTCGGTCATATAGGAAAAGGACAGATTTTTGCAGAAAACTATGCGGCAATTCCCGGCAAGGAGCTGCTCTGTGACGTTGTTGCCTGTGAGGAAACCGAAGTGCTCTTTTTGAGTATGCGGAACATGCTGACTACCTGCCCGAGAGGATGCGCGTTCCATACCCGCATCATCCAGAATATGCTTCGGATCTCCGCACAGAAGAACTTAAATCTCTCTTCCCGTATGATGCATACCGCGTCAAAATCGCTTCGGGAACGCCTGCTTTCTTATCTTTCGGAGCAGGCGCTGGAACACGGAAGCTCGCACTTCACCATCCCCTTTGACCGCCAGCAGCTTGCCGACTATCTAGCCGTAGACCGCAGCGCCATGTCCAATGAGCTGTCCAAGATGCAGAAGGACGGATTGATTACTTACCACAAGAACGAGTTCACGCTAAATGGATCAACATGATTATTAAGCAAAAAGTCTTCTCGCCGACTTAGACGGGAAGACTTTTGTTTTACCCGGCACTACTTGTTTTCGCCAAGAAAAAATGTTTTTGCAAATTCCATATTCTGCACAAGCTCCACCGTACCAAGATACGCTCCGGACTTGTCACGTACTGCCATGTATTTCACCAGCATCGTGCTGCCGCCCTTCTCCATCCAGACAGGCACCTCGTCACGGCGATTGTTCCTGAAATCATCGATGATCTGGCGCACCATCGGCTCGATCTTCGGCGGATGACAGGAGAACACTTCCCGGTCAATGGCCATGCCGGGGCGCTTGAAGACCTTCGGCCCTTCATTGAAGAAGCGGTTGATGTTATCCGCATCCACAAAGGTAATTTCCATTGGGATCGTATTCAAAAGCGCGGTCAGCTGTTCCACGGTCATGTGACCGCCGGGCATGACGATCTCGCCCACCGCATCGAAGACTGCGGAAACCTTTCTGCCCTCCGCAGTCTCCCAGCGTTCCTGTTCCACGCCGAAGCACAGGTCGTAATCCTTCTCGTCGTGGTAGATGCCGTACCATTCCTCCTCTGTGAAGTTCACCGCGCAAATTGGGAACAGGATGTTCTGCTCCTTGTAGATCATTTCCTCGGCCCGGGTCAGCACGGCGTCCAGCCTGGCGCTCCATTCTGCGCTGTGATCGCTTTCTTTTGCAAGCGCCCCAAGCTCATCGCGAATCTCGTCGTCCACCGTCCACATCACATCGGAGGGACCGGAGACGCCGTATCTCACCTTCAGCAGGGGATAGAGCAGATCGCCCTTTTTGGCATAATGGATCGAAAGCTCACGAATCGTCGGGATAAGAGCTTCATCTCTGCCCTCCTTAAATTTTGCGAGCAGATCGGCAAGCGCCGCGTTTTCTTTTGTCAGCGTGTACAGAGGATGTCCGGTGACCCGCTCCATCTCGGCGGCTCGTGCATTCTTATCCGTGTAGTCCTTTTTGGGGAAGGTGTCCCTTTTCGCCAGCTCCTCTTGCGCCTTTTTCCGCAGGAGGGAAGCCTCTACTTCCTTTTCCGCATTGGCGATTTTTTCCTCGGTGGTAGCGCCGTGGAACAGAGCGGAGTGGACGTCACAGAGCTTCTGCACTTCAGACAGCGGTGTTCCCTCTTTCATGAGTTCCTGCTCCGCCTGCATGATCTCCGATGCCTCGACGTCGCTAAACTCACGGACGAAGTCCGCCCGTACAGTCTCCAGTTTTTCGCCTTCGCCCAGCCTTTTCAGATAGGTCTTGAGCTGTTCGGTGCGGCTTGCGGTGGGATTGTTCACATTTATTTTCTCCACACCAGCCTGCGGCGCAGAAGACATATCCGGCATCTCACCGACAAGCTCGAAGCCTTTGCCCATCAAGGTTGTCACGACATCCATCATAGAGATATTCTTCATCTTCGCGCCTTTGGGAATCGTCATGATCTTGCCGACGGAGTGCAGCATGGGCTTTTTAATGATCTCGGTAAAACCGAGCCCTGCCATGATCTCGATCAGCTCAGGGTATTCCTGTGTCAATTCATAGACAGTTTTATTCAAATCAAGCTTCTTTGCCATAGTGATAGACCTCCTTTGTATTTTTCTGTATTTATTATAAACATACTTAGAAGGATTGTATGTTGTTCAAACAACAAAGCAACACATTTTTTCTGGCCACACTCCAAAGCAAAGCTGATTGCAAATTTGGGCGGAGAATATACTCCTACCTATATCTACTTCTGAATAAGCCGTACAATTATTTGTCAAAAGAGATAAGAGTGGCGGGGATTGCTCCCCGCCGCCCGATACCTTTACCTTATATGTAGATCAGATCATGATTAACGATCTCTGTTGCCCTGTCACGGATGTTATTCATCCGCTGTACCCACTGCATTTGATCCTGCGCTTTGAGCTGTTCGGTGACCCCCTCACGTTCGGCCATTTGCTCTGTCAGCAGGAGCATTTGTTCCGTTGCCTGTTCGTTGATGTCGGCAAGGTATGTATTCAGCCTGCCGCTGGTCAGCAGTTCCGTGTAAAGAGCTTTTCGCTCCTGCTTTATGTACCGCAGATGCCGCTGCCCCCAAATGCCAATAGGTTTTTCTTCTTCGGCTGGTACTGTCAAGCATGGAATGTAGTAATCGCCTTGCAGTTCGTACCATAAACCGTTGCTTTCGTTATAAATGGTCTTTTCCATTGTGAAATCCTCCTGTATAATAGTTCCGTTGATGTATTCGCACATATGTCACAGGCTCCCGATTGCCACACCTTGTTATATCCTGTTATGGGTTTTTCTTGCCCTTGCTTTTGCCCTTATGAGCGGCGCGGGCGTTGTAGAAACGGTGTAACATTTAATAAAGGGATTCGGTGAGCAGATTGCGAAAAATCCTTTGTTTGGGGCGGTTTCAGAGGACTTCATTAACGCCCTATAATCAGCGGCAAACGCCTATGATTTCGGGGATTTCAAATTACGATTTATCCCCTTACTTTCTCCCCCGCTGCGGTTTTGGGTTTTTCAGCAAGTCCGACTTCTGCGCAATCCTTTTCAGCCACTTTCTTTCTTCCTCCGACAGCTTCCCATAGTTCAGCTTGAGCCGTTTACAGATAAACGCCATCGCAGCCTGTTCCGGGTCGCTGCCCGGAGTGGACGCTGCTTCTGCGGCTTGCAAAAAATCTTCCAGAGGATTGTCCTCCGGGACGCTGAAAAAATCGTCCTTATGGGCTTCCCGCAGGTCAAGGGCTATGCCGTTTATGTCCTGCTGTATTACATAGCGGCAAAAGCTGTCATCGTCAATATGGGCGGCGATAAGCTGCCTTAGCTGCGGGTCGGACAAGCCGGGATTGTGCTGCTTCATAATGGTTTCGCTCATAATATCCACAATGGCATTTGCGCTCTGTACCTGCTTGACTGCCGTTCCGTTCACATAGATTTCAAGGTCAGCCATGAGCCGGGGGAAATCCGGGTGTACCGCCAGTTCACACAAGAGGGAATTATCCACCAGCCCGCTTTTCAACAGTTCAATCATATCATCACTCACACGCAGGTCTGCAAGATCGGCGTTTGGGTGATTTTTTGTTTCGGACAGCCCCAGCAGGTAATCGGCGGTCACGCTGTAAAACTTCGCCAGCTTGATAAGGGCATAGTGGCTGATGTCCTTAAAATCCTCCGCTTCATAACTGCCCAGCGCAGACTTGGAGAGGTGGGTCTGCTCCGCAAGCTGTTCTAGCGTCAGCCCACGCTCTACACGCAGGTCTTTTAGGCGCTCTTGAATGGTTAAAGCCATATTTTGTTCCTCATTATATTGCCGTTATCATATTTTCTAACTTAAATCTTTCGAGCTGCGGAATGTTCTTGGCAGAAATATTTAGGCCATATTCTGGTTTCGACTTTTTACCCTCGTATGAATGGTAAACAAAAGTATTACTACTGTCGTTATCCCATGTGGTCGCAGGAATTAAATATTCTATGGGGTATTCGCCATCATTTAGCAAAAGCAAGAACAAGTAAAGTGATTGGTCTGAAATATCAAAATATTCCTCCCGCATAAAAACATAGCCTGTTCCTTTGCGAATGGCTTTAACTTGAAACTTCAAAAATCCTCTCTTGCTTTCTGCAATAAAATCTATTCCATGGTCATCAACCTCGGAAGTATAAATGCTCACTCCATAAGAGGCTAATGACATTTTTGCGTAGTATTCACAGAACGTCCCCAGCTTTTGCCGGGTGAGGTCACTTCTTGACCAATTTAGGTTATACATTTCATTTCCACCTCCTGCTACATTTCTCTTTTTCATTCTACCACAATTCCGAGAGCGTGGAAATAGGCAGTTTTTTTGGCGGATTTCCTACCTCTTGGATATACGGGACGAACGGTCATTTAGGTGTAGACTTAGGGTAGTTCATCGATGGACAGCACCTTGAAAACCGAATGACCGTCCGAAAAGAAATACCCCGGCCGGGGAAGCACCGCAAGGAGACGGACTTCTGGACACTTTGTCCAGAGGTCACTTCGGGACAAGTGTCCAGAAGCTGCGGGGAGCGTGCCAACGCCGGAACACGCCGCAGGAATGGGGCAGGAAGCCTTTTCGGGGCGAACGGCAAAAGCGAAAAATGGAGGGAACGCATGAGAGATAACCCCTATAAAGACTTGCCACCGCTGGAACGCAGGCCGGACGGTTCCCTTTACCGCATGACCCCAGCGCAGCGGAAACAGGCAAACGCCCTGATCCGCCGGGAGTGCTGCTGTTATGAGGACGGGAACTGTATGTTCCTTGACGATGGGGACACCTGCACCTGTCCGCAGACGGTTTCTTTCTCGGTCTGCTGTAAGTGGTTCCGCTGGGCGGTTTTGCCGCTGGACAAGACGCTGGAAGCGGAGATTTTCCGGGATAAGGACTTGAAACGCTGTGCGGTCTGCGGCGGTGTGTTCGTCCCTAAATCCAACCGGGCAAAATACTGCCCCGACTGCGCCGCCAGAGTTCACAGGCGGCAGAAAACAGAAAGTGAACGGAAAAGGAGGTCTACTGTGGACAGTTAAGGGCTGAAAAGTCCTTGATTTTCAAGGCTTTGCAAGCACAGAACAGGGGCAGGCAATAGAAACTACCGTCTGCCCCCGGAAACAGGCTTCTAACCGTCCACAAAACACGATATGGCAAACACCATTTATATCCATCAGCCGGAAAAGGCGGTCAGCTTTACCCGGCTTCCCAATTTCCTTTTTGAAGCCCCCACATTCACACCCCTGTCCAACGAAGCAAAGGTTCTGTACGCCTTTATCCTGCGCCGGACAGACCTATCCCGAAAAAACGGCTGGGCAGATGAATACGGGCGGATTTACCTCAACTATCCCATTAACGAGGTAGTGGAGCTGCTCCACTGCGGGCGGCAGAAAGCGGTCAATACCCTGCGGGAGCTACAATATGCCGGACTGGTGGAAATCCAGAAGCAGGGCTGTGGAAAACCCAACCGCATTTATCCAAAATCCTATGAAGCGGTTTCAAACACCGACTTCAAGAAATCCGGTTATGGAACGCCGGAGGACTGAAAACCGCACTCATAGAGTATGATAATCAATCCTCTTGAAGTACGAAAACCGGACGGTATATAGAAATACAGAGATTAAAACGATTTTATTTATATCTATTCCATTCCAATCCTATCAGAGATAGTTTCGGCGGGATTTTCCCTGTGGAAAACCCGCTGAAAAAGAATGGAACGAGGAAAGGAGCAGAATGGCACAACACGCAATCTTGCGGTTTGAGAAACACAAGGGCAACCCGGCAAGGCCGCTGGAAGCCCATCACGAACGGCAAAAGGAACAGTACGCCAGCAATCCCGACATTGACACCAGCCGGAGCAAATACAACTTCCACATTGTTAAGCCGGAGAGCAGGTACTACCACTTTATACAGAACCGTATTGAACAAGCTGGCTGCCGCACCCGTAAGGATAGTACCCGGTTTGTGGATACGCTGATTACCGCCAGCCCGGAGTTTTTCAAGAAGAAGCCCCCAAAGGAGATACAGGAATTTTTCCAGAGGGCGGCTGATTTCTTAATCGGGCGGGTAGGGAAAGAAAATATCGTGTCGGCGGTGGTACACATGGACGAGAAAACGCCCCACCTCCACTTAACTTTTGTTCCGCTGACAAAAGACAACCGCCTGTGTGCAAAGGAGATTATAGGGAACAGAGCCAACCTCACAAAATGGCAGGACGATTTTCACGCTTATATGGTGGAGAAATATCCCGACTTGGAGCGTGGGGAAAGCGCCAGCAAGACAGGCAGGAAGCATATCCCCACCCGTCTGTTCAAGCAGGCGGTCAATCTCTCCAAACAGGCAAGAGCCATTGAAGCCACGCTGGGCGATATTACCCCGTTCAACGCCGGAAAGAAAAAAGAGGAAGCCCTCTCCATGCTGAAAAAGTGGTTCCCACAGATGGGGAATTTCTCCGGGCAACTGAAAAAATACAAGGTCACAATCAATGACCTGTTAGCGGAAAATGAAAAGCTGGAAGCAAGGGCAAAAGCCAGTGAAAAAGGCAAGATGAAAGATACGATGGAACGGGCAAAGCTGGAAAGCGAGCTGCACGACATTCAGCGGCTGGTAGACCGTATCCCGCCGGATATACTGGCGGAACTGAAACGGCAGCAGCGGCAGCATGGAAAGGAAAGGTGATTTTATAAGCAATATCAGATACAAAAAGGAAACAGAAATCGTGACTTTTCAGGGAAAGGAAATCACGCTGGAAAATCTCTCCCCGGTATTCACGCCGGAGCAGGAAGCGGCAAAACGCCGGGAGCTGGAACAGCAGCTTTATGAGGTATTCCGCAAGTATGCCGACAAACGGCAGAGTGAGGAAGCCGGAGCATAAGGTTTTCCAAAGCCATCGTTGATTTGCAGGGCTGCTGGCGGTATAATAAAGCTGTCAGCAGCTCCGTTTCTTTTTGAAGAAAAGGAGCGACAATATGAACAACAGAATAGACGCAATCTATGCAAGACAATCGGTGGACAAAAAGGACAGCATTTCCATTGAAAGCCAGATTGAGTTTTGCAAATACGAGTTGAAAGGCGGTAACTGCAAAGAATACACAGACAAGGGGTACAGCGGCAAGAACACAGACCGTCCGAAGTTTCAAGAACTGGTGCGGGACATCAAGCGGGGCTTGATTGCAAAAGTCGTGGTTTACAAACTTGACCGTATCAGCCGTTCCATTCTGGATTTTGCCAATATGATGGAACTGTTCCAGCGGTACAATGTGGAGTTTGTGTCCTCTACGGAAAAGTTTGACACCTCTACTCCGATGGGGCGGGCTATGCTGAATATCTGTATCGTGTTCGCCCAGCTTGAACGGGAAACGATACAGAAGCGGGTGACGGACGCTTACTACTCCCGCAGTCAGCGGGGCTTCAAGATGGGCGGGAAAGCCCCTTACGGCTTCCATACAGAGCCAATCAAGATGGACGGTATCAACACAAAGAAGCTGGTGGTAAACCCGGACGAAGCGGCAAATATCCGGCTGATGTTTGAAATGTACGCCCAGCCCACAACCTCCTACGGGGACATTACCCGGCACTTTGCCGAACAGGGGATTTTGTTCCATGGCAAAGAGCTGATACGCCCCACGCTGGCGCAGATGTTACGCAACCCTGTCTATGTGCAGGCAGACCTTGATGTGTACGAGTTTTTCAAAAGTCAAGGGACAGTCATTGTCAATGACGCTGCCGATTTTACCGGCATGAATGGCTGCTATCTGTATCAAGGTCGGGATGTGAAGCCCAGCAAAAAGAACGACTTGAAAGACCAAATGCTGGTGCTGGCTCCCCATGAGGGCATTGTCCCCTCCGATATCTGGCTGACCTGCCGCAAGAAGCTGATGAACAACATGAAAATCCAGTCTGCCCGGAAAGCCACCCATACATGGCTGGCGGGAAAAATCAAGTGCGGAAACTGCGGGTATGCCCTTATGAGCATTAACAATCCTGTGGGAAAGCAATATCTCCGCTGCACAAAGCGGCTGGACAATAAAAGCTGTGCCGGGTGCGGGAAAATCATCACTTCGGAGCTGGAAGCGGTTGTTTATCAGCAGATGGTGAAGAAGCTGGCAAGCTACAAAACGCTGACGGGCAGGAAGAAAGCGGCAAAGGCAAACCCGAAAATCGCCGCCCTGCAAGTGGAGCTTGCCCATGTGGACAGCGAGATTGAAAAGCTGGTGGACAGTCTGACGGGTGCAAACAATGTCCTGCTCTCCTATGTGAATGTGAAGATAGCAGAACTGGACGGGCGCAAGCAGGAACTTCTGGCGAGGATAGCGGAACTAACGGTGGAAGCCATTAGCCCGGAACAGGTCAGCCAGATTTCCGGCTACCTCGACACTTGGGAGAATGTATCTTTTGACGACAAGCGGCGTGTGGTGGATTTGATGATTACCACCGTAGCCGCCACAAGCGACAGCTTGAATATCACATGGAAAATCTGACGGGCGGAACCCCTCCCGTCAGATACCTACCCTGTGTAGTCCCTTGTAAACTGTACTTTAGGCATCGCTTAACTTTGCAGATTAAAAAAGGAGGTGAGAAAACATGATTGTGGTTTTTGGACGAGCTGTGGTGACCATCTGCGGAACGGTGGTGGGGCCGCTGATCGTGGCTCTGGTCTATGACATTCTGCAGCGTTTTTTTGGGATCACCCCTTCCGAGGCTCTGACGCCCGCCGGGAGCATTGCGATCTATATTCTCAGTGGAATCTTAACCGGAATTATATTTTATTTTTTATCCAAAAGGATCGTGAACTTCCTGGTGCAGGCAACGGAAAGCAGCGAGCGCCATTTGAGCCAGCTGCCTTTGTCTGTGATCGTCTATGGCGCAATGGGGCTTATCGTGGGTCTGGTTATCGCATTTTTGATCTCCATGCTGATCAATATGATCCCGGCAAAACTGATTTCCATGCCTTTGTCGCTGGCGGTCTACGCCATCCTTGGCTATCTGGGCGCGGCCATCGCGATCAAGCGCCGGGACGAGCTTTCCAGTCTTCGGGGAAGACGCTGGCGGGATCGGGATCGAGGCGAAGGAAGCCCGAACCGGATGTGCCCGAAGATTCTGGATACCAGCGTCATCATCGATGGGCGCATCTACGATATCTTCAAGACGGGATTCGTGGAGGGCCCGGTGGTGGTCCCAGGCTTTGTGCTCCAGGAACTGCGCCATATCGCTGATTCCGCCGATCCCCTGCGGCGGAACCGGGGGCGGCGGGGGCTGGATGTGCTCAACCGCATTCAGAAGGAGCTCATTATCGACGTGGAGGTGCCCGAGGAGGATTACGAGGACCTTGCGGAAGTGGATATGAAGCTGCTGCGTATGGCGCAAAAGCGCCGGGGCAAGGTGATCACCAACGACTACAACCTGAACAAGGTGGCGGAGGTCCAGGGAGTGGAGGTCCTGAACATCAATGAGCTGGCCAACGCCATGAAACCGGTCGCACTGCCCGGCGAGGAGATGACCGTGGAGATCGTCAAGGAGGGCAAGGAACCGGGACAGGGGGTCGCTTATCTGAACGACGGCACAATGATCGTGGTGGACGGCGGCCGAAGGCACATGGGCGAGCGGGTGGACGTGTTGGTCACCAGCGTTCTGCAGACGGCGGCGGGCCGAATGATCTTTGCAAAACTGAAAAATTTGGATTTCTAAGAAGGAGCGCTGGGCGCTCCTTTTTTTATGGATGCGGTGCATGATGGGGCTTTTTCCAGGCAATAATGGGTTTGAGAATCAATGGGAGGAATGAACATGAAAGCATTGAAATCCATCGTTGCCTTGGCGCTATGTGCGGTACTGCTGACGGCCTGTTCCAACGGAGCGTCAAAGAATACGCCGGGGTCCAGCCCTGACAAGGCGAGTCCCAGCCCTGCGGCCACCGAACCCCTTGAGACACCGGAGGTCACGGCAACTCCAAACTACGGCGATGCGGTTCCCGAACCCATTCAGCAGGAAGGGGAGAAGGAGCCGGTGCTGAAGGTGTACGACACCGCGCAGAACCAGGTGGTGGAGCAGGAGCTCGAAGACTATGTGGCCCACGTCCTGGCGGGAGAGATGAAAAGCGACTGGCCCAAGGAGGCCCTCAAGGCCCAGGCGATCCTGGCCCGGACCTTTGTGCTGTACTTTGTGACGGAAAAGGAAAGCATGTATGAAGGTGCGAATATTTCCACCGACATCAAGGAGGCTCAGGCCTACAACACTGAGGGAATCGATGAAAACATCCTGGCTGCGGTGGAGGAGACCCGGGGCGAAGTGGTGCTCTACAACGGCAAGCCCATCAACGCCTGGTTCCATGCCCACGCCGGCGGAAAGACCGCCATGTCCAAGGAAGGACTCAACTATGAGGGGGATGAGCCGCCCTACATTCAGTCGGTGGATTCCCCCGATTCGGACAAAGCGCCCGAAGAGGACGCCAGCTGGACGGCTTCCTTTACCAAGGAGGAAGTACTGGCGGCGCTTCAAAGCTCCGGTGTGTCCGTTCAAAGTGTGGATGCCATTGAGGTTGGTGAAACGGGAGCCTCCGGCAGGGCCATCACCCTGAAAATTGGGGAAGCGGCCATCAACGCGGCGGATTTCCGCATCAAGCTGGGCAGCCAGAAGCTGAAATCCACGCTGCTGGAGGATATCACTGTGGAGGCAGGCAAGGTGATCTTCACCGGCAGAGGCTACGGCCACGGGGTAGGCATGTCCCAATGGGGCGCCTATGGGATGGCGGAGGAAGGCAAAACGGGCGAAGAGATCGTGCAGTACTATTTTAAAGATGTAGCGATTCAAAAACTCTGGGAATAAAGATCTTTCTAAAAAACCCGGCTGTGCCGGGCTTTTTTTATTTGTATTTTGCGATTGACAAGGGTGTCCAAGACGTGGTATCATTCTTTATTGCATTGATAGGATGGGGATTGTGTCTGATTTTACATGATCGCATGCGAACTGGAAAAGTATAGTTTTCTTCGAAAAAGTTCATACTTTTGTAGTTTGTTTGACAAAATGTTCCATCCCTTCCGTGGACATTCAACTTGTAATAGGAGTGATCGCTGGTATGGTTCATGCGGTGCAAATGGGCAAACGTACCCGGCACAGTTTTTCTAGGATCCAGGAAGTTCTGGATATGCCCGATCTCATCGAGGTACAGAAGAACTCCTACCGAAAGTTCTTGGAAGAGGACCTTTGGGAAGTTTTGAACGATGTATCCCCCATCACCGATTATGCGGAAAATTTGGTGCTCGAATTCAAGGGCTACACCTTGGAGGACACGCCCAAGTATTCCGTGGAGGAATGCAAGGAGCGGGACACCAACTATTCCTCCCGGCTCAAGGTATCGGTGCGCCTCACCAATCGTGAGACGGGTGAGTCCATCGATCAGGAGGTCTTCATGGGCGATTTTCCGCTCATGACCGAGCAGGGCACCTTCATTATTAATGGCGCGGAGCGGGTTATCGTTTCCCAGCTCGTGCGCTCGCCCGGCGTCTATTTTGATGAGACCATCGACAAAACGGGCAACCATCTCTATTCGGCCACGGTCATCCCCAATCGGGGCGCCTGGCTGGAATACGAGACCGATTCCAATGAGATCATGTGGGTGAAGATGGACCGCACGAGAAAGCTGCCCATCACCGTCCTTCTGCGCGCTTTGGGCTACGGCACCGATGCTGAGATCATCTCCCTTCTTGGGGAGGACGACCGCATCAAGCTGACCCTGGAGCGGGACACGGCTAAGACCCGGGAAGAGGGACTTCTCGAGGTCTATAAGCGCCTGCGCCCCGGCGAGCCGCCCACGGCGGAGTCCGCCCAGTCCTTACTACATTCTTTATTCTTTGATAATAAGCGTTATGACCTTGCCCGGGTGGGCCGCTATAAATTTAATAAGAAACTGGCCCTGGCCGCCCGTATTGCGGGCCAGACCCTGGCTGAGCCGGTGGTGGACCCCAGGACCGGTGAAATCCTGGCCGAGGCCGAGGAGAAGATTTCCCGGGAAAAGGCTTGGGAGCTCCAAAATGCCGGCGTCAACGTGGCGGTGATCCACGCTGACGGCAGAAAGCTTCGGGTCGTGGGCAACCACTTTGTGGATGCTTCCGGTTACCTTCCCTTTGAACCCAGGGAGGCGGGCGTTCGGGAGAAGGTTCACTATCCCACGCTCATGGAGCTCATGGAGAAGGCGGAGGCTGAAGGCGACCTCAAGGAGATCATTCGGGCCAATTTGGACCGGTTGGAGCCCAAGACCATCTGCATCGACGATATCGTAGCGTCCATCAGCTATGCGGTGGGCCTCAATTATGGCGTGGGCAATACCGATGACATCGACCATCTGGGCAACCGCCGGGTGCGTTCGGTGGGCGAGCTGCTGCAAAATCAGATCCGCATCGGCCTGTTCCGTTTGGAGCGGGTGGTGAAGGAGCGCATGTCCATTCAGGACCTGGATACCACCACGCCTCAGGCCCTCATCAATATCCGGCCGGTGGCGGCTGCCATCAAGGAGTTCTTTGGCTCCTCGCAGCTGTCCCAGTTCATGGATCAGACCAACCCGCTGGCCGAGCTCACCCATAAGCGCCGTCTTTCCGCACTGGGACCCGGCGGCCTTAACCGCGAGCGGGCGAGCTTTGAGGTCCGGGACGTGCATCACTCCCACTATGGACGGATGTGCCCCATCGAGACTCCTGAAGGCCCGAACATCGGTCTTATCGGATCGCTGGCCACCTTTGCCAGGATCAATGAATACGGCTTTATCGAATCTCCCTACCGCAAGGTGGACAAGGAAAAGAAGATCGTGACCGACGAGATCTACTACCTGACCGCCGACGAGGAGGATCTGTACACCATTGCGCAGGCCAACGAGCAGCTGGACGAGAACGGCTGGTTCGTGGATGAGCGCGTTACTTCCCGCCGCAGGGATGAGATCGTGGAAGTGCCGAGGGAAGAGATTGACTTCATGGACGTGTCGCCCAAGCAGCTGGTCTCCGTGGCGGCAGCCATGCTTCCCTTCCTGGAGAACGACGATGCGAACCGTGCGCTCATGGGTTCGAATATGCAGCGCCAGGCGGTTCCGCTTCTGGTTCCCGAGGCGCCCATCGTGGGCACTGGTATGGAATACAAAGCTGCCCGGGATTCGGGCGTCATGTTCCTTGCGAAACACGCCGGTGTGGTGGAGCGGGTCTCCGCCAAGGAAATCGTGGTAAAAAGCGACGAAGGCGACAAGGATATCTATCGCCTCACCAAATTTTCCCGGTCCAAT
Organism: Gehongia tenuis; assembly: GCF_014384795.1. Lineage (NCBI taxonomy): Bacteria > Bacillati > Bacillota > Clostridia > Christensenellales > Christensenellaceae > Gehongia > Gehongia tenuis. The sequence goes on along the minus strand of NZ_JACRSR010000002.1, from coordinate 212,545 downwards.
CAGGGCACCTGCATCAACCAGCGGCCCATTGTGAAGGTGGGCGAACGGGTGGAAAAAGGGCAGGTCATCGCCGATGGACCTTCCACCGACGAGGGCGAGATCGCTCTTGGCCGGAACATCCTGATGGGTTTCATGACCTGGGAAGGCTACAATTATGAAGACGCTATCCTGATCAGCGAGAAGCTGGTCAAGGAGGACGTGTTCACTTCCATCCATATTGAGGAATACGAATCCGAAGCCCGGGACACCAAGCTTGGGCCGGAGGAGATCACCCGGGATATCCCCAACGTGGGCGAGGACGCCCTCCGCGACCTTGACGAGCGCGGTATCATCCGCATCGGCGCCGAGGTGCGTTCCGGAGATATTCTGGTGGGCAAGGTTACCCCGAAGGGTGAGACCGAGCTGACGGCAGAGGAACGGCTGCTCCGCGCCATCTTCGGTGAGAAGGCGCGGGAGGTCCGGGACACTTCCCTCCGTGTTCCCCATGGCGAGGGCGGCATCATCGTGGACGTTAAGGTGTTCACCCGCGAAAACCGGGATGAGCTGCCGGCCGGTGTCAATGAATTGGTTACCGTGTACATTGCCCAGAAACGTAAGATTTCCGTGGGTGACAAGATGGCGGGCCGCCACGGCAACAAGGGTGTTATCTCCCGGATTCTGCCCGAAGAGGATATGCCTTTCCTGCCCGATGGCACGCCCCTTGAGATCGTGCTCAATCCCCTTGGCGTTCCTTCCCGTATGAACATCGGTCAGGTGCTGGAGGTTCATTTGGGTATGGCGGCCAAGGCCCTTGGATGGCACATTGCAACGCCCGTTTTCGACGGCGCAAACGAGGAGGAGATCATGGACTGCCTGGAGCAGGCCGGTCTTCCCCGCCACGGCAAGATGACCCTCTACGATGGCCGGAGCGGCGAACCCTTCGAGAATCCGGTCACCGTGGGTTATATGTATATCTTGAAATTGGCCCACTTGGTGGATGACAAGATCCATGCCCGGTCCACCGGTCCCTACTCGCTGGTGACGCAGCAGCCTTTGGGCGGCAAGGCCCAGTTCGGCGGCCAGCGCTTCGGTGAGATGGAGGTGTGGGCGCTGGAGGCCTATGGCGCGGCCCATACCCTCCAGGAAATCTTGACGGTGAAGTCCGACGATATCGTGGGCCGTGTGAAGACCTACGAATCCATCGTTCGGGGACAGAACATTCCCGAACCGGGTGTGCCCGAGTCCTTTAAGGTTCTCATCAAGGAACTGCAGAGCCTGGCCCTTGATGTGAAGGTGCTCACCGAGGATAATGAGGAGATCTCCATCCGTGAGTCGGTGGACGATGAAGTGGATCTTTTGGAGAATGTGGTGGAGCCCAAGGAAGAGACGGATACGCTGCTCATGTACGATTCCGTTATTCCCGAAGCCGATGAACCCATCACCGATCTGGAGCTGGATGATCTGGCCAATATCCCCGGCCTTGATGAATTGGACGACGGACTGTTGGGCGATCTGAGCCAAGAGGACGAAGACGAGGATTTCTAAGAAGGGGGCTTACCTTTTGTTTGAATTAAACAACTTTGATTCCATGCAGATCGCCTTGGCTTCTCCCGAGAAGATTCGGGAATGGTCCAGGGGCGAGGTCAAAAAGCCCGAAACGATCAACTACCGCACGCTGAAGCCGGAGAAGGACGGCCTGTTCTGCGAGCGGATCTTTGGACCCACCAAGGACTGGGAGTGCCACTGCGGCAAGTATAAGCGTATCCGCTACAAGGGGATCATCTGCGACAAGTGCGGCGTGGAGGTCACCCGTTCCAAGGTGCGCCGGGAGCGCATGGGCCACATCGAGCTTGCGGCTCCCGTGTCCCACATCTGGTACTTCAAGGGGACCCCGTCCCGGATGGGTCTGCTCCTTGATATCTCGCCCCGAATTCTGGAGAAGGTGCTGTACTTTGCCGCCTTCATTGTGCTGGATCCGGGCGATACCCCGCTGGCTTACAAGCAGCTGCTCACGGAAAAGGAGTACAGGGAGTATCAGGACAAATATCCTGGCCAGTTTGTGGCAAAGATGGGCGCTGAGGCGGTCAAAAAACTGCTGCAGGACATCGATCTTGAGGCTCAGGCCGAGCAGCTCAAAAAGGAGACCAAGGAGGCCACCGGCCAGAAGAAGATCCGCGCCATCAAGCGCCTGGAAGTGGTGGAAGCCTTTCATAAGAGCGGCAATAAGCCCGAGTGGATGATTTTGGACGTGGTGCCGGTCATCCCACCGGAAATCCGGCCTATGGTGCAGCTGGACGGCGGCCGGTTCGCCACCTCCGATCTCAACGATCTCTATCGCCGGGTGATCAACCGGAACAACCGCTTGAAGAAGCTGCTTGAGCTGGGCGCACCCGACATCATTGTACGCAACGAGAAGCGTATGCTCCAGGAGGCTGTGGACGCCCTCATCGATAATGGCCGTCGGGGCCGTCCCGTAACCGGCCCCGGAAACCGTCCCCTCAAATCGCTGTCCGATATGCTCAGGGGTAAGCAGGGCCGTTTCCGTCAGAACCTTTTGGGTAAGCGGGTGGACTACTCCGGCCGTTCGGTTATCGTCGTCGGTCCGGAGCTCAAGATGTACCAGTGCGGACTGCCGAAGGAGATGGCCATCGAGCTGTTCAAGCCCTTTGTCATGAAGCGGCTGGTCAAGGACAAGATCGCGCCCAACATCAAGAGTGCTAAGCGCCGCGTGGAGCGGGGCTCCCCCGAGGTTTGGGATATTCTGGAGGAAGTTATCAAGGAGCATCCGGTTCTGCTGAACCGTGCGCCCACGCTTCATCGCCTGGGCATCCAGGCCTTTGAGCCAGTGCTGGTGGAAGGCCGTGCCCTGAAGCTCCATCCTCTGGCCTGTACCGCGTACAACGCCGACTTTGACGGCGACCAGATGGCCGTGCACGTACCTCTTTCGGTGGAAGCTCAGGCGGAAGCCCGCTTCCTCATGCTGGCGGCCAACAATATTTTGAAGCCTCAGGATGGCAAACCCGTGGTTTCGCCCACCCAGGACATGGTTATCGGCATCTACTATCTCACCATTGAACGGGACGGCGCCAAAGGCGAAGGAAGCGTCTATGGCGATGTGAATGAGGCCATTATGGCCTATGAGACCGGCGAAGCCGAGCTTCAGGCCAAGGTGAAGGTGCGCCTCACCCGTGAACAGGACGGCCGGAAGGTCCAAAAGCTGGTGGATACCACTGTGGGCCGTGTGATCTTCAACGAGATCATTCCCCAGGACCTGGGCTTTGTGGATCGCTCCAATCCCGACAACCTGTTCGAACTGGAGATCAATTTTCTGGTGGACAAGAAAAAGTTGGGTCAGATCGTGGACCGCTGCTACAGGGTCCATGGTCCCACGAAGACCTCAGAAGTACTGGACAACATCAAGAGCCTGGGCTTCAAGGTTTCCACCCGGGCTGCGATCACGGTCAGTGTGGCCGATATCCTGATTCCTGATGAAAAGAAGGATTTGCTTCAAAAAGCTCAGGATCAGGTCATTGAGACGGAGAAGCTGTTCCGCCGCGGTCTGCTCGATGAGAATGGCCGTTTTGAACGGGTGGTGGATATCTGGACCAAGTGTTCCGATCAGGTCACCAAGGCCATGATGAACAACCTGGATCCCTTCAATCCCATTTATATGATGGCTCAGTCCGGTGCTCGTGGTTCCATCAACCAGATCCGTCAGCTGGCCGCCATGCGCGGACTGATGGCCGATCCCTCGGGTCGAATCATCGAGCTGCCCATCCGGGCAAACTTCCGTGAGGGCCTCACGGTGCTGGAGTTTTTCATCTCCTCTCATGGCGCCCGCAAAGGTTTGGCTGATACTGCCCTTCGGACGGCGGACTCCGGATATCTTACGCGACGCCTGGTGGACGTTTCCCAGGATGTTATCGTCCGGGATACCGACTGCTTTGAGACCGCCGGCGAATCCATCAAGGGTATCTGGGTGAGCGCGATCAAGAACGGCAACGAGCTCATCGAGTCTCTGGCGGACCGCATCGTGGGCCGTTACTCGGTGGACGAAGTGGTGGATCCTTCCACCGGTGAGGTGCTGGTGGGTTCCAATGAGATGATCACCGCGGATATCGCCCACAAAATTGAGGCGTCGGGCGTTGAGGTGGTGCACATTCGTTCCATCCTCTCCTGCCGCAGCCGCCACGGCGTCTGCGCCAAGTGCTACGGTTCCGATCTGTCCACGGGCCGGCCTGTCTCCATCGGTGAAGCGGTGGGTACGGTCGCTGCTCAGTCCATTGGCGAACCTGGTACTCAGCTGACCATGCGTACGTTCCATACCGGCGGTGTTGCCGGTGACGATATCACCCAGGGTCTTCCCCGCGTGGAAGAGCTCTTCGAGGCCAGAAAGCCCAAGGGTCAGGCCATTATCTCGGATATCTATGGTACTGTGGAGATCAATGAGACCAAGAAGCGCCGCGAGGTGGTGGTGACCGGCGAGGATGGAGAGACCAAGTCCTATCTGATTCCTTACGGTGCGCACCTGCGGGTGGGTAACGGGGACCGGGTGGAGGCGGGCGACGCGCTGACCGACGGTTCCATCAATCCCCATGATATTCTTAAGATTAAGGGCGTCAAAGGGGTGCACGATTATCTTCTTAAAGAAGTGTGCACGGTGTACCATATGCAGGGCGTGGATATCTCCGATAAACACATCGAGGTTATCATTCGTCAGATGCTGCGGAAGGTCAAAATTGAGGATGCTGGCGACACCGACATGCTTCCTGGAAGCCTGATGGATATCTTCAAGTTCGAGGAGGAGAATGAACGGGTGGTGCAGGCGGGCGGTCAACCTGCCATCGCCAAGCGTGTGCTGCTGGGCATTACGAAAGCGGCGCTCGCCACCGACTCCTTCCTGTCCGCGGCTTCTTTCCAGGAAACTGCCCGCGTTTTGACCGATGCCGCCATCAAGGGCAAGGTCGATCCGCTGGTGGGCCTCAAGGAGAACGTGATCATCGGCAAACTCATTCCCGCAGGCACCGGTATGAAGCGCTACAAGGATATTGAGGTCGAGGTCAAGGAGGATGCGGAGGAACCCGAGGAAATCCTGTCGTAAAGGGCTTTTTGTTGACAGACCTCGGATGCAGTGCTAAAATAGCTAGTGCTTAGGCCGGAAAAAGGAGGTTTTGAGGCTCCATGCTGGAGACTCTTCAAGAAAAACCACTGAAAGTTGGCATGAAGCAGGTGCAGCGGGCCGTGGAAAACGGCGAAACCTCGGAGGTATATCTGGCAGAGGATGCCGACGACTTCATCCTCCATAGACTGCTGGAACTGTGTAAGCAAAGGAACATTGCGGCTATCAAGGTTCCCACCATGAAGGAATTAGGCCAAGCCTGCGGCATTGACGTGGGCGCGGCGGTGGCTTGCGTTGTTCGTGAAAACTGATCGGGATTCCCTAAAGGGTTGCAGGGAATTTTGGATATATCCATCATAAAAAGGAGGTGCAAGGATGCCCACGATTAACCAATTGGTGAAACAAGGAAGAAAGAAAGTCACCTACAAGTCCAACTCCCCAATTCTGGAGAATTGCCCCCAGAAGCGCGGTGTATGCTTGAACGTTCGTACCCAGACCCCCAAGAAGCCGAATTCGGCTCTGCGGAAAATTGCCAGGGTTCGTCTGGTGAACGGACTGGAAGGTTATGCCTACATTCCCGGAATTGGTCACAACTTGCAGGAGCACTCCGTCGTGCTGATTCGCGGCGGCCGTGTGAAGGACCTGCCCGGTGTGCGTTATCACATCGTGCGCGGTGCTTTGGATGCAGCCGGTGTGGATAAGCGTCGTCAGGCGCGTAGCCGTTACGGCACCAAGCGCCCTAAATAAGTTGAGACTTGCAATATAGATGGGCTCCTTTGTCTATTTGGGTGGGGACGTACCCAAAATGCGAGAGCGACCCCTTTAGTTGCATATATCCGAAAGAACATTTGCAAAGGAGGGAATCAGATGCCACGTCGTGGAACAATCCCCAAGAGGGAGGTTTTGCCCGATCCCGTTTATGGCAAAACCGTGATCACCAAGCTCATCAATCAGGTGATGCAAGATGGCAAAAGAGGCGTAGCGCAGATCGTGTGCTACGATGCCTTTGATACGATTAAGGACAAGACCGGCCGGGATCCCATGGAGGTTTTCGAGGAGTGCATGAACAACATCATGCCTCTGCTCGAGGTGAAAGCCCGCCGTGTGGGTGGTGCCACCTACCAGGTTCCCATTGAGATTCGCCCCGAGCGCCGTCAGACACTGGCTTTGCGGTGGCTGGTGGACTTCTCCCGCAAGCGCGGTGAGAGGACCATGAAGGATCGGCTGGCTGCCGAGATCATGGACGCTGCGAACAGCGCGGGCAACACCTTCAAAAAGAAGGAGGACACCCACCGCATGGCCGAAGCCAACAGAGCTTTCGCCCATTACCGCTGGTAAAATTGCGGCGGCCGTCTTTAATGGAATGGTGAGGGCGGGTATAGCAATACCCGCCTTTTTATTGGAACGGAGAAGTATGTTTGCGGGCCTTTGGGCCTGCTTCAGGGTTTGAATCAAGAAAGGAGGTTGAACCGTGCCAAGAGAGTTCTCTTTGGAAGATACCCGAAATATCGGGATTATGGCTCATATCGACGCGGGCAAAACCACCACAACAGAAAGAATTTTGTTCTACAGCGGACGCATCCATAAAATTGGCGAGACCCATGAGGGTGCCGCCACCATGGACTGGATGGAACAGGAGCAGGAGCGTGGTATCACCATCACCTCCGCTGCCACCACTGCCAAATGGAAGCATTGCCGCATCAACATCATCGACACCCCTGGACACGTGGACTTTACCGTTGAGGTGGAGCGTTCTCTGCGTGTTTTGGATGGCTCGGTGGCGGTGTTCTGTGCCAAGGGCGGTGTGGAGCCCCAGTCCGAAACGGTGTGGCGCCAGGCCGACAAATACGGTGTGCCCCGTCTCGCCTATGTGAACAAAATGGACATCATGGGCGCCGATTTCTTCCGTGTGGTCAAGATGATGCATGACCGGCTGAACGCCAATGCTGTGCCCATCCAGCTGCCCATCGGCGTGGAGGATACCTTCCAGGGCATTGTTGATCTGGTAAAGATGGAAGCGATTATCTATACCGATGACAAAGGCACCCAGATGGAAGAGACCGCTATTCCTGATGATCTGAAGGATTTGGCGGAGGAATATCGCGAGAAGCTGCTCGAAGCGGTTGCGGAAACCGACGAGGAACTGATGGAAAAGTATCTCGAGGGCGAAGAACTCACCGAAGAAGAGATTCGCAGGGGTATTCGCAAGGCCACTATCGCCAACAAGATGGTTCCTGTAACCTGCGGAACTTCCTACCGGAACAAGGGCGTGCAGCCCCTGCTGGACGCCATCGTCGATTACATGCCCTCCCCCCTGGATGTGCCCCATATCAAGGGTACGATCCCCGGCACCGATGAAGAGGTGGAGCGGGTTGCTTCCGACGATGCGCCCTTTGCTGCGCTGGCTTTTAAGATTATGACTGATCCCTTTGTGGGTAAGCTGGCCTTCGTCCGCGTGTATTCTGGCACCCTGGAGAGCGGCTCCTATGTGTACAACTCCACCAAGGGTAAGCGGGAACGCATCGGTCGTCTGCTTATGATGCATGCGAACCACCGCGAAGAGGTGCAGAAACTCTACGCTGGTGATATTGCCGCCATTGTCGGCCTTAAGGATACCACCACCGGCAACACGCTGTGTGACGAGAAGGAGCCCGTGGTTCTGGAATCCATGGTCTTCCCTGACCCCGTGATCCGGGTGGCCATTGAGCCCAAGACCAAGGCTGGCCAGGATAAGATGACCATTACGCTGCAGAAGCTGGCGGAGGAGGATCCCACCTTCAAGGCCTACACCGATCAGGAAACGGGCCAAACCATCATTGCCGGTATGGGCGAGCTCCATTTGGAGATTATCGTGGACCGCATGATGCGTGAATTCAAGGTGGAAGCCATTGTGGGTAAGCCCCAGGTGGCTTACCGCGAGGCCTTCAAGAAGCCTGTCAAGGCGGAGGGACGTTTCGTTCGCCAGTCCGGCGGACGCGGTCAATACGGCCATTGCTGGATCGAGATCACGCCTCTGGAGCCTGGTTCGGGTTATCAGTTTGAAAATAAGATTGTGGGCGGCGTGGTGCCGAGAGAGTATGTGCCTGCCATCGATGCCGGTATCCAGGAAGCGGCCAAGTCCGGTATCCTGGGCGGCTACGAAGTGGTGGACTTCAAGGCAACTGTGTACGACGGTTCCTACCACGATGTGGACTCCTCGGAAATGGCCTTCAAAATTGCCGGTTCCATGGCCTTTAAGAATGCTATGGCCAAGGGTAGCCCGGTGTTGCTGGAGCCCATGATGAAGGTGGAAGTCAATGTGCCCGAGGAATACATGGGCGATGTGATGGGCGATCTCAATTCCCGCCGCGGCCGTATCGAGGGCATGGAGGCGGTCAACGGTGCGCAGAACATTGCCGCTGTAGTGCCGCTGTCCGAGATGTTCGGCTATGCCACGGACCTGCGTTCAAACACCCAGGGCCGGGCGAATTATACCATGCAGTTCTCCCACTATGAGGAAGTGCCCAAGAACATTGCTGAGAAGCTTCTTGGCAAATAATTGGGTTTAAGGTTTGAAGTTTCAAACACTGGATCACACTTAAGATTATGAAAACCAATGAGGAGGTTTTTGCAAAATGGCAAAAGCGAAGTACGAGCGTACGAAACCCCATGTAAACATTGGAACGATCGGCCATGTGGACCATGGCAAGACGACGTTGACTGCGGCGATCACGATGGTGCTGGCGAAGAAGGGTCAGGCGGAAGCGATGGCGTATGACGCGATCGATAAGGCGCCGGAAGAGAAGGAACGGGGCATCACGATCAACACGGCGCACGTGGAATATGAGACGGAAACGCGGCACTATGCGCACGTGGATTGCCCGGGGCATGCTGACTACGTGAAGAACATGATCACGGGTGCGGCGCAGATGGACGGCGCGATCCTGGTGGTGTCGGCCGCGGATGGTCCGATGCCGCAGACGCGTGAGCACATCCTATTGGCCCGACAGGTGGGCGTGCCCTATATCATCGTGTTCATGAACAAGACGGATATGGTGGACGACGAGGAGCTGTTGGAGCTGGTGGAGATGGAAGTGCGGGATCTGTTGAGCTCGTACGATTTCCCCGGCGATGATATTCCGATCATCAAGGGATCGGCGCTGAAGGCACTGGAAGCGGTGCAGAGCGGAGCGGACGTGGAGACGGATGAATGGTGCAAGCCGATCTTCGAGCTGATGGAAGCGGTGGACAGCTACATTCCGACGCCGGAGAGAGCGACGGATCAATCGTTCCTGATGCCCGTGGAAGATGTGTTTTCGATCACGGGCCGCGGCACGGTAGCGACGGGTCGTGTGGAGCGTGGCACGGTGAAGGTGCAGGATACGGTGGAGCTTGTGGGCATGACGACGGAGCTGCGGCAGATCGTGGTAACGGGCGTGGAGATGTTCCGGAAACTGTTGGATCAGGCGGTGGCAGGAGACAACATCGGCGTGCTTTTGCGGGGCGTGCAGAGGAACGAGATCGAGCGCGGGCAGGTATTGGCAAAGCCCGGAACGATCAAGCCGCACACGAAGTTTGCGGGGCAGGTGTACGTGCTGACGAAGGAAGAGGGCGGACGTCACACGCCGTTCTTCAATGGATACCGTCCGCAGTTCTTTTTCCGGACGACGGATGTGACGGGAGTGATCGAGCTTCCTGAGGGCGTGGAGATGGTGATGCCCGGGGACAACATCACGATGGAGATTGAGCTGATCACGCCGGTAGCGATCGAGGAAGGATTGCGTTTTGCGATTCGGGAAGGCGGCCGGACCGTGGGTGCGGGCGTTGTTTCCTCCATCGATGGCTGAGGTAGAGATTTATGGGGCGGAGCCGGACTCTTCGGGGTCCGGCCGGCCTTGTAATTTGTACTTGCATTATTGGCAAAGTTACGGTATACTTTAAAAGTTGCTAATTGGGATGAAGCGGAAGGTTACCGTGTCGGACACGGATAGTTTTCGCGGACAAGTCCGAAAAATCGGGCGACGGGCCGGTGCGCCTGTCGTGCAAAAATTATTATAGTAAACGCACGGCAAAGTGTTATTGGCCTGAACACAAGGAGGGAATTGATTCAATGCCTGCCCAAAAGATTCGTATCAAGTTGAAAGCGTACGACCACAGTCTGATCGATCAATCCGCGGAGCGCATCGTTGAGACTGCCAAGAGGTCCGGAGCCACCATTTCGGGTCCGATTCCTCTGCCCACGCGTAAGGAGATCGTGACCATCCTTCGGGCACCGCACAAGTATAAGGACAGCCGGGAACAGTTTGAGATGCGCACCCACAAGCGTCTCATCGATATCCTCTCTCCCAGCTCCAAGACGGTGGATGCGCTGATGCGCCTCGACCTGCCCGCTGGTGTGGATATCGAAATCAAGCTGTAAGGGCCCCAAGGATAATGGAGGTGTAACATGAAAAAGGCGATTCTCGGTAAGAAGCTGGGCATGACCCAGATCTTTACGGAAGACGGCCGAGTGGTGCCTGTGACAGTTGTCAAAGCAGGCCCCTGCACGGTCGTGCAGAAGAAGGTTCCCCAGACCGACGGTTATCTGGCCGTTCAGGTTGGTTTCGATGAGGTCCGGGAGAAGCTCCTCAACAAACCCCAGAAGGGGCACTTGAAGAAGGCCGGAGCCAAGCTGCTCAGAAGCCTTCGTGAACTGAAGCTGGAAGACGCCGACAAATACGAAGTCGGTCAGGAAATTAAAGCCGATGTCTTTGCCGAGGGAGATAAGGTGGATGTGTCCGGTGTCTCCAAGGGCAAAGGATTTTCCGGTGTAATGCAGCGCTGGAATCAGCACAGAGGTCCTATGACCCACGGATCCCACTATCATCGGGGCCCTGGTTCCATGGGCGCTTGCTCCAGCCCTTCCAAAGTCTTTAAGAACAAGCACCTGCCGGGCCGCTGGGGCCGTGAAAAGGTGACGGTGCAGAACCTTGAAGTGGTCCGTGTGGACGGCGAGAAGAACTTGCTGCTGGTGAAGGGTGCTGTGCCCGGCTCCAAGGGCAGCTTGCTGGTCATTCGCGAGACCGTCAAGAATTCCCGATAGGAAGGAGAAGAACAATGCCTAAAGTTGCATTACTCAATATCAACGGCGATGCGGTGGGCGAGATCGAGCTCAGCGATGAAATTTTCGCCGTAGAGGTCAATGAGCACGTACTGCACCAGGTGGTGAAGGCTCAGCTGGCTAACCGCCGGCAGGGTACTCAGTCCGCCTTGACCCGCTCGGAAGTGAGCGGCGGCGGCATCAAGCCGTGGCGGCAGAAGGGTTCCGGCCGGGCCCGTCAGGGTTCCACCCGTTCCCCCCAGTGGCGCCATGGCGGCATCGTGTTCGCCCCCAAGCCCAGAAGCTATCGGATGGAAGTGCCGAAGAAGGTGCGCCGTCTTGCCATGAAGAGCGCCCTGAGCTCCAAGGTGAATGACAGTGAGCTCGTGGTGCTGGATCAGTTGAACCTCGACGCTCCCAAGACCAAGGAAATGGTCAAGGTGCTGAACAACCTGAAGGCCGAGCGCAAGGTCCTGCTGGTTCTGCCTGAGAAGGATGAAGTGGTGGAGCGCGCCGCACGCAATCTTCCCAATGTGAAGATGCTCTATGTCAACACGCTCAATGTGTATGACATCCTCAACTATGACAAGTTCATCGCGACCAAAGCCGCGGTGGAGAAGATTCAGGAGGTGTATGCGTGATGAAGCTTGCTCATGACATTATCATCCGCCCCGTCCTGTCGGAGAACAGCTATGACATGATGGCGGGCAAGCGCTACGTCTTCATTGTCGATAAGAACGCCAACAAGATCGAGATCAAGAAGGCTGTGGAAGAGATCTTCGGCGTCAAAGTGGAAAAGGTCAATACCGCCAACTACGAAGGAAAGATCAAGCGTCAGGGAGCTCACATGGGCCGCCGCGCCAGCTTCAAGAAAGCGACCGTGCAGCTCACCGAGGATTCCAAGGCGATTGAGTTCTTCGAAGGCATGGCTCAATAAGGGAGGGACGAGAAGATGCCTACCAGAAAGTACAATCCAACTTCTCCGGCCCGGCGCTTTATGACGGTGTCCACCTTCGAGGAGATTACCACCACAACGCCGGAAAAATCGCTGCTGACGGACCTTCGCAAGTCCGGCGGCCGCAACGCCCACGGACGCATCACGGTGCGCCACCGCGGCGGCGGAGAGAAGCGTAAATACCGTATCATCGATTTCAAGCGCAACAAGGACGGCATTCCCGCCAAGGTTGCCACCATCGAATATGATCCGAACCGCAGCGCAAACATCGCCCTTCTCATTTATGCCGACGGCGAGAAGCGCTACATCCTGGCTCCCCTCGGCCTCAAGGTTGGGGATAAGATCATGAGCGGCCCCGATGCCGACATCAAGATCGGAAATGCACTGCCCATCCGCAACATACCGCTGGGCACCATGATCCACAACATTGAGCTCAGCCCTGGCAAGGGTGGACAGCTGGTCCGCTCCGCCGGCAACGCTGCGCAGCTGATGGCCAAGGAAGGGGATTACGCCCAGGTTCGGCTGCCTTCCAGTGAAACCCGTATGATCTCCATGAACTCCAAGGCCACCATCGGCCAAGTGGGCAACGTGGACCATGAGAATATCTCCATCGGTAAGGCTGGACGCAAACGGCACATGGGCATCCGCCCCACGGTCCGCGGCGTGGTTATGAACCCTGTGGATCACCCCCATGGCGGCGGCGAGGGCAAGGCGCCCATTGGTATGCCCGGTCCCGTGACTCCTTGGGGTAAACCCACCCTGGGCTACAAGACCCGCGACCACAAGAAGCCCAGCAACCGGTTTATCGTCAAACGCAGAGGCCAAAAGTAAGGAAGGAGGCACCTGGCTAAATGAGCAGATCCATAAAGAAGGGGCCTTATGTCGAAGAAAGGCTGCTTAAAAGAGTTGTTGAAATGAATGAATCCGGCCAGAAGAAGGTGCTCAAGACCTGGTCTCGGGCGTCCACCATCTTCCCGGATATGGTGGGTCACACCATCGGCGTCCATGACGGACGCAAGCATGTGCCGGTATATGTCACGGAGGATATGGTGGGCCACAAGCTGGGCGAATTTGCTCCCACCCGTACTTTCCGGGGACATGCCGGTGAAAAATCTTCAGGTCGATAGGAAGGAGGCGTGAGACATGGCTAGAAATCAAAGAGAACGCAAGGCGGCCCGCGTTGCGAACAAGGATAAGCGGCCCAAGGCCGTGGCCCGGTACATCCGCCTCTCCTCCCGTAAGGTGAAGATCGTGATCGATCTGATTCGTGGCAAGAGTGTGGAAGAAGCGCTGGCGATTTTGGCCTACACCCCCAAGGCCGCGGCGCCTGTTGTGGAAAAATTGTTGCTTTCCGCCATCGCGAATGCGGAAAACAACTTGGAGATGGACCGCAGTAACCTGTATGTGGCGGAGTGCTTCGCCGATCAGGGACCGACCTTGAAGCGGTATCGCGCCCAGTCCATGGGCCGGGCTACCCCCATCCGCAAGAGGACCAGTCACATCACCATCATTCTCGACCAGCAGGCCAAGGTTTAAGGAGGTATACGATGGGTCAGAAAGTTCATCCCCATGGACAACGGGTGGGCGTCATCAAGAATTGGGACTCCCGCTGGTTCGCTGGGAAAAAAGATTTTAGTGACAACCTGGTGGAGGATCACAAGATCCGCACCGCGCTGAAAAAGAAGCTGTATGTGGCCGGCATCTCCCGCATCGAGATCGAGCGTGCCGCCAATCGCGTGATCGTAAACATCTTTACCGCCAAGCCTGGTATCGTGATCGGCCGCGGCGGCGCTGGTGTGGAAGCGACCAAGAAGGAGCTGGAGGCCCTGACGGGCAAGACCGTTTCGGTGAACATCATGGAAGTGAGAAACCCCGATACGGACGCACAGCTCGTCGCTGAGAACATTGCAGCTCAGTTGGAGAAGCGTATTTCCTTCCGCCGTGCCATGAAGCAGGCCCTGGGCCGGGCTACCAAGGCGGGTGTGAAGGGTATTAAAACCCATGTTTCCGGCCGTTTGGGCGGTGCGGAAATTGCGCGCAGCGAGGGCTACCATGAGGGTTCCATCCCGCTGCAGACCCTGCGCGCTGATATCGATTATGGCTTCGCTGAAGCCCACACCACTTACGGCCGCATCGGCGTGAAGGTGTGGATCTACAAAGGTGAAGTGCTTTCCAAGACGCTGCCTCAGGCCGCGGCTCCCCAGCCCCGGGCTCGGCAGAATCGTCCGCCCAGAAAGGCTACCTCGGAAGGAGGCGTTCGCTAATGTTGATGCCTAAGCGCGTCAAGCGCCGTCGTGTCATGCGCGGCCGCATGAAGGGCAAGGCTACCCGCGGCAACACCGTGTCCTACGGTGATTTTGGCCTGGTGGCACTGGAGCCCTCCTGGATCACCTCGAACCAGATTGAGGCCGCTCGTATTGCCATGACCCGCTACATCCGTCGTGGCGGTCAAGTTTGGATTAAGATTTTCCCTCACAAGCCCGTGACGCAGAAGCCCGCTGAGACTCGAATGGGTTCCGGCAAGGGTTCGCCCGAATACTGGGTGGCCGTGGTCAAGCCCGGCCGCGTGATGTTCGAGATCGCCGGTGTGAGCGAGGAAATTGCGCGTGAAGCCCTTCGTCTGGCTTCCCACAAGCTGCCCATCAAGTGCAAGATTGTGGCTCGCGAACAAAATAACGAGTTGGGTGGTGAAGGAAATGAAAAGGGCTAAACAACTTGAAGAGTTCAGGGATCTTTCGGATCAGGAGCTCCAGGATAAATTGAAGGAATTGAAGGGCGAGCTGTTTAACCTTCGTTTCCAGATGGCTACCGGACAGGTTTCCAATACCATGGTCGTGCGGGAAGTTAAGAAAAACATTGCCCGAGTCCAGACCATTCTGCGGGAACGTGAACTTCGGCAAGCGCAGTAAGGCTTTGGATGAAAGGAGGAAACTTCCGTGGCCAATGAAAGAGGCAACCGCAAGACCCGTACCGGTACGGTGGTAAGCGATAAGATGGATAAGACCGTGGTGGTGGCCGTGAAGACTCGCGTGCAGCACCCGTTGTACAAGAAGATTGTCAATCGCACCAAGAAACTGAAGGTCCATGACGAGAACAACGAATGCCGTGTTGGCGATTTCGTCCGTGTGATGGAAACCCGGCCCCTGAGCCGCGACAAGCGGTGGCGGCTGATGGAAATCATCGAGAAAGCCAAATAGCTCGACAAGTAAGGAGGATAAACAATGATCCAACCACAGACACGTTTGAAGGTTGCGGATAATACCGGCGCCAAGGAGATCATGTGCATCCGGGTTATGGGTGGCTCCTTTCGCAAGAGCGGCAATATCGGTGATACCATCGTCGCTTCGGTGAAGTCGGCAGCGCCCGGCGGAGTCGTGAAAAAGGGCGACGTGGTCAAGGCCGTGATTGTGCGCTCCCACAAGGGTGTGCGCCGTCCGGATGGCACCTACATCCGTTTTGATGATAACGCTGCGGTGATTATCAACGACCAAAAACAGCCCCGGGGCACCCGTATTTTCGGGCCCGTGGCTCGGGAACTTCGGGAAAGGGATTACATGAAGATTGTTTCCCTGGCTCCCGAGGTCCTGTAAGGAGGCGGAACAATGACAAGAGCGATCAAGAAGCTCCACGTGAAAAAGGGCGACGTCGTTATGGTCGTCTCCGGTAAGGACGCCGGTACCAAGGGTAAGGTCATGACGGTTTTCCCGAAGACCGGCAAAATCATCGTGGAAGGCGTTTCGGTGGCAACCCACCACATCAAGCCCCGCGGCATGGGCCAGGCGGGAGGACGCATTGAGAAGGAGACCCCGATCTACGCGTCCAAAGTTATGTTGTATTGCGATCACTGCAAGAAACCGACCCGTATCGGCCACCGGTTCTTGGATGACGGTAAAAAGGTCCGCGTGTGCAAGAAGTGCGGCGAGACCTTGGACAATTGAGCCGAAGGGAGGTAGCTACGTGGAACAACCAAGATTGAAGGAAAAATACTTGAACGAGGTCGTCCCCGCCCTGCAGCAGAAATTCGGCTACAAGAATGTCAATGAGATTCCGAAGCTTGATAAAGTGGTGCTGAATATGGGCCTGGGCGATGTGAAAGACAACCCCAAGAGTCTGGAAGCGGCGGTGGCGGACCTGACCCAGATCGCGGGCCAAAAGCCGCTGATCACCAAGGCGAAGAAGTCCGTGGCAAACTTCAAAGTTCGTACGGGCATGAACGTTGGCGCTAAGGTAACCCTTAGATCCAGCCGGATGTATGAATTTGTGGATAAGCTATTTTCCATTGCCCTGCCCCGCGTGCGCGACTTCCGCGGCGTGTCGGCAAACTCCTTCGACGGCCGGGGCAACTACGCCATGGGTATCAAGGAACAACTTATTTTCCCCGAGATCGACTACGATAAGGTCGACAAGGTGCGCGGTTTGGATGTCATCTTTGTGACCACGGCGAAGACGGATGAGGAAGCCAGGGAGCTGTTGAGGCTTCTGGGCATGCCCTTTGCTCAGTAAGGAGGAACAACATGGCAAAGAAGAGCATGATTCTTAAACAACAGAAGGAACCCAAATTCTCCACTCGGGCCTATACCCGCTGCCGTATCTGCGGCCGCCCCCATTCGGTGCTGCGCAAGTATGGTATTTGCCGGATTTGCTTCCGGGTGATGGCCTACAAAGGCGAGATCCCCGGAGTGAAGAAGGCCAGCTGGTAATTTGGACGAGGGAAGGAGGTTAAACGATGGTTGTTACAGACCCTATCGCGGATATGTTGACGCGTATTCGTAATGCGTTGGTGTCCCGTCATGAGTTCGTCGAAGTGCCCGCTTCCAATATGAAGAAGGCCATCGCTGACATCATGGTCCGGGAAGGCTATATCAAGAGCGTGGAAACCGTCACCGATGGCTCCCATAAGACGCTCAAAGTGAAACTCAAGTATGGTCCCGACAGGGAACAGGTGATCACGGGTCTTAAGCGCATCTCCCGCCCCAGCTTGCGGGTTTATGCCCGTAAGGACCAGATCCCGAAGGTCCTCGGAGGCCTCGGAATCGCCATTATTTCCACGTCCAAAGGTATCATGACGGACAAGGAAGCAAGAGCGAACGCCGTGGGCGGCGAAGTACTGGCTTACATTTGGTAAGCGGAAATACGGAGGTGTGAAATGTCGCGAATTGGAAGACTTCCGGTAAGCATCCCGTCGGGCGTAACCGTCAATGTGGACCCCAGCAATGTGGTAAAGGTTAAAGGACCCAAGGGAGAGCTTTCCCAGCAGATCCATTCGGATATGGAAGTGACGCTGGAGGATGGCCAGATTTTGGTCAAGCGGCCCAGCGACGACAAGGAACATCGTTCCTTGCATGGACTTTCCAGAGCGCTGGTGGCCAACATGGTCCAGGGCGTAACGGAGGGTTATCAGAAGAATTTGGAGCTTGTGGGCGTGGGCTACCGCGCACAGAAGCAGGGCCAGAAATTGGTGCTGAACGTCGGATATTCCCATCCTGTGGAGATCGAGGCCCCCAAGGGCATCGAGTTTGACGTGCCCGCCCCCAACAAGATCACGGTCAAGGGCATCGATAAGCAGGCTGTGGGCGAAATCGCTGCGAAGATCCGCGGCGTGCGCGCTCCCGAACCTTATCTGGGCAAGGGCATCAAGTATGAGAACGAGTACATCCGCCGCAAGGAAGGCAAGACCGGCAAGTAAGAGGGGAGTGACAAAGGTTGATTAAGAAGCTGGATAAAAACGCGTCCCGCAGAGCAATTCACGCCCGGGTTCGCAAGAAGATCAGCGGCACCGCGGAACGTCCCCGTCTGTGTGTGTACCGGAGCCTCAGCAACATGTACGCTCAGATCATCGATGATGTGAAGGGTCACACGCTGGTTGCCGCGTCTACTTTGGATCCTGATGTCAAAAAGGAACTGGAAGGCAAGGATAAGAAGGAAGCCGCCAAGCTGGTCGGTCAGACCATCGCCAAGCGCGCTTCAGCTGCCGGCATCACCCAGGTTGTTTTTGACCGCGGAGGCTATCTGTATACCGGACGGGTTGCCGAAGTGGCGGCCGGTGCCCGGGAAGCGGGACTGGATTTTTAAGGAGGGACTAGGATGCAGCAGCAGAATTTCGACGCTACAATTCCTGAATTTAAAGAAAAGCTGGTCGCCGTCAACCGCGTAGCCAAGGTTGTTAAGGGTGGCCGGAACTTTAGGTTCAGTGCATTGGTCGTTGTGGGCAATGAAAATGGTCAGGTGGGAGTCGGCATGGGCAAGGCCACCGAAATTCCCGAGGCCATTCGCAAGGGCGTGGAAGATGCCAAGAAGCATATGATCCACGTTCCCATGGTGGGAACCACCATTCCCCACGAAATCGTGGGTCAGTTCGGCACCGGCAAGGTGCTGCTCCTGCCCGCTGGCGAAGGTACTGGCGTTATTGCCGGCGGCCCCGCCCGTGCGGTGCTGGAAATGGCCGGAGTGCGGGATATCAATACGAAATCCTACGGCTCCAACAATCCCATTAACATCGCCAAGGCGACCATCGAGGGCCTCCGGTCTTTGAAGACCGTGGAGCAGGTCGCCCGCCTGCGCGGCAAATCCGTCGCAGAGCTGATGGGTTAGGAGGAGACGGCAATGGCTAAAGTGAAAATTGAACTCGTCAAGAGCACCATTGGATGCAAGAAGGACCAGATCGCCACGGTAGAGGCGCTGGGCCTCAAAAAGCTCCACAGCCAGGTGGTTCATGAGGTCAATCCCGCGATTGAGGGGATGATTTTCAAGGTCAAGCATCTGGTGAAGGTGGAAGCCCAGGAAGATTAAGGAGGTGGGACCCATGAAACTCCATGAATTGAAACCTGCCGCGGGCGCAACCGCCGCTGAAAAGCGCGTGGGCCGTGGTACCGGTTCCGGTTTGGGCAAGACGTCCGGCAGAGGCCACAAGGGTTTGAAAGCCCGCAGCGGCGGCAGCTCCCGGCCCGGCTTTGAGGGCGGTCAGATGCCCCTCGTGCGACGTATTCCCAAGCGCGGATTCACCAACATCTTTGCTACGGAATATGCGACCATCAACGTTTCCGATCTCAATGTCTTTGAGGATGGCCAGGAAATCACCTTCGAGGTGCTGAAGGCCCAGGGCATGCTGAAGAAGAAATATGATGGCTTGAAAATTCTGGGGAACGGCGAGCTGACCAAGAAGCTCACGGTGAAGGCTGCCAAGTTCACCAAGTCGGCCCAGGAAAAGATCGAGGCGGCTGGCGGAAAAGCCGAGGTGATCTAAATGATTGAAACGCTCAAAAATGCTTGGAGAATCCCGGAGCTGCGCAAGAAGATTCTTTACACGCTGCTGATGTTGTTGGTTTTCCGGCTGGGCAGTTATGTTCCCGTCCCCGGTGTGGATACCGCGGCTTTGGGAGCCATGGTCAATCAATACGGCGTTCTGGGCATGATGGATATCATCGCTGGTGGTTCCTTCAGTAACTTCACCCTGTTTGCGATGGGCATCACGCCCTACATCAATGCGTCCATTATCATCAACCTTCTGACGGTGGCCATTCCCAAGCTGGAGCGGCTTTCCAAGGAGGGTGAGGAAGGCCGCAAGAAGATTGCTCAGTACACCCGGTATTTCACCATTGTGCTGGCCTTCATTCAGTCCATCGGTATTATCATTGGTCTGGGCAACAGCGTGCTTTTGAGCACTGCTCTTCCCACCTGGCTCAACTATGTGACCATTGCGATCACGTTGACCGCCGGTACGGCTCTCACCATGTGGATTGGTGAGCGCATCACCGAGAAGGGCATCGGCAACGGTATCTCCCTTCTGATCTTCGCCGGTATCGTGGCCAAGTTCGCCACCTGGGTTCCCAAGCTGTTCAATCAGCTGGCCGCCGGCACGGTGAACTTCTGGGTCGTTCCCGCCGTGATCGTGGGTGCTCTCGTGATCATTGTGGCCATCGTTTTCGTGGACATGGGCCAGCGCCGCATTCCCGTGCAGTATGCCAAGCGGGTTGTGGGCCGCAAGATGTATGGCGGACAGAGCACGCATATTCCCGTAAAGGTGAATTCCACAGGTGTTATGCCCCTCATCTTTGCCATGGCTTTGGTGAACTTCCCCATGATGATCGCCCAGTTCTGGCCGCAAAGCGGATTCTATCTATGGTACTCTAAATGGTTTGGCTCCGGTTCTGTGGTATACTTCCTGATTTATGCGCTGCTCATCATCTTCTTCACGTATTTCTATACGCAGATCTCCTTTAATCCGATTGAGATCTCGAAGAACATGCAGCAGCAGGGCGGTTTCATTCCAGGTATCCGTCCCGGCAAGCCTACCAGTGATTATCTCAAGCGCATCAACAATCGCGTAACCATGTTTGGCGCGCTGTTCCTGGCGGTACTGGCTGTGGTACCGACGCTCTTCACCAGTTCCACGGGTATGAGCGCTGCCTTTAGTGCAACCGGTCTTTTGATTGTTGTAAACGTGGCCCTGGAAACCTCCAAGCAGCTTGAATCCCAGATGCTCATGCGTCACTATAAGGGCTTCTTGAAATAAGATTGGGCCAAAAGCTTGACAAGCAAGGGGTTTTAAGGGTACATTTATTGAGTTAAGCCAAAAGGAGGCGTCTATGAAGGTTGTGTTTTTGGGACCGCCCGGGGCCGGCAAGGGTACGCAGGCGGTTCGGATCAGCGAACATTTCAACGTCCCCCATATCTCCACGGGAGATATTTTCCGCAAGAACATCAAGGGAAAGACGCCGCTGGGCCTGAAGGTGCAGTCCTATCTGGACCAGGGCCTTTTGGTGCCCGATGATGTGACCATCGAAATTTTGCTTTCCCGTCTGACCGAGGCTGACTGTCAGGAGCGGGGCTATCTCTTGGATGGCTTTCCGCGCACGCTGGCACAGGCTGAGGCTGTGGACGGAAAAATTGAATTGGATGCCGTGATCAATGTGGATGTGCCGGAGGAGAAGCTTCTTCCCCGTTTAACGGGCCGGCGGGTCTGCAAGGACTGCGGTGCGACCTATCATGTATCCACGCTTCAGGGCGAAGCCTGCGAAAAGTGCGGCGGGCCGCTGATTCAGCGGGACGACGACAAGGAGGCTACGGTACTCAACCGTTTGAAGGTTTACCGGGAGCTGACCCAGCCGCTGGAGGATTTCTATGCTGAGAAAGGACTGCTACACACGGTGGATGGCGCACTTGCCATCGATGAAGTGCAGCAGGCAATCGTGGATATTTTGAAAGGATTTCAATGATCACCCTGAAAACGGATCAGGAGATTGCATGGATGCGTGAGGCCGGCCGGGTCGTGGCCGGTGCCCTGGAAGCCGTACGCCAGGCGATTCGCCCCGGCGTGACCACGGCGGAGCTGGACCGTATCGGCGAGACGTATATTCTCTCGCACGGCGCCCGGCCTTCCTTCAAGGGGTATCAAGGATTTCCGGCGGCCTTATGCGTATCTGTCAATGATGAAATTGTTCATGGTATCCCCGGCGACCGCATGCTGGAGGAAGGGGATATGGTGAGCCTGGACGTGGGCGCCGAGCTGCACGGCTACCACGGCGATGCCGCCCGCACCTATGGGGTGGGCGAGGTGGATGCAGCAACGCAACAGTTGATGAGAGTCACAGAGGAATGTTTCTGGAAAGGGATTGAACAGGCCCGCGTGGGCAGCCGGCTTTCGGATGTCTCCCACGCGATTCAAGTTCATGCCGAATCTTTTGGTTATTCCGTTCCTCGTGAGATTACGGGCCATGGCATTGGCAGGAACCTCCATGAGGATCCAACCGTTCCCAACTACGGGCGGGCGGGCCACGGCGAGCGGCTTAAAGCGGGAATGACCCTGGCGGTCGAACCCATGATTGCCGCCGGCAGGAGGCATATTGAAGTGCTGGACAATGACTGGACCATCGTCACCGTCGATCAAAGCCGTTCCGCTCATTATGAGAATACGATTTTGATTACGGAGGGCGACCCCGTGATCTTGACGGCGCCATAGGAGGTAAAGGATGGCGAACAATGTTTATCCTGAAGCCGGCCGTGTGGTGCAGTCTCGGGCGGGCAGGGACCGCGGCCGGTATTTCATCGTGCTGAGGCCCTGTGACGATGAGCACGTATATGTCGTGGACGGCCAGCTCAGAAAGCTGGAGCGCCCCAAGAAGAAGAAGCTGAAACACCTGATGGTGCGGCCCGAACTGGCCGTCTCCATCCAGGAGAAGATTGGGAGCGGCAAGAAGATCTTCGATTCCGAGATCAGAGGGTATTTGGACTCTCTGGGCTATGGATTCAGGAACCCCAAAAGGGAGGAATGAGAATTTGTCCAAACAGGATGTCATCGAAGTGGAAGGTACCGTGGTGGAATCCTTTCCCAACGCAATGTTTCAGGTTGAGCTGGAGAATGGGCACCGGGTATTGGCCCATATTTCCGGGAAACTCCGAATGAATTTCATTCGGATACTGCCGGGTGATAAAGTGACCATTGAGCTTAGTCCTTATGATTTGACCCGCGGACGGATTGTCTGGCGGGGCAAGTCCTAATGATAAACGCAAACAAACGAGGAGGAGGGACCATTTCATGAAGGTTCGGCCGTCGGTAAAACCCATTTGTGAGAAGTGCAAGATCATCCGCCGTAAGGGCCGGGTGATGGTAATCTGTGAAAATCCCAAGCACAAGCAGAAGCAAGGCTGAGGATTGAATAGAATGCTGCACGGATGCGGCTGCCCGAAAAGGTTACTGCATCGGCCTGGGACGGGATTCGTGCGGTTTTATTCGATGCAGAGACGCATAACAAAAATGCTATGCTGGAGGTGTAGACAAATATGGCACGTATTGCTGGCGTTGATCTGCCCAATGAAAAGCGGGTGGAGATCGGCTTAACCTATATTCTGGGTATTGGCCGTAAGCGTGCAAACGAGATTCTTGAGGCCACCGGCGTCAATCCGGATACCCGTGTTCGCGATCTTTCCGAGAGCGATGTGGGTAAGCTTCGGGAATACATTGACAAAGAACTGAAGGTGGAAGGCGAACTTCGCCGTGAAACCGCTTTGAACATCAAACGTCTTATGGAGATCGGCTGCTATCGCGGCATCCGTCATCGCCGGGGTCTTCCTGTGCGCGGACAGAGCACCAAGCAGAACGCCCGTACCCGCAAGGGTCCCAAGAAGACGGTGGGCGGTAAGAAGAAGAAGTAA
Source organism: Gehongia tenuis (assembly GCF_014384795.1). Classification (NCBI taxonomy): domain Bacteria; kingdom Bacillati; phylum Bacillota; class Clostridia; order Christensenellales; family Christensenellaceae; genus Gehongia; species Gehongia tenuis. Next base: position 189,283 of record NZ_JACRSR010000002.1, on the reverse strand, counting down.
TCGAGGAGGGTCGTTAATCTATGGCAAAGCCCAAGATGAAAAAAACCGTCAGAAAGCGCCGCGACCGCAAACGCGTTGAGCGTGGTGCTGCCCATATTCGTTCTTCCTTTAACAACACCATTGTGACCATCACCGACACGCAGGGCAACGCTCTTTCCTGGGCGAGTGCGGGCGGTATGGGTTTCCGTGGTTCCAGGAAGAGCACGCCCTTCGCCGCCCAGGTGGCTGCGGAGACCGCTGCGAAAGCGGCTATGGAGTATGGCCTTCGCAGCGTGGAAGTGTATGTGAAGGGACCGGGATCCGGCCGTGAAGCCGCCATTCGTTCCCTGCAGGCCGCGGGCCTAGAAGTTAACATGATCAAGGACGTGACGCCTATCCCCCACAACGGATGCCGTCCGCCCAAGCGTAGAAGAGTCTAACCGATAGGAGGGTTCCGAACATATGGCTAGATATACAGGTTCCGTTTGCCGGCTGTGCCGCAGGGAGGGGGCCAAACTCTTTTTGAAGGGCGATCGCTGCTATTCGCAGAAGTGCGCCTTTAATAAGCGTCCTGTACCGCCTGGAATGCACGCGCAGTCCAGAAGGAAACAGTCGGAATACGGTATTCAGCTGCGGGAAAAGCAGAAGACCCGCCGCATCTATGGGGTTTTAGAATCCCAATTTCGGAAATACTTTGAGATGGCTGAGCGCATGAAGGGCGTTACCGGCGAGAACATGCTCTCCTTGTTGGAGCGCCGTCTGGATAACGTGGTTTATCGCCTTGGCTTTGCCGATTCGAGGGCGCAGGCCCGTCAGTGGGTCATGCACGGCCATTTCACCATCAATGGCAAAAAGGCCGACATTCCTTCCCAGTTGGTGGAAGTGGATGATGTGATTTCGATCAAGGACGCCTCCAAGGATATGGAGAACTTCAAGGCTCTCCGCGAGAATGGCTCCACTTCCGTGCCCAAGTGGCTGGATCTGGACAATGCCAATCTTGCCGGTAAGGTTTTGAGCCTGCCGCAGCGTGAGGATATCGATATCACCATTGCAGAGCATTTGATCGTGGAGTTTTACTCCAGGTAATATGACTGCCCTCGATGGAATGAATGTGAAGGAGGGTTTGCCAGCATGATAGAAATTGAGAAGCCCAAAATCGAATGCGTGCAGATGGAAGATGATGGCAGCCACGGCGTATTTGTGGTTGAACCGCTGGAACGGGGTTTTGGCATTACGCTGGGAAATTCCCTGCGCCGGGTGCTCTTGAGTTCGTTGCCGGGCGTGGCCCCCACCAGGGTGCGTATCGAAGGCGTGTTGCATGAGTTTTCCACGGTTCCGGGAGTGACGGAAGATGTATCGGAGATCATTTTGAATCTCAAGCAGCTCTCCGCCAAGCTTTACAGCGATGAGCCCAAGACGGTCACCCTGAAGGCTGACGGACCGTGTGAAGTGACTGCGGAGAACATCACCGTGGATTCGGAGGTTGAGATCATCAACCCCTCGCTGCACATTGCAACGCTCAACGAAGAAGCCCATTTGGATATGCAGATCACCTTGGAGAAGGGCCGGGGCTATGTGGGTGTCGATAAGAACAAGTCTCCGGATAATCCCATTGGCGAGCTGCCCATGGATTCCATTTTTACGCCTATCCGCAAGGTGAACTTCAATGTTGAGAACACCCGGGTGGGACAGATTACCGATTACGACAAGCTGACTTTGGAAGTCTGGACCAATGGCTCCATCAAGGCCGATGAGGCAGTGGGCCTTGGCGCCAAGATTTTGAGCGAACATCTTTCGCTTTTCATCAATCTCACCGATCAGGTCAACAACGTGGAGATCATGGTCGAGAAGGAGGAGGACAAGAAGGAGAAGATCCTGGAGATGGCCATTGAGGAACTGGATCTGTCCGTTCGGTCCTACAACTGCCTCAAGCGGGCGGGCATCAACACCGTCGAGGAGCTGGTGCAGCGCAACGAGGAGGAAATGATGAAGGTTCGCAACCTAGGGAGAAAGTCTTTGGAGGAAGTGGAGCAAAAGCTTGCCGCTCTGGGACTGTCTCTGAAAAGCAGCAACGAGTAGGCTAGGAGGAGAATTGTATGCCAGGTTATCGTAAATTGGGCAGGCCTGCGGATCAACGTAAGGCCATGCTGCGCGGGCTTGTCACTTCCTTGGTTTGGAACGGCCGCATTGAGACGACGGAAGCGCGGGCGAAGGAAGTGCAGAGCATCGCTGAAAAACTCATCACCTTGGCCATCAAGGAGTGTGACAACTTCGAGAAGGCCGTGGTGCAGAAGAACAATGACAAGCAACAGACCGTGGACATCGAGACCCGTAAGGACCTCCCGTCCCGCTTGAATGCCCGGCGCAAGATGATGGCGTATCTCTATGATGTGCCGGAAGCCAAGCAGGCGAAGGAAACCAAGCTCGAGTACCGCGAACGCACCCGCACCATCAATCATCCCGTGGTGGAGAAGCTGATGGGCGAGATCGGCCCGAAATACAAGAAGCGTATGGAGGAAGTCGGTCAGGGAGGCGGCTACACCCGCATGATCAAGAAGGGCCCCCGGCGTGGTGACGCCGCGGAAGTGGTCATCCTTGAGCTGGTGTAGGTAGACCAAATGGAATGGGGGACTGGTGGCGAATGCAACCGGCCCCCCTTTTGTCGTTTGAAAGGAGGTTGCCCTATGGACCCCATTTTGCAGGTTCAACAGGTATCCTTCGGTTACCGTAAGGAGCAGCCGTTGCCGGTGGTGGAGGATGTCTCCTTTGAGGTGGAAGAAGGGGAGTATCTGGCAGTCATTGGACACAACGGTTCCGGAAAGTCCACCCTTGCCAAGCTGATGAACGCCCTTGTTGTGCCCACATCGGGCACGGTACTGGTGGGCGGCATGGATACAGCAAAGGAGGACAAGGTTCTCCAGATCCGTCAGATGGCAGGCATGGTTTTTCAAAATCCGGACAATCAGCTGGTTGCCGCCGTGGTGGAGGAGGACGTAGCCTTTGGCCCGGAAAACCTGGGGGTGGAGCCAGGCGAGATCCGCAGGCGGGTGGATGAGGCGCTGACCTGGGTCAATATGGAGGATTATGCGGCTTCGGCGCCGCACAATCTTTCCGGCGGCCAGAAGCAGCGCATCGCCATTGCGGGAGTGATTGCCATGCGTCCCCGGATATTGATTTTGGATGAACCCACGGCCATGCTGGATCCTTCCGGACGTCAGGAGGTCATGGACACGGTGATGCGCCTAAACCGCGAGGAGGGCATTACGGTGATTCTGATCACCCATTTCATGGAGGAGGTGGCCAGAGCGGACCGTGTTCTGGTCATGGACCAGGGCAGAGTAAAGCTCACGGGGACACCCCGGGAGATCTTTCGCCATGAGACCGAGCTTCGGGAGATGGGACTCACCCTGCCGGCAATGACCCAGGTGGCTCGGGGCCTTGCGGGAAGGGGAATGCCCCTTTCCCCCGATATTATTGATTTGGAAGAGATGGTGGATGCCCTATGCCCATCCGATTAGATCATGTCAGCCACGTCTATATGGCGGGCACGCCCATGGCCTCCATCGCCCTGGAGCAGGTGGACCTTTTGCTGGAGGAAGGCCAATTCATCGGAATTATCGGCCACACCGGTTCCGGAAAGTCCACGCTTATTCAGCATTTGAACGGCCTTCTGCGCCCCTCCTCCGGCGTGGTCCGGGTGGGGGAATACACCATCGGTCCCAAGAAGGAAGGCTCCCTGAAGGAGCTCCGGCGCAAGGTGGGCCTGGTCTTTCAATATCCGGAATACCAGCTTTTCGAGGAGACCATTGCTCTTGACATAGCCTTTGGGCCCAAAAATCTGGGCCTGTCCAGGGAGGAGACTCAGGAACGGGTTCAAGAAGCGCTGACTGCGGTGGGCATGGACTATGAAAAATACAAGGACGTGTCGCCCTTCGAACTGTCCGGCGGGCAGAAACGGCGGGTGGCCATTGCCGGCGTGCTGGCCATGCGGCCCGACGTATTGATCTTGGACGAGCCCACAGCGGGTCTGGATCCCCGGGGCCACGATGAAATACTCTCCATGGTGCAGAGCCTTCACCGCAAGGGGGAGAACACGGTGGTGATGGTTTCCCACAGCATGGAGGACGTGGCAAGACTGTCCGATACTGTGGTGGTGATGAGCGGCGCAAAGGTGGCCATGGTGGGCACGCCGGCGGAGATCTTTTCCCGGGACGAAGAATTGATCCGGCTGGGTCTTGATGTGCCCCAGACGGTGAAGTTGCTGGGCCGCCTGCGGAAGGCGGGCTGGAATCTGCCTCAGGGCATCTTTGACCTGGAGGAGACGGTGGCGGCCATCGCCCGGGAGTGGGAGGCGCGCCATGCTTAAAGACATCACCATGGGCCAATATCTGCCGGGCGATTCGGTGATTCACCGTCTGGATGCACGGGTGAAGCTGGTGCTGGCCATTGCCTTCATCGTATTTTTATTCTTCGTAAATAGTTTTGCGGGCTACGCCGTGGTGACGGTATACCTGGCTGTCGTGATTGCCTTGGGGCATATTCCGCTGCGGTTTTTGCTGAGGGGCATCAAACCGCTGATCTTCCTCATTGCTCTTACCTTTGTCATCAATGTGCTCTTTGGCGGCGAGGGGACGACCCTTTTTCGCTGGGCGTTTATTCATGTGACGGTGGAGGGGCTGCTCCAAGCGGTATTTCTGGCCCTCAGGCTGATCTACTTGATCATGGGCACCTCGGTGCTCACCCTCACCACCTCACCCATCAATCTCACCGATGGGCTGGAGCGGCTGATGTCGCCGCTGGCGAGGATCGGATTTCCTGCCCATGAGCTTGCCATGATGATGAGCATCACGCTTCGCTTCATCCCTACGTTGCTGGAGGAGACGGACAAGATCATGAAGGCGCAGATGGCCCGGGGTGCGGACTTTGAAAGCGGCAATGTGCTTCAGCGGGCGAAAGCCCTGGTGCCTTTGCTGGTGCCGCTGTTCGTGAGCGCCTTTCGCAGGGCCGACGAGCTGGCTATGGCCATGGAGGCCCGGTGCTATCATGGGGGTGAGGGACGCACCCGCATGAAGGTGTATAAGGTTGAAAAGGCGGACTGCATCGCCATGGGAGTCACCGCTTTGTTCGTGGCGGCTATCCTGTTCCTTCGGTATGGGGTGTAGTCATGCGCATATTGCTTAACCTGGAATACGACGGCACAGATTACTGCGGCTGGCAGCGCCAGAAAAACGGCTACGCCGTACAGCAGGCGGTGGAGGAGGCTTTAGAGAAGCTTCCAGGGCATTTTTCAGGGCTGACCGGTGCGGGACGGACCGACGCGGGCGTTCATGCCCTGGGACAGTGCGCCCATGTTGACTATGCAGGCCCCATTCCGCCGGAGAAACTGTTTTTGGCGCTCAATGGGACATTGCCCGGGGATGTGCGGGCAACGGCATCCAGACGGGTTTTGGACGGCTTTCACGCACGCTATGATGCCTTGGGCAAGACCTATCAGTACAGGGCCTGGAATGGGACCGTGCCTTCGGCGGTATTTCGCAGCACGGCCGGGTTTGTGCAGGGAAAGCTGGATGTGCAGTGCATGGACAGGGCCGGTCAAAAGCTGGTGGGCACCCATGATTTCTCCGCTTTTCAGTCCACGGGCCGGCCGGTGCGAAGCGCGGTGCGCACGGTCACGGAACTCAGGGTACTACGGGAGGACGGCTTCGTGGTCGTGCGGATCAGTGCGGACGGTTTTTTATACAATATGGTCCGCATCATTGCAGGTACGCTCTTTGAGATTGGAAAGGGCAGACTGAAGCCGGAGGTTCTGGAGGATGCGCTCGTGCGGGGGGACCGGGACCTTTTGGGCCCCACCGCAGCGCCGGAAGGGCTGATTTTGCTCCATGTTTGCTATTCCGAGGCTAAAATGGGACAAAACATCTTGACAGGCCGTGAGGGGTAAGATACAATAATATGGCGTTATTCCGGGATTCAGCCCCGTTTCCCGGACAATACTGGAACGAATGTAGACCAGCGTTCGTGTCCGACTGACATCATCCTTAGGAGGGAAGGCATTTGAAAACGTATATGGCTAACGCTCAGAACGTAACGCGCAAGTGGTACGTGGTGGACGCCGAGGGCAAAGTCCTGGGACGTCTGGCAAGCCAGGTTGCGGCGGTTCTGCGCGGTAAGAATAAACCTGAATATACTCCCCATGTGGATTGCGGGGATCACGTGATCATTCTCAACGCGGATAAGGTTGTGCTGACGGGCAAAAAGCTGGATCAGAAGGTTTTCCGCCGTCACAGCGGCTATCCCGGCGGTCTGAAGGAGACGGTGTACCGCCAGATGATGGAGAAGAAGGCGGACGTTGCCGTTTACGAAGCGATCCGCGGCATGCTTCCCAAGAACAGCTTGGGACGGGATATGATTAAGAAGCTTCGGGTATACAAAGGCAGTGAGCATGATCATCAGGCTCAGCAGCCCGAAGTGCTGGACATCGTGTAAGGAGGACGGCAGATGGCTCAGGTGCAGTATTACGGAACCGGTAGAAGAAAGACCTCCATTGCCCGGGTGCGTTTGGTTCCCGGCGATGGCAAGATTGTGATCAACAAACGGGATATTGACGATTATTTCAATCTGGAGACCTTGAAGATGGTCGTTCGTCAGCCTCTTGCGCTGACCCAGCTTGAAGGCCGTTTTGATGTTCTGGTGAACGTCAGCGGCGGCGGTCTCAGCGGTCAGGCTGGTGCGATCCGTCATGGTATCGCCCGCGCTTTGCTGAAGGCCGATGATAAACTGAGGACTCCCTTGAAGCGGGCGGGCTTCCTGACCCGTGATCCGCGCATGAAGGAACGTAAGAAATACGGCCTCAAGGCCGCCCGTCGTGCGCCTCAGTTCTCCAAACGTTAAAGATTCCCAAAAAAACGCGCACTCAGCGCGTTTTTTTTATGGGATGGTGGCTAGAAGCTCCGACGGTGTTGTATAATAATAGAAACCCCGTTTTCCGGGGAATACGAATGAATCGGGAGATCAGCAGCATGTATGATATTTTGATCGTGGGCGGCGGACCCGCAGGTCTTACCGCCGCTTTGTACGGCGCCCGTGCGGGATTTTCCACCGCTATTCTGGAGCAGATGTTTGCCGGGGGGCAGATCACCAACGTGGATATGATTGAGAACTATCCTGGCTTCCCGCAAGGCGTCAAGGGTATCGATTTAGCCATGGCCATGGAGGAACAGGCCCGCCGTTTTGGTGCGGAAACCATCTATGATACGGCCATCCGTCTCTCCCAGGAGGGAGAAATTCGGAAGGTGGAAGGCAATGGCGGAACCTATGAGGCAAGAACCGTGATCCTGGCCCTTGGAGCCACGCCCAAGACGCTGGGGCTGGAGCGTGAGGAGGAACTTCGGGGCAAGGGCGTTTCTTACTGCGCAACCTGCGACGGCGCCTTCTTCCGGGATAAGAAGGTGGCTGTGGTGGGCGGCGGCAACACGGCGCTCACAGATGCCGAGTATCTGGCGAGGTTTTGCAAGGAGATCTATGTGGTACACCGCCGGGATGAGTTCCGGGCCAGCGCTGTGCTGGTGGAGCGTGTGAAGAAACTTCCCAATGTAAAGTTCTGCACACCTTATACGCCCAAGGAGATTCTGGGCGGAGAGAAAGTGGAGGGCCTCCGGATTGAGCGGGTGGATGACCAGACGGCGGAGGATCTGCCGGTGGAGGGCATCTTCATCGCCGTGGGCACCAAGCCGCAGACGGCATGGCTGCAGGGTACCATTGAGCTGAGAGAGAATGGAAGCATTCCCTTCCATAAGGATTTCAGGACCAATATTCCCGGTGTTTTTGCTGCCGGGGATGCGCTGGACAGTGAGTTCCGTCAAATCGTGGTGGCGGCCGCCCAGGGGGCTCAAGCCATTCGGCAGGCCGAGGAGTATTTGCAGAACGCAGGATTCTGATCGTTAAAAAGCTGTGAGGTGGATCGTATATGGCAAGAATGTTTGGAACCGACGGGGTTCGGGGAGTGGCCAATGAAGAGCTGACCTGTGAGCTCGCCTATCGGATTGGACGGGCCGGCGCCAACGTTTTAACGGACGGGGCTCATAAGCCCACGATTTTGGTGGGACGGGATCCCCGTATTTCAGGAAATATGCTGGAAGCGGCGGTGGTGGCGGGGATCTGCTCCACAGGTGCTACGGCGGCGCTGGTAGGGGTGCTCCCGACGCCGGCAGTGGCCCATTTGACCCGCCTTTATGAGATGGACGCCGGTGTGATGATCAGCGCCTCCCATAACTCGGTCGAATACAATGGCATCAAATTTTTCGATGGCAACGGCTTCAAGCTGCCCGACGCCTTGGAGGACCGGATTGAAGCGCTGGTGAAGGCAGAGGACGATCTGCCGCGGCCGGTAGGCGTTCATGTGGGGCGGAGCATCATCATGCGCAATGCCACGGACAACTACATGGAATTTGTCAAGGCCACCACCCAGGCGGACCTGGCGGGCATGACCATCGTGGTGGATGCGGCCAATGGCGCGGCCTCCTACGTGGCCCCGCGGACGCTGGCCGATATGGGCGCCACGGTCCATGCTTTCTATAACGAGCCTGACGGCACGAATATCAATGACCTGTGCGGTTCCACCCATCCTGAACGGCTGCAGCAGCTGGTGCAGGAGCTGGGTGCTGATATTGGCCTGGCTTTTGACGGCGACGCGGACCGCCTCATAGCGGTGGATGACCGGGGCCGGCTGGTGGACGGCGACCATGTGATGGCCATCTGTGCCCTGGACCTGAAGGAACGGGGCGCTCTTAAGGGCAACACGCTGGTGGGTACGGTCATGAGCAACATGGGCCTTGAGATTGCGATGAGGGAAGCGGGCATCCAGTTTATCCGCACCCAGGTGGGCGATCGCTACGTTTTGGAGCGGATGTGTCAGGACCACTACTGTTTGGGCGGCGAGGCCTCGGGCCATGTGATTTTCCTCGATCATAACTCGACAGGCGATGGCCTTTTGACGGCGGTACAACTGATTTCCGTCATGGTCAGAAAGCAGAAACGGCTTTCCGTGCTGGCGGATCAGTGCATGGAAGAGCTGCCCCAGGTTTTGGTCAACATCAGGATCAATACGGACCGCAGAGAGTTTTTGCAGACCGATGTGGATATCCGGCGGGAGATTGATAGGCTGGAGAAGAGCTTGGAAGGCAAGGGCCGGGTGCTCATTCGCCTATCCGGCACCGAACCGCTGGTTCGGGTGATGGTGGAAGGCGAGGACCGCAGGGAAATTCAGCACAAGGCCAATGAGCTTGCTGAACTGATACAAAAAAAGATGTCCTGAACTATTGTTAAATTTTAGACAAAATCCTTGACGGGCCTTCGCCTGGGTCTTATAATCGAAGAAGAGGTTCGATAGAACCCAAGGGCAGTCTAAAAACAGTGAGGAGGATCTCTAAGATGAAAAAGTATGTGTGTCAGGTCTGTGGTTATGTGCATGTGGGCGACAGCGCTCCCGACAAGTGTCCCCAGTGTGGTGCGCCCAGGGATAAGTTTATGGAGAAGGCCGAAGGCGAGATGCAGTGGGCCGATGAGCACCGTGTGGGTGTGGCCCAGGGTGTGGATCCCGAGGTGGTTGAAGGTCTTCGGGCAAATTTCACTGGCGAGTGCACCGAGGTGGGTATGTATCTGGCTATGAGCCGTCAGGCGGACCGCGAAGGCTATCCTGAGGTGGCCGAGGCTTACAAGCGTATCGCATTTGAAGAGGCGGAACATGCGGCTAAATTTGCTGAGCTTCTGGGCGAAGTGGTTCATGCCGACACGAAGAAGAACCTGCAGCTGCGGGTGGAAGCCGAGTACGGCGCAACGCAGGGCAAGAAGGATCTGGCAACGCTGGCCAAGAAGCTGGGCTACGATGCTATCCATGACACCGTACACGAGATGTGCAAGGATGAAGCCCGCCACGGCCGTGCATTTAAGGGCCTGCTGGAGCGCTATTTCCAATAATGGATGGATGAAAAGGAGCGGAGACGCTCCTTTTTTTATTGTAAGAATGACTTGAAAACGATTTCCCTCTGGGTTACAATGAAGACGAAATGGAAAAGGAGGCTGTTGTGATGGGTCAGTGCGATATTGCTTTGATTGGACTTGGAGTCATGGGTCAGAATCTGGCTTTGAATATGGAATCAAAGGGCTTCCGGGTAGCGGTGTATAATCTTTCCGCCAAGGTGGTGGAGGCGTTTATGGAAGGGCGTGCCCAGGGCAAAAACATCGAGGGCTATGTTGAACTGATGGATCTTGTGGGCGCGCTGAAACGTCCGCGCAGGATCATGCTCATGGTGAAGGCGGGTGCGCCGGTGGATTCAGTGATCGATTCGCTGGTTTCGCTGCTGGAGCCTGGGGATTTGATCATCGATGGCGGCAACTCCCACTTCAAGGACACCATCCGGCGGGCCCAGCGGCTGCGGGAACAGGGTGTGCTGTATCTGGGCACGGGCGTATCCGGCGGAGAGGAAGGCGCCCTCAAAGGACCGAGCATCATGCCCGGCGGCTCCAAACGGGCCTACCGGCTGGCCGCCGATATCCTGGAGGGGATTGCCGCCCATGTGGATGGAGAACCCTGCTGCGGCTACATTGGGCCGGAAGGGGCGGGCCACTTTGTGAAGACCGTCCATAACGGCATCGAATACGGCGATATGCAGCTCATCTGTGAGGCCTACGATCTGATGAGGCGAGTGCTGGGCATGGATGCCAAGGCTATGTCCGAGGCATTCTCAGCCTGGAATGAAGGGGAACTCAATTCCTATCTCATCGAGATTACGGCGGATATCCTGCGCCGCAAGGACCCGGAGACGGACAAACCCATCGTGGACGTGATCTTGGATAGGGCGGGTCAGAAGGGCACTGGGAAATGGACCGCTCAGGAGGCGCTGGATCTTGGCGTTCCGGCGTCCATGCTGGCCGAGGCGGTATTTGCCCGCTGTATGTCCGCGAGGAAGGATGTGCGGCTCAAAATGGCCGGCATCTTTGGAAGACCGGACAAGGCTCAAAATGTGGAACGTGAGGAGCTGCTCGATGGACTGGGGAAGGCCATGTATGCAGCCAAGATATGCTCCTATGCTCAGGGCTTTGATGTGATGCAGGAGGCCTCGGACTTCTACGAATGGGATCTTAATTTGGGCAATATCGCGCTGCTCTGGCGGGGCGGATGTATCATCCGGGCCCAGTTTTTGGACCGCATCAAGGAGGCCTATCGGCTCAATCCTAAACTGGAGAATCTCATGATGGACCCCTACTTTGAAAATATCATGAAGCAAAATGAGGCCGCCCTGCGCCAAGTGGTTGTTCTGGCAGCGGAGGCGGGGGTCAGTGTTCCCAGCTTTTCAGCGGCGCTGACTTACTTTGACGGCATCCGCTGTGAACGCTGGCCCCACAATCTCTTGCAGGCCCAGCGGGATTATTTCGGCGCCCACACCTATGAGCGTGTGGACAGGGAAGGCCATTTCCACACCGATTGGGAGGCGTAGTATGGACCAGATTGCGGTGATCACCGGCGGCAGCGGCGTACTGTGCAGCGCTATCGCAAAAGGGATGGCACGGGAAGGCTGGAAGATTGCGATCCTGAACCGAACCCCGGAGAAAGGACAAAGGATTGCGGAAGCGATCGAGGCTTTTGGCGGTATGGCTCGGGTCTATCCCTGCGATGTCCAGCAAAAAGAAAGCATCGAGGCTGTGCGAGCAGAGGTTTTAGCCGATTTTGGCCGGGTGGATGTTTTGATCAACGGGGCGGGCGGCAACCGGCCGGGCGCCACCGCGGGTCCGAATCACTCCTTTTTTGATCTGCCCGAAGACGATTTGCGGAGCGTGATCGATCTCAACCTCATGGGGACGGTGCTGCCCAGCCAGGTTTTTGGCAGCGTCATGGAAAGCATGGGCGCTGGCAGCATTATCAATATTGCGTCCATGGCAGGGATCCGGCCTTTGACCAATGTGGTGGGCTATGGGGCGGCCAAGGCCGCTGTAGTGAATTTTACCCAGTGGCTGGCCGTGTACATGAGCCAGAATGTCCATCCCGGTATTCGGGTCAATGCCATTGCACCTGGATTTTTTATCACCGATCAAAACCGCTATCTGCTCACGGAAAAAGGCGGCGGATACACCAAACGAGGAGAAGCTGTTCTTGCCCATACGCCCATGGGGCGGTTCGGTAAACCGGAAGATTTGGTGGGCGCGGCACTTTTTCTCGCTGACAGTGAAAAATCCGGATTCATTACCGGCGTGGTACTGCCGGTGGACGGCGGCTTCGCCGTGACCAGCATATAGTGGGGGTGAAGCATTGAAGGTCTTGGCATTGGAAGCGAGCACATCCTCGGCAAAAGCGGCGGTCTATAAAGAGGGGCGGGGCATTGTAGCCCAGCGGGTGACAGCCTACCCCGGCACAGTGTGCGATGTGGTCTCTCAAAATGGCGAAGGCGTTTATGGAACCTTGGCGGAAAGCGCCCGGGCGGCTCTGGACGAAGGGGGCCGGGACATCGATGTTGTTTCCCTGTGCGGGATTTGGCCCAGCCTGGCACTGCTGGACGGCGGCGGCCGGTGCATCGCACCCATTCTGACCTGGGCGGACACCCATGCATCCTCCACGGCCCAGCGATATAAGAGGGACGAAAAAAGGGCCTGGGAAATCTATTACCGTACGGGCTGCCCGGTTCACAGCACCTTCGGGCTCTGGAAATATCTCCATTTGAAGGAGCAAGGGCCGGAGCTTTTGGACAGGGCGCAAATGGTCACCACTCAGACAGGATTTTTGTCCCAGCGGTTCACCGGCCTGCCGGTGGCGTCCCGCTGCGCTGTTTCCGCTTCCGGCATGTTAAATATCCATACGCTGGACTGGGATGAGCAGGCGCTGGCACTGATGGGCATTGGGACGAACCGTCTGCCGGAGCTCACCGAACCCCACGCCGCCTTCCCCATGGCAAAGGAGGCGGCAAAGGATCTGGGACTTCCTGCCGGTACACCGGTAGCGGTGGGCGGCGCCGACGGCGCCTTGAATCAGATTGGTCAGGGGGGTATGGCTCCGGGAGTGATGAGCTTTTCCGTGGGCACCAGCGGGGCCATCCGCTTGGCGGTGCAAAAGCCTATTCTGCCGCGCTCCGCCAACCTTTGGTGCCATGCAATGGCGGAGGATGTGCGCCTGTCAGGGGTCGCTACCTCTGGCGCAGGTAACTGTGTCCAGTGGTTCACAAAAACACTGCTGGGCGGCAGATACGATTACGCCGCACTGGAGCGGGCACTTGTCCGCGTGGACAGGGCCGAAGCGCCGGTGTTTCTGCCCTTTCTCTATGGGGAACGGGGTCCGGGCTGGCGGGACGATCAAAGAGGCGGTTTCGTGGACGTAGAGGGCCGCCATGGGGTGGCGGAACACTACTATGCTCTGCTCGAGGGCATTTTGATGAATATTTACCACTGCTACACCCTGTTAACCGAGAGCGGAAAGCCGGAGCGGATTGTGGCCAGCGGCGGAATCGAGGCTTCGCCCTTCTGGCTGCAGATGGCGGCGGATATTCTGCAGATGCCTCTGGAGCTTGGGGAAAATCCCCACAGCTCCATCATGGGTGCGGCGGCCATTGGCCTTCGTGCGGTGGAAGCGATTCCCGCTTATGCATGCTTTAAGGCCAAAACGGTGCGGACGGTGAACCCCAATCCGGAGATGAAGGATTTCTATGCACGGCGGTTTCGGCGTTATCTTGGAGCTTATCAAAAACTGTAAGGGGTGATTTAGGTGGAGAGCATCTACATGGAACGGGAAGCGGGCGCGATTCAGCTTCAGGAACTGGAGCGGGTCTTTGAAAAGAAGCTCTATCCCAAACTGAAGGGCATGCGGCGCATCCTCTTGATACCCCCGGACATCACCCGGCTGCACAGCGGGGCGGGCCGGATCGCCGCGATGATCTACAGCCGTTTGAAGGATGAAATGACGGTGGATTTCATCATCGCTCTTGGGACCCACCTTGAGATGACGCGGGCGGAGCTCCGGCAGCTGTTTGGTATGGACATTCCGTTGGAGCGGATCCATTTTCACCGCTGGCGGGTGGATGTAGCCAAGATCGGCGAGGTACCCGCCGCCTATGTGGCGGAGCTCTCCGGCGGACGGATGAATGAGACCATTCCCGTTGAAGTAAACCGTGCGGTGATCAATGGGGATTACGACTTCATCCTCTCCCTGGGTCAGGTGGTGCCCCATGAGGTTGTCGGCATGGCCAACTATTCCAAGAATATTTTTGTGGGCCTTGGCGGCCGGGCCATGATCGACGCCACCCACTATCTTGGCGCGGTGTGCGGCATTGAAAACATTTTGGGCCGCATCGACACGCCGGTTCGGAAGGTTCTGGATTATGCAGGGGAGCATTTTTTGAAGGATATGCCTCTCTATTACGCCATGACGGTGGTCGGTGAGGCCGAAGGCAAACCGGCTGTCAAGGGCTTCTATCTCGACAACCGCCGCAGCGCTTTTGAGGCCGCGGCCAGGCTCTCCCAGCGGATCAATTTTGAATTTGTGGACCGGCCCATGAAAAAGGTGGTGGCCTATATGGACCCCGGGGAATTCCGCACCACCTGGGTGGGCAACAAGGCCATCTACCGAACAAGAATGATGATGGCCGACGGCGGGGAACTCATCGTACTGGCGCCGGGCATCGAGGCCTTTGGCGAGGACCGGGAGGTGGACGATCTGCTTACCCGCTATGGATATCGGGATACGGAAGGCGCCTTGGCGCTGGTCGCCGCTGGGCCGTTGGCGCAGAACCGGGGCGTCGCGGCGCACATGATGCACTCCTCGCCCGACGGCCGCTTTAGGGTCACCTATGGTCTTGATAGGATGTCCAGGGATAAAGCGGTTAAGGGCCGTATCCGTTTTGAAGACTATGGAATGCTGGCAAAAAAGTACGATCCCGGCAGGCTGAAGCCCGGCATCAACTGGGTGGATGGGGAGGAGGTCTATTTTATCCCCAACCCGGCTCTGGGGCTTTGGGCACTGCGGGATCGGCTCGAGAACTAAAAAAAGCCATGCAGAGGCATGGCTTTTTCTTTTACGCTTTAAGGTAATGATTGAACCACTCGGTCATCTCCTGAAGGCGGCGAACCCGGTGCTGGGGCTTGCCGGAGCGGGAAAGCTCGTGGTTTTCCCCCTTGAAGAGGCATAACCGGGCGGGCACGCCGTGGAGCTTCAAGGCGGTGAACATCTGAAGCCCTTCCGCCATCCAGCAGCGGTAATCCTCGTTCGAATGAATGAAGAGAGTGGGTGTCTTGACCCGGTCGGCGTATTTGAGGGGAGAGAAATCCCACATCCGATCGGCGCCGTTCCAGGGTGTTGCCGCCATTTGGTCCATATTATGATAATAACCAATATCAGTGGTCAGCGTCTTGCTCATCCAGTTGGCGATGGAACGCTGGCTGGCCGCTGCGGCAAAACGCTCGGTGTGGCCTATGATCCAATTCACCATGAACCCGCCGTAGGAGCCGCCGGCCACGCCCAGCCGGGCGGGATCAATGGCGGGATAACGCTGCAGCGCCTGATCCGTGAATTCCAGGATGTCCCGGTAATCGATACTGCCGTATTTCCCCCGAAGATCGGCAAACGCATTGCCTCGTCCGTCACTTCCCCGGGGATTGCAGAAGAGCACAAAGTAGCCCTCCGACGCCCAGTGCTGCATCTCATGGACGAAAACCTCGCCATAGACGGTCTTGGGGCCGCCGTGAATGTCCAAAATGGCGGGATAGGTTTGGCTGGGATCGTAACCCTTGGGACGAATGACCCAGCCGTCGATGGACAGGCCGTCGCTGTTGGTAAAGGAGAGTTTCTCGGGCTCGCCCACGTACCGGCCGCGCAGGGCGTCGTTGATATCGGTAAGGCGTTTTTCCTCACCGGTCCGGGCGTCCAGTGCGTAGATTTCCTCAAGTCCCATCCCCCGCATGCCCACGAAGAGGATGCGGTCTCCCTCAACATCAAAACTGTCCACCGCGCCCTTGGACGCGGTAAGAGGAAGCAGGGCACCGCCACGAAAAACGTATAGACGAGAAGCGTTTTGCTCGGTAACGATGGTGTACAGGGCATCGCAGGAGGCCTTGGCCGAGATTCCGCCCCAAAGGCGGCTGTCCGTGCCCACGGAATTGCCAAAGCTCATGTCCGGATCCAATATGAGCGCACAGCCGCCGTTCTCGGGCTGAAGCCGGTAGAGGGCGGTGTTCTCACTGGTGCCGTATCGTTTTTGATCGGTGGCCAAAAGGGTGATGGCACCGCCAAGATAGAAGGCGCCGTCCACGTGGAGCCTGCCGGAGGGAAGAAGAACCCGGTCAGAGAGATTTTCAAGATTCAGCTCATGCACCGCCGCGGTCTGGTCGCACACCGAGTCGAATTCGCAGCCGAAATAGAGGGCCCGGGTTAAATCCTCGGCAACCGTGATTCCCTCCACATTCATAAGGGGCGGGCTGATGGCGGAAAGCTTATCCATAGTCTCATCATAGAGGTAAAGGCGGCTGCGCCGTTTGTTGGTGAACCCTTTGCCGTTGCCCCAGAAGGGAAGCTCGTCCAAAACCTCATAATCCTCTTCGGCTTCCATGGCCTTGTAAACGGCGTTTCGCTCTTCGCCTTCAAAATCCAGGGGATCGGGAAGGTTTTGCCGGAAAGGGGCGGTGATGAGATACCGCCCCTTTCCGATTCCCTGGAAGGCGGAAACCTTCACCGGCAGGCGGAAGGCCTCCGTTGCCTCACCGCCGCCGATACGCTGGCGGAAAAAGACGGTTCCGTGGGGTTCATCCTTTCGGCCGGAAGGGAACAGCAGGGTCTCCCGGTCCTCCCAAATAAAGGATTTCTCCTTGCCGGAGGCGGTAAACTGAAAGGCTCGCTCCTCCTTCAAGGAAAGCAGCCATAGATTGCTGTCATAACCATTTTGATCGTTGCTCTGCGAGACGGCAAAGGCGGCGTGGGCACCGCCGGGGGCGAGGGCGAGGGCGGAGATGAAGCGATAGTTTAAAAACTCATTGAGACGGATGGGCTCCATGATATCGGCCTCCTTTTTGATATTGGGAAGAGATTCGATCGTATGGGAACATTCTCCTGCATAACAAAAAAACCCCGGTAAAAACCGGGGCATTTTCGGTTAAAGGGCGTATGCTTTTAAAATTTCACCGAAGTAGAGGATGTGATCGTCGCCGTCAGCATAGAATCGATCCTTGATATCAGCGGGCAGAGGGGACATGTCGGTGGGCTGGCGCAGCAGCACCTTGCACTCATAGTGGAAGGAGCAGTCGGCGAGAATGGGAATATCGTTCACCTGCCCGGGCTGGGTGGCCAGATGAAGGGCTTTAAATTTATCGCCGTCCCGCCCCGAATGACTGCCGCAATAGGCGAGTTCCTTGGTCATCACGCCGTCCTGAGGCACGCTTAGATTGAAACGGCCGGTGCGGTCCACGATCTCACGGGAATACCGGGAGGGACGAATGGGTGCGATGAACACGGGCTTGCCCCAGAAGATGGTAAACCCGCCCCATCCAATGGTCATGGTGTTGGGCCTGCCGTTCTCGGCCACGGTGAAAAAAATGCCGCCATGGCGCAGCTGCTCCAGCACGGCTTCCGATTTTTGAATATCGATTAAATCCCTCATGGAAGATTCCTCCTTTTTGTTTTATTATACCATAGCGGCTATAAAAAAAGACAACAATCGTTTCTCAACGCTTGTTGTCTTGGGGAAAAAAGGTTACTGAATCCGATCGGGCTCACGGTCCTCTTCGCGCTCGTGCTTGCGAAACAGCAAAGAGATGCTCCAAAGACCGGCCGCACCGATGATGGTGTAGATGATCCGGCTGACCAGTGCCGTTTGACCGCCGAACAGGAAGGACACGAGGTCAAACTGAAAAAGCCCCACGAGGCCCCAGTTGATGGCACCGATGATAACCAAAATCAGGGATAGCGTCGTCACATTTATCAACTCCTTTTTCGTTTGCCCCTAGTATTGCCCGAAAAAGGAGAAGATATTAAGAATGCTTTTTCCTTTTTTTATCGTCCTCCAAAATCTCCAGCAGCATGTAGTCAAACTTGATGCTGTCAATAAAATCATCGGCCCGGAATCGAGTCTGCGAAAAATTTTGAAGTTCATTGAAATGTTTGTCCATGATCATGGGCTTTTCCGTATCCAGTTCGTAGCACAGCTTGGCAATCACGCTGTCCATGGTATCCTCCCGAAGGGGAAAATCCATGGGCACACAAGCTTCCGCCACTCTTTTATGATTTTTATAAAGTGTGCAAAATATACGGTTCATAATCCGCTCCTTTCGGCGGTCTAAAATATTATTCGCTTTGCATAGCCTCCCAGCGCTCCATCAATTCATTCAGCGATTCCTCCATGGCCGCATATCGCTGCGCTGCCGCCAGGGATTCCTGGGCGGAAAGGGCGCCGCTGGACAAAGTCCCGGCCAAGCCTTCCATGTCCTTTTCCAGAACGGCGATGTCGTTTTCCACCTGTTCCAGCGCTTTTTTCTGCTGACGGAGCTGTTCCCGCTCCACTCTCAGCGCCTTTTGTGCCTTCACACGGGCGGTCTTGGTGGGGCCGACGCTTTCCGACGCTTCCTCCTCCTGGAGACGCTGCTGATAGGCCGCGTAATCGTCGTAATTGCCCAGAACCTCCAGAAGCTGACCGTCCTTAATTTCAAAGATGCGGTTGGCGATCCGGTTGATAAAGTAGCGGTCGTGGGAGATGGTGATCAGCGTACCTTCGTACCCGATGAGCGCGTTTTCCAACGCTTGACAGGCATCCATGTCCAGATGGTTGGTAGGCTCGTCCAGCAGCAGCAGGTTGGCGGGCTTCAGCAGCAGCTCCACCAGCGCCACCCGGCTTTGTTCGCCGCCGCTGAGCATGGAAATGGTTTTGAAAACCTCATCTTTGACGAAGCCAAAGGCCGCCAGCGCACTTCGGATGCGGGTCTGCGTAAGAGCCGGATGGGCATCCCAAATCTGATCCATCAGCGTCTTGTTTTCATCGAGCAGGGCCAGCTGCTGATCATAGTAGGCTGGCTTTACGCCCGCGCCCCAAAAGAGTTCGCCCTGGGTGGGCCGCAGCTTTTTTGCCAGAATTTTGATCAGCGTGGATTTTCCTGAGCCGTTGGGACCGATCACACCGATGCGGTCTCCCGCCTGAATGCGGAAACCCAGCCCTTCAAAGACGGTCTTGCCGTCAAAGGCCATGGCGAGATCCTGCGCCGTGAGCACGTCCTGGCCGGAAGGGGGACAGGGAGGAAACTCAAAGGCAATCTTGAAATCCTGGGGCGGGCGTTCCACCACGGTCATGCGGGCGAGAGCCTTTTCCCGGCTTTCGGCCGCCTTGATGCTCTTCTCCCGGTTGAAGGAGCGGTACGTTTCGATGATCTCTTTTTGCCGCTCCACTTCCCGGCAGTAGAGTTCGTACTCTTTTTGCTGCTGTTCCAGCTGAGCCTGCTTTTTCACGCGGAACTGGGAATAGTTCCCCTGATAGGTGTGAATACGACCAAAATGCACGTCGGCGATGCTGTCGCAGAGGGTGTCCAGAAAATAACGGTCGTGGGAAATGATGACCAGGGCGCCCTCAAAGCGCTGCAGATAGGTCTCCAGCCATCGGGTGGTTCGGATATCGAGATGATTGGTGGGTTCGTCCATCATGAGCACGTCCGGTTTTCCCACCAGCAGCTTGGCCAGGGAGAGCCGCGCCTTCTGCCCGCCGCTCAGGGTATGGGCGGGCTGATCGTACTGGCTTTTCTGGAAACCAAGACCCGCCAGCACGCCCTGGATGCTGGAGTTGTACCCGTACCCGTCCATATCTTCAAAGCGTTTGCGCATCCGGTCGTAGGCGTCGGTGAGCTGGGCGTAGGCCTTGGGATCGCTGTCATGAAGCTGGCCCATCTCCGCCTCCATCTGGGCCAGCCGCCGTTCCATCTCAAAAACCGGCTCGTATACGGAAAGCATCTCCTCATAGACGGTGCTGGTGGATTCCATGTCGCTGTGCTGGGGCAGATAGCCGACCCGGAGGCCTTTTTGCTGATGAATCGTGCCTTTGTCCACGCCCTCAAGGCCCAGCATGATGCGCATGAGCGTGGTCTTTCCCGCGCCGTTGGCGCCCACGATTCCCAGACGCTGTTTTTCTTGGATCATCAAATCGGCACCCTGTAAAACAGGCTGCACGCCGAAGTATTTTTCTATGCCCGACAGTTGAATGATCAAAGGGAGCGCCTTCCTTTCCCGGCAAACATCGTATGGGCCCATTGTACCCAAAAAGCCGGAACGGGTCAAATTTCAGATCGTTTTTATTTTAACGATTTTTGCGTTTTCTGTTGTCCGAATCGTCTTTTCCCAGTATAATAGTATTTGTGAATAGGACTTAAGGAGGGAACCATCGTGAGATCACGGGTATCCGATGCGGTCATCCGCCGCATGCCGCGCTATTACCGCTACCTCGTGGACTTGGAGAAGAACGGGGTGGAGCGCATATCCTCCGAGAAGCTGGGAAGGTATACCGGGCTTACGGCATCCCAGATCCGTCAGGATTTTAATTGTTTTGGGGGCTTCGGTCAGCAGGGTTACGGTTACAATGTGACCGACCTTAAGAATACCATCGCCGGCATCCTGGGCCTCCATAAGCACTACCAGGTGATTATCGTGGGCGCGGGCAATGTGGGCCAGGCACTGGCCAACTACACAAACTTCAAGGATGAAGGCTTTACGGTGGCCGCTCTTTTTGATACCCAGTCCCCGCCGGTGGGGACCTTCGTCAACGGGGTTTTGGTATGGCCGGTGGAAAAGATGGAGGCTTTTGTTCGGGAGCATCAGGTGGACATCGGCATCATTACCACGCCCCAGTCGGTGGCCCGTAAGATCGCCGAGAGGATGGCGGAGGCGGGCATCAAGGGTATTTGGAACTTTGCGCCGGTGGATGTATCCCTTCCGGAACAGGACGTTTGCGTGGAGAACCTCCATCTCAGCGACAGCCTGCTTACCCTGACTTACCATCTCAATGAGGATCCCGCAAAGAAGGAATGAACAAGAGCCTTCACCTTTCAACAGGTGGAGGCTTTTTTTATGCAATTACCTGCTTCGCGCATATTGTATTTGGGTCGGGGTCTATGGTATAATACCTTGTGTTTCCTTGGTTATTTCATATTTATAATGAGAAGGTGAAGCGATGTTGAAGCCGCGTTCCTTTAAGGGCGGCGTATTTCCGTTGCATCATGAAAAGCACGGAAAGTACACGGCGGAACTGCCGATTGAGACCGTCAAAGCTCCGCCGGTTGTCTATATCCCTTTGGTCCAGCACATTGGTGCTCCTGCCAAAGCGCTGGTCAAAGCCGGCGACCATGTGCGGGTGGGCGAAAAAATAGGTGAGGCACAAGGTTTTGTGAGTGCCAATGTCCATTCGTCCGTATCGGGCAAGGTAAAAAGCGTGATGCTGTGGGATCATCCCTCCGGTCACAAGGCCGAGACGGTGATCATTGAAAATGATGGGCTGGACGAAGTTTTCCCCAGCCTTACGCCCCATTCCGACTGGGAGAGCCTTTCCAAAGAGAAGCTTGTGGAAATCGTGAAGGAAGCGGGCATCGTGGGTATGGGAGGCGCCACTTTCCCCACCCACGTGAAGCTGTCGCCGCCGCCGGACAAAAAGGTGGATGTTCTTTTGGTGAACGCGGCGGAGTGCGAACCCTATCTCACCGCGGATGACCGGGCGATGATCGAGTACAAGGACCTGATTGTCGAGGGCGTCAATATCACCATGAAGATTCTGGGCGTGGACCGGGCTATCGTGGGAATTGAGGACAACAAACCGGAGGCCATCCGCATCATTGACGAAGCGTTCAGCAAGATCGACGGCGTGGAGATTGCGCCTCTTAAAGTGAAATACCCCCAGGGCGGTGAAAAGCAGCTGGCCTATGCGCTGACCGGACGGAAGGTGCCTGCGGGAGGTCTGCCGGCGGATGTGGGCATCGTGGTGCAGAACGTTTCCACCATGTACGCTATCGCCCAGGCGGTGGTGGAGGGCAAACCTCTGACCCATCGGGTGTTGTCCGTATCCGGGGATGCGGTGAAAAAGCCAAGCAATCTATGGGTGCCCATCGGCACTCCCTTTCAGCATTTGCTGGATCTTTGCGGCGGATTGAGCCAGGAGCTCTACAAGGTGATCTCCGGCGGCCCCATGATGGGCCAGGCGCAAAGCACGCTGCAAACGCCGGTGACCAAGGGCTGCAGCGGACTGCTGTTCTTTTCGGAGAGCATGCGCAAGCTGGACGAGCGGGTGACCTGCATCCACTGCGGACGGTGTGTGGCGGTGTGCCCCATGGGGCTTATGCCCCTTTATATCGCCTCCCATTCCGATATTCAGGACTACGAGAAGGCATGGACCTATGGTGCGGCCAACTGTATCGAATGCGGATGCTGCGCGTATGCCTGCCCGGCTAAACTCAATCTGGTCCAGTCCGTCAAGATGGCCAAGGCGGCGCTGGCGAGGGAGAGACAAAAACAAAAAGAAAATGGGAGGAAGTCATGAACGAGTTGCTCGTCGTTTCCAGCTCGCCTCATATCCGTGGGTCTTTGACGGTCCGCAAGATCATGATGGACGTGACCATCGCACTCCTGCCCGCTGGAATCATGGGAGTGTATTTCTATGGCTGGCATGCACTGCTGATCATGGTGCTGTCGGTGGCTTCGGCGGTTTTGACCGAGGCCGTGATTCAAAAGCTGATGAAAAAACCCGTGACCGTGAACGATTTCAGCGCCGTGGTGACGGGACTTCTTCTTGCCTATAACGTTCCGCCTACGGCGCCCTGGTGGCTGCCGGTGGTGGGCAGCGCCTTTGCCATCGCTATTGTGAAGCAGTGCTTCGGCGGGCTTGGACATAATTTCGTGAATCCGGCTTTGGCGGGCCGGGCCTTTTTGTTGGTATCCTGGCCGGTGCTCATGACCAATTTCGTGGCGCCGGGCCTGGACGCCGTGGCCAGCGCCACACCGCTTGCCCTGATGAAAAGCGGCGCGGTGGAACAGCTGCCTTCCCTCTGGAACCTTTTTATCGGCAACATAGGCGGATGCATCGGTGAGACTTCCGCACTGGCCATCCTGATCGGTGCGGCCTATCTGGTGGCTGCGCGGCTTATCGATATCCGCATTCCACTGTCCTTTATCGGGACCACCGCCCTTCTAACCTGGATTTTCGGCGGCCAGGCCGGCATGTTCACCGGTATGCCTCTCCATCATATCCTAATGGGCGGCCTGATGCTGGGCGCGTTCTTTATGGCAACCGACTACACCACCTCTCCGGTGTCCCCCAAGGCCCGCATCGTCTTTGGCATCGGATGCGGCGTGATCACCTCGGTGATCCGGATCTGGGGCGGCTATCCCGAGGGTGTTTCCTACAGCATCCTCATCATGAACATTGCGGCGCCGCTTTTGGACCGTTTCATGAAACCCAAAGTCTTTGGGGAGGTGAAAAGCCGTGGGTGAGTCCTTTCGCATGGTGAGCCGGCTGGCCCTCATCGCTCTGGTGGCGGGCCTCTTTCTCGGCGGCACCTATTACATCACCAAGGAACCCATCGCCGAGCAGGAGCGTATGCAGGCTCAGCAGGCCCGGCAGGAGGTGCTGCCGGCGGCAGAGGATTTTGAGAAGCTGGACATGCAAAATGACGCTGGAATTGAAGAGATCTATGCCGGCAAGGCCAATGGGGGGATCGTGGGTTACACGGTCAAACTGACCAGCAAGGGCTATGGCGGCGATATCGTGATGACGGTGGGCGTAAACGAAGAAGGCGTCACCGGCGTCAAGATCAACTCCCACAGCGAGACGCCGGGCCTTGGCGCCAAGGCGGACGCGCCGATCTTCATGAACCAGTACGTGGGCAAGGCCCCCGAGGCTTTTAATGTGGCCAAGGGTGCAGCTTCTGGAGACGACGATATTCTGGCGATCTCCGGCGCCACCATCACCAGCCGGGCAGTGACCGACGGCGTGAATACGGTGCTGGAACTGTATCGCTCCGAGCTTGAGGGAGGGCAGTGACATGAAAAGACTGAAAAATGTGTTCATGAACGGCTTCCTCAAGGAAAATCCCACCTTTGTGCTGGTGCTGGGCATGTGCCCTACGCTGGCTGTGACCACATCGGCCATCAACGGTTTGGCCATGGGTCTTGCGGCCACCTTCGTGCTCATGTGCTCCAACTTGGTGGTTTCGCTCCTCAAGAACTTCATTCCCGCGAAGGTGCGAATTCCTTGCTTTGTCGTGGTCATCGCTGCCTTTGTGACGGTGGTTCAGATGGTGATGCAGGCCTTTGTGCCCAGCCTTTATCAAGCGCTTGGCATCTTCATTCCGCTCATCGTGGTGAACTGCATCATTTTGGGCAGGGCGGAAGCCTTCGCCTCCAAGAACAATCCGCTGGATTCCCTGATTGACGGCTTGGGAAGCGGCCTTGGTTTCACGGCGGCGCTCATTGCCATCGGTATCATCCGGGAGTTCCTCGGCAATGGCACGTTCTTTGGCATGACGGTTCTGGGCGAGGGATTCTCGCCGGTGCTCATGATGATCATGGCGCCCGGCGGCTTCATTACCCTGGGACTATTGATGGGTCTGTACAATAAATTGACCGGCAAGGCATCGTAGGGAGGTAAGCATGGATAAATTTGTATCGCTGCTGTTGATTCTGCTGGGCTCGGTGCTGGTCAACAACTTTGTGCTGTCCCGGTTCCTGGGCATCTGCCCCTTCCTGGGCGTGTCCAAGAAACTGGATACGGCCCTTGGCATGGGGCTTGCAGTGACGTTTGTCATGGCCATGGCCTCGGTGATCACCTATGGGGTTCAGTACCTCATTCTGGTGCCCGCCCACATGGAGTATCTGCAGACCATCGCCTTCATTCTGGTGATTGCGGCCCTGGTTCAGTTCGTGGAAATGGTGCTGCAAAAGATGAGTCCCACCCTCTATCAGGCGTTGGGCGTGTACCTGCCCCTCATCACCACCAACTGCGCGGTGCTGGGCGTGGCCATCCTCAACATCACGGAAGGCTACGATCTTTTGGAGACGCTGGTCAACGGCGTGGGCGGCGCTCTGGGATTCACACTGGCTATCGTACTGTTTGCGGGGGTCCGGGAGCGGCTGGAAACGGCCAACATTCCCAAGGCGCTCCGCGGATTCCCCATCGCCCTCATCAGCGCGGGGCTGATGTCCTTGGCATTTCTTGGATTCCAAGGCTTGATCAAATAGGAGGCTGAGACATTGTTATACGATATTTTGGTGCCAGTGGCGATTCTGGCCGGCTTGGGACTCATCTTCGGCGGTATTCTGGCCTTTGCATCCAAGAAGTTTGCGGTTAAAAAGGATGAAAAGGTGGAGGCGGTCCGGGAGCTTTTGCCCGGCGCCAACTGCGGCGGCTGTGGTTTTGCGGGCTGCGACGGTTTTGCGGAGGCGGTGGCTCAGGGAAAGGCGCCGGTGGGCGGATGCCCGGTGGGCGGCAATGAACTGGGCAAGAAGCTGGGCGCGTTGCTGGGCGTATCCTATGAAAGCGTGGGGCGAAGGGTTGCCCGTGTCCACTGCCAAGGCGGCGTGAACTGCAGGAATCGTTTTGAGCCCCAGGATGTGGATACCTGCCGGGAAGCCCATATGGTGGGCGGCGGCAAGAAGGCCTGCATCTATGGATGCCTTGGCGAGGGGGACTGCACCCGCGTGTGCAAGTTCGGCGCCATCGCCATTGGTGAAAACGGTGTGGCCCGGGTGGACGAGGCCAAGTGTACGGCCTGCGGCATGTGCGTGAAGGAATGCCCGGTGAACATCATCTGGCTGGTGGAGGCCAAGGAAAATGTGGCGGATGTTTTGTGCCATACGCAAGAAAAGGGCAAAGCTGTTCGTGAAGTATGCTCCAATGGCTGCATTGGCTGCGGGCTTTGTGTTCGGGCCTGTGAATACGATGCACTGAAAATGGATAACAATTTACCAAAGATCGATCACAGCAAGTGCACGGCCTGCGGTAAATGTGTGGAGAAGTGCCCGACGGGAACGATGCAAATTCCCTTCAAGGGCTGACAGACAGAAGCACTGAGAGGAAGTGATTAAATGAAACGGATCGGCATCATTGATCTTGGTTCCAATACCGCGAGGCTGCTTGTTGCAAACATTTATGATAACGGCGGCTATCGGGTTATCGATCAGATCAAGGAATCTGTACGTCTAAGCGAAGAGATGACCGATGATAATATATTGCGTCCCAAGCGGGTGCGACAGACGATACAGACGCTGCAGATGTTCAAGCGCCTTTGTGAATGCAATGGCGTGGAGCAGATCGTGGCGGTGGCCACGGCAGCGGTGCGCCGAGCCCGTAACCAGCGCAGTTTCATCGATGAGGTGAAGCATGCCACCGGAATCGAATTGCAGGTTCTGTCCGGCGAGGAAGAGTCCTATTACGTCTATCTTGGTGCCATCAACAGTCTGGATTTCAATGAAGGAGTCATCATGGATCTGGGCGGCGGCAGCTTTGAGATCATCTATGTGGAGAAACGGCGGCTCATGCATTCGGTAACCATTCCTTATGGCGCTGTCACGCTGACGGAAAAGTTTGCCCTGCAGGATAAAGTCACTCCGGAGCAGCTGGCCAACATTGAGAACTTTGTGCGGGAGCAGCTGGATGAGCAGGCGCCCTGGCTGAAAAAGGCGCTGGAGAAAAATCTGCCCATCATCGGCATTGGCGGTTCCATGCGCAATCTTGGCAAGATCAGCCGCAAGAAAGAGCATTATCCACTGGATATGAACCATAATTATCCCATCAAGGTGGAGACGGCAAGGTCCATCTATGAGCATGTCAAGGGGCTGGACCTCGACCGGAGGATGCGCATTCCGGGTCTGTCCAACGAACGGGCGGATATCTTCACCGGTGCACTGGCCACCATTGTGACCGTGGCCGAATACATCAATGCGCCGGAGATTGTGGTGGGTACGGCGGGCCTTCGGGAGGGCATCCTCTATGCCTATGCCATGCCCAACGTCAAGACCAAGCCCTTGGAGGACATGCTGGAGACGTCGCTGCTGAACGAGTTGTCCTACTTTAATATGAACATTCCTCATGCCAAACAGGTGTACAAGCTGGCCTTGTCCATGTTTGATCAGCTTCGTTCCCTGCATAAACTGCCCGCTTCCTATCGGAGGATTCTCAAGACAGCGGCATACATGCATGATGTGGGATCGGCCATACGTTACTACGATCATCACCGTCACGCCTATTATCTGATCATGCACACCAATATCTATGGGCTCACCCATCGGGAACAGGTGATGGCCGCCTTCATTGCTGCGGCCCACCGCAAGCAGGACAGGCCCAGGGATTGGGCGCGGTTTAAAGGCGTTTTGGAGGAGGGGGATCCCGAGATCATCGCCAAACTGGGTGTACTGGTGCGCATTGCGGAGAGCTTCGACCGCACCATGTCCGGCGCTGTGGAGGATGTTGCCTGCGATGTGCTTGGGGATTCGGTGATCATGAAAACCCAGGCCAAGGCCGATGTTTCCCTGGAGATCAAGGATGCCCTCACTTCCAGCTTCTATTTCAAGCGGGCTTACGGCAAAAATCTGGTCATTCTGTAAGAAAAGAAAGAAAGCTCCGGTGGACCCGGGAAATGGGTCTGGCCGGAGCTTTTTGGATATCATTTGCATCCTGTATCCGATTAAGTTATAATCACCTTATATATTGGATTTTTGAGGAAAAGAAATTGGAGAAAGTTGTATTGGCGTCGGCTTCGCCGAGAAGGCGGGAACTGCTGAAACGGGTGATTTCCTCCTTCGTATGCATGGCGCCTGTGGTGGACGAGACGCCGAAGGCGGGTCTCGGCCCAGAGGAGCAGGTGGTCTGTCTTGCATCCCGAAAGGGTGAATGGGCGGCTGAGAGGCAGAAAAACAGCTGGATTATCGCGGCGGATACGCTGGTGGTGCTGGGGGACAAGCTGCTTGGCAAGCCGAAAGACCCCGAGGATGCGGCAAGGATGCTTTCAGCGCTGAACGGCCGGTGGCACGAGGTGATGACCGGGCTTTGGGTGTCCGATGGGCAGAGGGTCCGGACGTTTTGCGAGATTACCCGGGTGCACATGGCCTTCGATGAGTGGGAAATGCAGGGCTACATTGCCACGGGGGAGCCTTTGGACAAGGCGGGCGGATATGGCATTCAGCAGCAGGGCGGCCTGCTGGTGGACCGCATTGACGGCGACTATTACAACGTGGTGGGACTACCTTTGTACAGGCTGAGGCATATTCTCAAGGATATGGGTATGAAAGTTTTTCCTGAGTCCGGGTTTGAAACATGTCCATAGTGGTTATCATTCTATACAATCCCGGATGCTATACGGATGGAGTGTGAATAGTGATGGTTTGGAGTCCTTTTTCGAAGGATATGGGTATTGATCTTGGAACGGCCAATGTGCTGGTCTATGTGCGCGGCAAGGGCATTGTGATTCGGGAACCCTCGGTGGTTGCAATTCAAACGGGGAATCATCGGCAGGTTCTGGCGGTGGGCGATGAGGCCCGCAGCATGATCGGCCGCACGCCGGGCAATATTGTGGCTGTGCGCCCCTTGCGGGATGGTGTAATTGCAGACTTTGACGTGACGGAGACCATGATCCGTTATCTGATCCGCAAGGTAATCGGTAGCGGAACCATGAGCTTTTTCAGCCACCCCCGGGTGGTGATCTGCGTGCCCTGCGGCGTGACCGAAGTGGAGCGCCGGGCCGTGGAGGACGCGGTGCGCTCGGCGGGCGCCCGCACGGCGATTCTGGTGGAGGAGCCCATGGCAGCGGCCATCGGCGCCGGCCTTCCCGTCAACGATCCCTCGGGCAGTATGGTGGTGGACATCGGCGGCGGCACCACGGAGGTGGCGGTCATGTCCCTTGGTGGCATCGTGACCAGTCAGTCCATCCGCATTGGCGGCAATAAGATGGACGAGTGCATCATAAACTACGCCCGCAAGGAGTTCAACCTGCTCATCGGCGAACGCACCGCTGAGGAGGTTAAAATGAGCATTGGCACCGCCTATCCGGTCAAAACGGAGACGGTGATTGATATGCGCGGCCGGGATCAGAATACCGGCCTTCCCAGGACCCAAAGCATCAGCAACAATCAGGTACGGGAGGCTCTGCTGGAACCCGTGGATGAGATCGTAGGCGCCATTCGCTCCACGCTGGAAAAGACGCCTCCGGAGCTGGCCTCGGATATTCTGAATCGCGGCATCATGCTCACCGGCGGCGGCGCCCTTTTGACGGGCCTTACCCGGGTCATCTCCCAGGAGGTGGGCATGCCGGTGCAGGTGGCCGATGCGCCGCTGGACTGTGTCGCCATCGGTACGGGCCAAATTGTGGAGGGCATGGACACCCTCAAAAAGCACTACAGTAAAGCGTAATACGAGGGGGAAGACATGAAGCCCTTGATGAGAAAATGGCCGATTTTGGCGGTCATCATATTGGTGGTCATCTTCATTTTGCTGATCGTCATCACTGCGCTGGATACCAATAATGTGACCGGCCTTGAAAGCGTATTTGGCGGTATTGCCGGCCCCATCCAGGGCTTTTTTGGCCGTGTGACCGGGTCGATCGGGGACTTCTTTGGCAGTATCGGCAGGAACCGGGATCTGCAAAAGGATTACGATGAACTGGCTCTCGAGGCGTCCACGCTGGCAACGGAGAATCAGCAGCTTCAGGATATGAAGCAGGAGAATGAACGGCTGAAGGCGTTGCTCAATTATTCGGAGGAGCATCCCGAACTTACCGTGGGCTATGCCAAGGTGACGGCAAAAAATCCGGGCACTTGGTTCAGCACTTTCGTAATCGATCAGGGCACGAATCAGGGCGTTGAAGTGGATATGGCCGTCATCAACGAGGACGGTCTGGTGGGCCGCGTGATGGAAACGGGGGGCAACTGGTCCAAGGTGGTATCCATCATCGATGGCAGAAGCTCGGTTTCCGGCCTCATTGAACGGACCCGGGACAACGGCGTTCTTCGGGGTACGCTGGATACGGGAGTCAACGAGGGCCTTTGCCACATGTATTATCTTCCCTTTGAATCCGAACTTCTGCCCGGGGATGTGGTGAGCACCTCCGGTCTTGGCGGCGTGTATCCCAAGGGCATTCCTATCGGCGAGATCACCGAGGTCAGCCGTTCCGGAGCTGACGGCCAGAAGTATGCCGTGGTGCGGCCCTATGTGGACTTCTATCATCTGGAAGGGGTGCTGGTGGTTCGTTCCAGCACGGAACAAATCGAGGTGGATTGATGCGTAAGCTTATCATGGCCGGCATTGCGGTGCTGACTTGGATATTGCATATTGCCGTGTTTTCCCATCTGACGATCCTGCGGATTTCGCCGGATCTTTTTCTCGTTGTTGCCGTATGCTTCTGCTTTTTTGCGGGGCCCGCGGCGGGTCTTGGCATGGCTTTTTTCGGTGGATTCATGCTGGATCTGTTCTTTTCGACCTATCTTGGCCCCTACACGCTGGGCTATCTTCTGGTGGTGGGTGCCGCGGCTTTTCTTGCCGCCCGGCTGTACCACGCCGCATGGCTCCCCTTTGCCATCGTATGGGTGGGCGTGATTGTGCGGGAACTGGTATTTTCTGCCTTCGTCTATTTTGCCGGCGTGCATTTTAATCTTTGGAATATGTTCATATCCCGAATACTGCCGGAAGCCGTATACACGGTTATTCTGGCACTTCCCATCTACTTCGGGCTCAAAAGACTCTTCAAGGCCCGGTGCATGCGCACCATCGTTCGCAGTGATTTTTTCTAAATATTGGTGGCGTCTTACAAGGATCGCCCATACTTGTTTGGATTCGAGCGTATTTGCGTGCCCGGATTCCTTTCTTATTTTTTAAACCAATGGTACAATAGCCTATATAGAAAGATAGATTTCCTTTTAGGTGAGGGGAACTGAATATGTTAAAAAAGCTTAGGGACCGCTATGTGATCATCGGTCTTGTGATTCTGATTGCAGCGGGCATCATGATTTATCAGCTGCAGTATTTGCAGCTGTGGGAAGGGACAGTGCTGGCGTCCCAATCGGAAAACAAGACGACCCGGACGCTGACCCTCAAGGGTTATCGGGGCACCATTTATGACTCCAGCTATATTCCGCTGGCCTATGACCAAAGAAGCTACGATGTGGTCTTTTATAAGGATGTCTCCAAGCGAAGCGAGACATACCGAAGGGATTACACCGGCGCCATCATCAACACGCTCAGCATCGTGGAGAAGAACGGCGGCAAACTGCAGCCGTCCTTTGCCATCGTGAAGAACGAGAACGGCGAATACGCCTTCAGCTGGGGTAATATCACCGAGGAACAGGCGGCGGCCAGGGAAAAGCTTTGGCGCAGCAATCTGGGCGTGTCCGCGGAAAAATATCCCACGGCCGGGGATGTGGTGGCCCGGCTGAGAACCTACTACTGCATTCCGGAGGAGGCCAGCGATGAACTTGCCATGAAGATTCTGGCGGTCTGGCAGGAGGTTCAGATGAACGCCTTCCGTTCCTATTATCCGGTCACCATCGCCAAGGATGTGGACGAACGGACCATTGCAGAGATCGAGACCCGCAGCAATGACCTCACGGGCATGAGCATTGAAGAAAGTTCCATCCGGGTCTATCCCCGGGGTACGCTGGCTTCGCACATTCTGGGTTATACAGGAAAGATGCAGTCGGAGGAGACCATCGAAAAATATGAGGCGCTGGGCTACGGCAGCGAGGATCAGATCGGTCTGACCGGCGTCGAATATTCCATGGAGGAGCACCTGACGGGCAACAGCGTGAAACGGCAGGGCAAACGGGTGGTGGAGGTGAACAGCCTCAACAAGGTCACCCGGGAACTTGAATATACCGCGCCCACAGCGGGCGATAACGTGGTTTTGACCATCGATACCAATCTGCAAAAAACGCTGGAAACGGCGCTGGAGGAGAACGTGCAGCAGGTGCGCCAAAACCAGCTGACCGAGTATTCCCTGAACCCCAGCAAGTACCAGCCCACGCTCGATCAGCGGGGCAGCGAGCTGAAGCTTGCGGAAACGGCGTCGGCGGTGGTCATGGACGTCCATACCGGCAATATTTTGGCCATGGCCAGCTATCCCGACTATGATCCTTCCCTCTTCGTGGGCGGCATCTCGCAAAGCGATTACAAGGTGCTGAGCGAGGATAAGCGATATCCTCTTTTCAATAAGGCAATCTCGTCCAAGACGGCGCCCGGCTCCGTTTTTAAAATGACGACTGGCCTTGCCGGACTGATGGAGGGTTCCATTACGCTGAACACCACCATCTCCGACCAGGGTCCTTACAATGCCCACGTGCTGGTGGGCAGCGGTCCTCAGTGCTGGGTGGCGCCCAATTTTGACGCCCATTCCAATCAGACCATCACCACCGGCCTCAAGAATTCCTGCAACTACTTTTTCTACGAGGTGGCGGACAGACTGGGCATTGACAAGCTCTATCAGTGGGCGGACAATCTCGGGCTGGTGGGCCGCACCAATATCCAGCTTCCGGGCGAGGCGGCCAGCACCATGGCCTGTCAGAATATTCTTTTTGACAAGAGCCAGCCCATTGAGAATCAGAGCACCAGCTATGGCGTTTTGGTCTACGGGAAAATTTACGATATGGTAAAGGAAACCTGTGAGAGTGCCGGCGTGGCCTTCGATGAGGAGAAGGCGGATACCATTATCCGCGACTGGCTGGCGGAAGCGGTGGACGTTGTGGAGATGGGCGGCGACATCAAGTCGGGCCTCAAGGAGCTGGGCGTGCCCTCCCGAAACATCAACACCGATCTCATCATCGGAATCAACAGCTACCTGAGCGAGATCCGCTGGAACCCCAATATGACGCTGGTGGCAGGCATTGGACAGAGCGTCACTGCCATCACCCCCATTTCTCTCGCCCGGTATATCGCCACGCTGGTCAATGGCGGCACGGTGTATGATGCCAACCTGGTAAAGGAGATCGTCTCCCATGACGGCCAGGTGGTGGAAAGTATTGAACCCAAGGTCAAACAGCAGCTGGATATTCCCAGTTCCTATATTTCAGCCATCAAGGAGGGCATGCGCGAAGTGGTCTCTGATGAGGATGGCACGGCGGGCAACTTCTTCAAAGATTTTGAGTACAAGGATATGGTGGGCGGCAAGACCGGTACCGCGGAGACCTTCGCCACCAACACAACGCTGGAGAATGACGCCTGGTTCGTGGCTTTTGCTCCCTACGATGATCCTGAAATTGCTATCGTGGTGAGCATTCCCTGCGGCTGGAAGGGCGGACAGGCCTCCTATACGGCCCGTGAGGTGATCGCCTACTATGTGGAAAACATGATGAATACCAAGGAAGCGGACAAATTGCCGGAAACGGGGGCGGTCACACCGTAACCCGTCCGTACGAAACGAGGTTTTGCATCGAAGATGGAAGCGGTGGCGTTTAAGGGCACAAAGAAAGGACTGCTGGTTCAGGTGCGGGAGAACGCGCCTTTCGAGGAGGTCAAAAATGCACTTGTCCGCAAGATGGAAGCGGGCAGAAACTTTTTTGTGGGCAGCCGCCCGGTGGTTATCATCGAAGGACGGCTGGACCGCCAGCACCGGGACGAACTCACAGCGTTGATTACGGAACGGCTGGACGTGGAACGGGTGGAATTTTCCTCGGGAAAACTGCCGCCTTCCCGGCCGGGCATGCCTTATAAAGAGGTGCAGGCTCTGGACTGGCCAGACTTTGTGCTAAAACAGGAAATAGAGATGAGAGCCAATGATCCGCAGCCCGTCAGGGAGACGGGCGAATGCCTTTTCGTGCGGCGCACGGTGAGGGACGGAGAAAAATTGAGCTCCGATGGACATATTGTGGTGATTGGGAACGTGGAAGAGGACGGAGAAGTGAATGCACGGGGCAGCATCGTGGTGCTGGGCACCCTGCGGGGCCGGGCGCATGCCGGGCTTCAGGGGGACGAGCGAGCGGTGATTGCCGCCGGCAGTCTGATGGCCAGCGAACTATCCATTGCTTCTTCGGTGGGCCGCTTTTTCGCGGACGATCTGCAGCCGGTCAGCCCCCAGTGGGTGAAGGTCCAGGATGGCCAGCTGGTTGTGGAATCGGCAATATGAACATCAAAGGAGCATCAGCATGGGAGAAGCGATCGTCGTAACATCGGGGAAGGGCGGCGTTGGCAAAACCACGACCACGGCCAACATCGCCACGGGACTGGCCCTTCGGGGCAAAAAGGTGGTCATGGTGGATGCGGATATTGGCCTTCGGAATCTGGACGTCATCATGGGCCTGGAAAACCGCATCGTCTACGATATCATTGATGTGGTGGATGGCGTGTGCCGGATCAAGCAGGCTTTGATCCGAGACAAACGATTTGAGGGACTCTACCTGCTGCCTGCGGCCCAGACCAAGGATAAGGACGCCATCACGCCCGCTCAGGTGGA
Organism: Gehongia tenuis; assembly: GCF_014384795.1. NCBI lineage: Bacteria > Bacillati > Bacillota > Clostridia > Christensenellales > Christensenellaceae > Gehongia > Gehongia tenuis. The sequence continues at coordinate 154,891 of NZ_JACRSR010000002.1, read as the reverse complement.
AAAGCTGATGGGCGATCTCAAGGAAACCTTCGATTATGTGATCATTGACTGCCCGGCGGGAATAGAACAGGGTTTTATCAATGCGGTGAGTGCGGCGGACCAGGCGGTGGTGGTGACGGTTCCCGAGGTTTCCGCCGTTCGGGATGCTGACCGGGTGATTGGCCTATTATCCACTTTTGATTTGACCGCGCCCAAGCTTTTGGTGAACCGGATCCGTTCCGATATGGTTCGCCGGGGGGATATGATGAATATTCATGATATTCTGGAGGTACTGCGGGTGGAACTCGTCGGCGTGGTGCCCGACGATGAGAACATCGTGCCTGCCAGCAATATGGGCATTCCCATTGTGAGCAATCCGGAGCACCCTGCGGGCCGGGCCTATCAGAATGTGGCCGACAGGCTGATGGGCAGACCCGTGCCCTTCATGGACCTTGAGCCTCCGCGGCTCACGCTGATGTCAAGGTTCAGACGGCTTTTTGAATCTTCGAGGGCGGGAGGTGCGCTGCGATGAATCTGATGCGTTTTGTGCGGCGGGAGGAGGAACCGGTTTCCAAGGAGGTGGCGAAGGAGCGCCTTCAGATGGTGCTGATGCACGATCGGATCAACGTCTCGCCGAGGCTTCTGGAGCTGGTGAAAAGCGATATTGCCCGGGTCATATCCAGTTATATGGAGATTGATGCCGAGGGCTTCGAGGTCAAACTGAACCGGGGCGAGGGCGAGAACGCCGGGTCTTCGGCGCTGGAGGTCCACATTCCCATTCAAAAAATTAAGGATATTGGCAAGAACAGCTATTGATTGGAAGGCCTGCCCAGGGGGGCGGGCTTTTTTCATGGATAGGATTGGTTGAGGCGGTACGGGAGCTGTGATATAATACAACCCATGGACAAGCACTGTGAACTTGAGGCTGGGAGGCCGGAATGAAGATCAATAAAAAGGATTTAAAGCAGGTGGACTTCCTGCTCATCGGCATCGTCTTTGCCATCACCCTGTTTGGGCTGGTGGCTATAGCCAATGCCACCGCCGATGCTCTGGCCGACGATCAGCGCACTTTCTGGAACATGCTCGCGAACATGAACTGTTATTATGTGCGGCTGCAGCTCATGTGGTTTGCTTCCGGCCTGCTGCTGCTGAGCATTGCTGCGGTCTTTGATTATGGCGGCTATGCGGCCTATTCGAAGTACATCTACTGGGCCAATGTGGGACTTTTGGTGCTGCTGCTGGTGCTGGGCGAAGTGACCCGCGGCGCACAGGGATGGTTCACGTTCTTCAACGGCGAACGGGGTTTTCAGCCCTCGGAATTTTGCAAGATATCCCTCATCCTGATGCTGGCCCGGGTGTTTGCCAATAAGCCGGCGCCCATCGGACGGATTCGGGATCTGGTCTCTCCCCTCGCTTACACCCTTATCCCCTTCGCCATTGTGGTTTACCAAAACGATTTTGGTACGGCCATGGTGTACGTGATCATCTTCTTTGGTATGCAGTTTGCCGCTCAGGTGAAGGGCTGGATCATTGCTGGTGAAGTGCTGGCCTGCGGCGGCATGGTTCCGCTTATTTGGAACTTCGTGCTGCAGGACTATCAGAAGAATCGAATTCAGGATCTCATTGACCCCGCTAGGGACCCCACCGGCAGCGGGCTTCAGGTGACCTGGGCAAAAACTGCGGTGGGCTCGGGGCAGATCACGGGCAAGGGGCTTTTCCGCTCCGGCGCCTTGAGTGAACTCAACTATGTGCCCGATGCCCACACGGATTTCATCTTTTCCGTAACTGCGGAGGCGGTGGGTTTTCTGGGCTGTCTCATTTTGGTGGCACTGTTTGTATTTTTAATGTGGCGGATGATTCACATCGCACGCTACTCCAGGGACCGGGTGGGTTCCCTGATCGTGGCTGGTGTGGTATCCATGATGGGCTTTCACATCTTTGAAAACATTGGTATGAATATTGGGATCATGCCCGTGACGGGCATCCCGCTGCCCTTCTTCAGCTATGGAGGGAGCAGCATGTGGACCAACCTCATTGCGGTGGGTCTGGTGCTCAACGTGGCCTTCCGAAGACAGAAAAAGAAAGCAATGATTGGAGGTGGCGAGCAATGAACATTGCGCTCATAGCTCATGATAAAAAGAAGAGCGACATGGTCAATTTCTGCGTGGCGTACAAGGATATCCTGAAGAAACATAAGCTGTGTGCCACGGGCACCACGGGCAAGCTGGTATCCGAACGGGCCAAGCTGGATGTGCATAGATTTCTGTCCGGGCCTATGGGCGGCGATCAGCAGATCGGCGCACGGGTGGCCTTCAACCGAATCGATCTTGTGATTTTCTTCCGGGACCCTCTTTCGCCTCAGCCCCATGAACCTGATATCAACGCTCTGCTGCGCCTTTGTGACGTTCACGATATTCCGTGTGCTACCAACATGGCCACAGCGGAGGCGCTCATCAAGGCGCTGGACCGGGGAGACTTGGATTGGCGGCTGGTGATCAACCCCATGGCGGAGGGATCTCCCTTCTAAACGAATAGGGTCAAGCTTCCCGCTCATACAATACGGTGTATGGGAGGAGGGAGCCGGTATGGATTCGGGCTATTCGAAGCTGCCGCGGATGAATGTGGTCCCCGTAAGTCAGGGGCCCGCCAAGGGGGAGCTTCCAAGTTTTAAAAAGCGGACGGAGGAGAAAAAGAGCTCGGCAGAGCGGACCGGAAGGTTTCCGCGGACGAGTCGAAAGCGCTCTGGCAGAAGGATGGTGCGGGCCGTTCCGGTGCGCGCCCGAAGCGGTGCGCAGCGGGCGGGCACGGTTCAAATGATCTATCCCGGCTCCAGCATTCTGCTGAAAATGGGGATCTGTGCGGTGGTTCTGGCTTCAGTGCTCATCTTCAAGAGCATCGAAACGCCGGCCACCCAGTCCATTGTGGACGGCCTTCGTTCGGCGCTCACCTACGATGTGGCCATTGACCGCAAACTGGGTCAATTGGAGTTTGTGCAAAACTATCTGCCCGGCGTAGCGGCTGTGTTTAATGGCGGCTCGTCCTGGGTTCTGCCCGCTGAAGGCACGGCCACCAAGGTCATGGAAAACGGCGAAGCCAATGCCATGGCGATTGCCACCACGCCGGGCGCCATGGTCCGCTCCGCAGCCAAGGGAACGGTGAAGGCCATTGGCAATGGCAGGATCGTGGTGGATCATGACGGCGTGGAGCTCGCTTACGAGGGCATGGCTACGGCGGCAGTCCATGTGGGGGACAGCGTGGATCTGGGACAGCGGCTGGGCGGTTTGGGTGAAGAGCAGAGCATCCTCACTCTCCGGGCGACAAAGGACGGCGAAGCTATGGACACGCTGAGTCTGTTCCAGCAAGAGGTAACCTCGTGAAACTGGGGAATCTATTGGGTGTGGACATCTATGTCCGACCCCTTTTTTTTATCGTATTGGTGCTGCTCAGCATCCTTGGATTTTTTCATGATCTGGTGGTGGTTTTTCTCATCATTCTTGCCCATGAGGCCTGTCATGCCTTGGCGGCCCGGGCCCTGGGCCTCACGGTGCTGTCCATCGAAATCTTGCCCTTTGGCGGCGTGGCCCGCATCGAAGGGGTTTTTGAGGCGGGTCCGGTGAAGGAGATGCTGGTGGCCATAGCGGGCCCGTTGTGCAACCTGGTGCTGGCCGGCATTGCGGTGCTTATCCATCTATACTTTCCCATGAATCCTGAGACCCTGTCCAGCTGGGTGAACAAAAATCTGGTGCTGGCCGGCATCAATCTGCTGCCCGCCCTGCCTCTGGATGGAGGCCGCATCTTAAGAAGCGTGCTTTCCTTCTTCATGGGACCGCAGACGGCCACCCGGATCGCTATCGTCATGGGTTACGTCTTTGGGGGGCTGCTGCTCGCTTTATGCGGTTATCTCGCGGCGGCAGGCCAGTACAACGTCACCCTCATTCTCTTCGCCTTTTTTCTGTTCCTGGCGGCCCATGGCGAACACCGAAAGGCGCCCTATCTCCTCGCCCAGAATTTCATGGGCAAGCGGGATCTGCTCCGAAGGTCCAAGGTGCTCCCTGCCCGCCAACTGACCGCATTGGAGGATCAATCCTTGGGCGGATTGACCCGAAGCTTCCTTCCGGGACGCTACACCACCATTCAGGTGCTGGATGACAGGATGCGCATCCGGGGCAGCGTTACCGAGGGCGATGTGCTTCAGGGCATCTCTCAGTATGGCGCGGAGGCACCGGTGGGGAGGCTGCTCCATTGACCGTAGCCCAAAACCGTGATACATTTGACAATAAGATTATTTACGAAAGAGGGAGATCTTTGTTGGATCAGCGGGCCTGGATGAACCGGGTGGAAAAACCGGCGCGGTACATCGGGCGTGAATATAACAGCGTGCTAAAGGACCCGGCGGGCAAGATCCGCTATGCCTTTTGTTTCCCGGACGTTTATGAGGTGGGCATGAGCCACCTGGGCACCAAGATTTTGTACCACACGATGAACGAGCGGGAGGATACCTACTGCGAACGGGTCTTTGCACCGTGGGTGGACATGGAGAAGTATCTGCGGGAGACGAAGACGCCCCTGTGGACGCTGGAGACGGGCACGCCTCTTGCCGGAATGGATCTTATCGGCTTTACCCTTCAATATGAAATGACCTACACCAACCTCCTCAATATGCTGGAGCTGGGCGGTGTTCCTTTGCTGGCCCGGGACCGGAAGAGCGGCCCCTTTGTGATGGCCGGCGGCCCTGTGGCTATGAACGCCGAGCCCCTTTCGGACTTCGTGGATTTCTTTGTGCTGGGCGACGGCGAGGAGATGAACCATGAGGTGCTGGATGCGTACCGGGACTGGAAGGCATCCGGCGCGCCCAGAGAGGCTTTTCTTGAGGCGGTGGCAGCAATTCGGGGCGTCTATGTGCCCTCCTTCTATGATGTGGACTATGACGGGGACGGCGTGATCCGTTCCATAAAGCCGAACCATCCGGCGGCTCCGGAGCGGATCAAGAAACGGGTGGTATGGGATCTGGATTCGGCCTATTTTCCTACCAAAGTGATCGTACCCTATACCGAGCCCATCCACGATCGAATCATGCTGGAGATCTTCCGAGGCTGCAGCCGGGGCTGCAGATTCTGTCAGGCGGGTATGATCTACCGCCCGGTTCGGGAGCGTTCCTTGGACCGGCTGATGGAACTTGCCGGGGAACTGGTGAAAAACACCGGTTATGAGGAGATCTCCCTCACCTCCCTCAGCTCCGGAGACTACTCCCGGCTGCTGGATCTGGCCCGGGGACTCATGGACCGGTTCTCGGACAAGCAGGTGGCCCTGTCTTTGCCCTCTTTGCGGCTGGATTCGGTGGTGAAGGAAGCCATCAACGAGACGCAGCGGGTCAGAAAGTCCTCCCTCACCTTTGCGCCGGAGGCGGGGACCCAGCGGATGCGGGACATCATCAATAAGAACGTGACGGAAGAGGATCTGATCAAGAGCGCCACGGATGCTTTTGAGGAAGGCTACACTTCGCTGAAGCTATATTTCATGATTGGTCTGCCGGGAGAGACGATGGAGGATGTGGCGGGGATCGCCGATCTCGCCCGGAAGGTGGTTGCCGCCTACCAGCCTTATCGAAGCAGGAATGGAAAGCCGCTGCGCATTTCCATCAGCACGGCGTCCTTCGTCCCCAAACCCCACACGCCCTTTCAGTGGTTTGGACAAAATACCCGGGCGGAGCTTGTGGAAAAACAGCAGTACCTGGCTAAGCTGCTGAAGATCCGGGGTGTGGAATTCAGCTGGCACGATCCCTCCACCAGTTTTCTTGAAGCGGTTTTTGCACGGGGCGACCGGCGGCTGGGGAAGACTCTGCTTCAGGCCTTCAAAAAGGGCTGCCGTTTTGACGGCTGGATGGATCAGTTCCGCCTGGATCTCTGGGAGGAAGCTTTCAAGGAGACGGGCATTGATCCCGCTTTTTATGCCAATCGCACATTCGGCTTTGAGGAAACACTTGCCTGGGACCATCTCGATATGGGCGTGGACAAGGCGTTCTTCAAGCGGGAATGGGATAAGGCCATGCGGGGAGAGACTACGCCGGACTGCCGCGGAGGCTGTCTTGGATGTGGCTTTACCAAGTGGGAGGAGGGCTGTCCATGCGCATGATTGCGAAGTTTGAAAAGGGAAAACCCATCGCAGCCGTGGCTCATCTGGATCTCATGCGCACCTTTCAGCGTGCGTTTCGGCGGGCGGATGTGCCCATGGCCTTCTCCAAGGGGTTTCACCCCCATCCACTGCTCTCCTTTGCCCAGGCCCTGTCGGTGGGACTTGCTTCGAAGGGTGAATATCTGGATGTGGGGCTTGAAGCCCCCATGGATCCCGAAGATTTCAAAGGGAGGGTCAACGCTGTTTTGCCGCAGGACCTTCGTATCCTTTGCGCCGCGGCGGTTGAGGAGGGCTATCCTGCCCTCATGTCCCGTGTGGACCGGGCCCGCTATCGGGTGGAGGATGTACCAAAGACCTGGGCCGATGTCCTCGGGAGCTTTCTGGACCAAAAAACCATCGAAATTACGGTGGAGAAGCGGGATAAGCGTGGAGTGAAGATGAAGGACGTATCCCTCCGGGACGGCATTCATGAAATGACGATGGAGGGAAATACGCTTTATATGCTGCTCTCCTGCGGAAGCCGGAAAAATGTGGCGCCCCTGTGGGTGCTGAAGGCACTGGAAGCGCATTCGGGAGTGCCCATGGGGGATCCTTTTATCATCCGCGAGGACCTGATGGCCCTTCGGGGGGATGCTATGATATCGCTATTTGATTTGGAGGCCAAGGCATGAAAAGCCTTTTGATGGAACAAAACCCCTTTTTCTTCCGCATGGCGCTGGTGGAGAACGGGGAGCTGACGGCATACCGCCAGCGGCTGGCCAACGAGGGCATCCGCCAGGGCTCGGTGTATCGTGGCCGGGTGCGGGATGTAGTGCCCGGCCTTGCGGCGGCCTTCGTGGATATCGGATGGCCGCAGATGGTCTATCTGCCCCAGGATGAGGCCGATCCCAGCGGTAAGACGGAGGTGCCCATTCAAAAGCTGCTTCGGCCGGGCGACTATGTCACCGTGCAGATCAAGCGGGAAGGTCACGCCCAAAAGGCACCTTTGGTGAGCCGGAGACTGCGCCTTGAGGGTAAGGCGGTGGTGCTGATGCCTACCGAGGATAGGATCGGCGTATCCCGCAAGATTGAGGATCCTGCCATTCGCCGGGAACTCTACGCTTTCTTGGAGACGGTGAAGCCGGAAGGCATGGGTTTGATGGCCCGTACGGCCGCCGCCGATGCGGCAAGGACGGATATTTCCCAGGAGATTGACCGGCTCATGGAGGAATGGCTGGAACTGGACGGCCGGCTGAAGGGCGCGCCGGTGGGTGCGGTGGGCCGAAATGAACGAAACTTTGCCTGGGTGGTGGACGCCTGGGAAAAGGGGAAATATGAGAAGGTCATTCTGCAGACCAAAGAGGGTTATCAAAACTTTTTGCAGTTCCAGGACCGGTATGATTTAAAGATCCCCATGGAACTTTATGAGGGAAGGGGTTCACTGTTTGGTCAATACGCCGTGGAGGAGCAGCTGCTGAGGGCGATGAGGCCGAAAATCTGGCTGGATGCCGGCGCCTATCTGGTGGTGGACTACACCGAGGCGATGACAGTGGTGGATGTGAATACCGGCAAATTCGTGGGCAAGCGGGTACAGTCGGACACCACGCTGCAAACCAACCTTCAGGCCGCCCGAAAGATCATCCGGCTCATGTCCCTGCTCAACTGGGGCGGTATGATTCTGGTGGATTTCATCGATATGCCGGAGGAAGCCCATCGGAAAAAGGTGATGGATGTGATGGAGAATGCGGCCAGGGAGGAGAATCTGGGTCTTCATGTGCTGGGCTTCACCCAACTGGGCCTTTTGGAAATGACGAGAAAGCGACGGGGGGATCATCTGGTGCGGGCCTTGGCGGAGCCCTGTCCCCGATGCGGCAAAGGCAGAATCACAGATTGGATCTGGCAGGCGGCGGAGGCTTGGCGGCAGCTCGGAGAATATTTTAAAACAACAAGGGCAAAGAAGGCCGTACTACATCTGCCCCAGAAACTGAAGGACCTCGAACGCTTCGAACCGCTCATTAAGGCTATTGAGGCCACTTGGCCGGAATGCGGGGTCTCTATCATGGTGGACCGTGAGCCGGGTACAAGCCTTGTCCGGGTGGGCGAAAGTTGACAAGCGGCCTGCAATATGCTATCATCAATCGGTAAACGCTCGGAAAAGGTCTAAATCCGTCCATAGGGCGGTACCTTTGTTTCGGCGAATAAGACAGAAGGAGGTGCTTTTCGCGAATGTATGCCATTATTGAAGCGGGCGGAAAGCAGTATCGTGTCCAGGAAGGCGACGTGGTTTACGTCGACAAGCTTAAAGCTGCTGCCGGAGACAACATCGATTTCAAAGTTCTCATGCTGGGCAAGGATGACGGCGCCGTGGTCGGTTCGCCCTACGTTGAGGACGCCAAGGTTACCGGCAACGTGGTCGGCGATGTGAAGGGCAAGAAGATCATTGTTTTCAAGTACAAGCCCAAGAAGGATTATCGCCGCAAGAAGGGTCATCGTCAGCCCTACACGAAAGTGGAGATCAAGAGCATCGTTGGCTGATGGTCACCGTTGAAGTTTTAAAAGGCCGCAGGGGTTTTGAGGGTTATCGGGCCTATGGCCACGCCGATTATGCCGATGAAGGCATGGATATCGTGTGCGCCGGGGTGTCGGCCCTGACCCAGAGCACGGCCATGGGACTTGCAGAAATCCTTGAAATTTCCGTGGACTGTTCCATTGAGGATGGATTTCTCAGTTTAAGGCTTCCTGCGGGATTGAAGCAGGAACAGCGCCGGGATGCCCAGCTGCTCATGGAGACCATGATGCTCGGGCTTCGGCGGATGGAAGAACAGTATTCTGAATATGTGCGTGTCGTGGAAAGGACGGTGGAATAGATGATCCGTATGAATTTGCAGCTTTTTGCGCATAAGAAAGGTGTGGGTAGCTCCCGTAACGGTCGCGACAGCGCGGCGCAGCGGCTGGGCACCAAGCGCGCCGATGGCCAGTTTGTGCTGGCGGGCAACATTTTGGTGCGGCAGCGTGGCACCAAGATCTATCCCGGCAACAACGTGGGCATTGGTTCCGATGACACCTTGTTCGCTTTGAAGGACGGCGTGGTGCGTTTTGAGCGCAAGGGCCGTGACAAGAAGCAGGTCAGCATCTATCCGAAAGAAGCTGCCCAATAAGGGATTCATAAAAAAACCACGGTGTTCTGCCGTGGTTTTTTTCGTATGAGGTGAAGGATGAAAACAGTGGTGTGGGGGCCCGGCGTCAAGGTGACCGGGGTTCAACATTTTGATCTGGAAAAGACCCTGTTTTGCGGGCAGGCCTTTCGCTGGACAGCGGAGCGGACCCGCTTTTTCGGTGTGGCCCGGGGGAGAGCGCTGGAGGCCTGGCAGGAAGAGGATAGCATTTTCCTCAGTCCCTGCACTCTGAAAGAATTCGACGAAATCTGGCAGGAATACTTCGATCTCAAACGGGACTACGGGCGCCTCCAGTCGGAGGCCCGGGCCTTTGTGGGGGACGAGATCCTGCCTGATATTCATATTCTGCGCCAGCCCCTTTTTGAAACGCTGATCACCTTCATTCTGTCGGCGAACAATCATATTCCCAGGATTCGGGGGCTGGTGGAGCGGCTGGCTGAGCGGGCCGGAAAGCCGATTCCCGACTGGCCGGGGGCTTACGATTTCCCCGGACCGGAGGATCTGGCCGGCCTGTCCGAGGCGGAGCTGAGGAGTCTGGGTTGCGGATACCGGGCGCCCTTCCTGGCGGAGACGGCTCAAAGGGTGATGGAGGGCTGCCTTGAGGGCGTGGGGGAACTGCCCTATGACGAGGCCAAAAAGCGGCTGATGGCGCTGCCTGGGGTGGGAGATAAGGTGGCCGACTGCACACTGCTCTATGGCGCCGGCTGCATGGAGGCCTTTCCCGTGGATGTATGGGTCCACCGGGCTCTCAAAGAACGCTGGGGCGTGGAGGGAAGCCGGCCCAAACTGGCGCTGGAAGCGCGGAAACGCTTTGGCGTCCATGGTGGGTACCTGCAGCAGGTCCTATTCTATGAGAGCCGACAGGCGGGCGGGAAAGGAGCTTGACATGGTAGCGGTAGTGGATGGTCAGGGCGGCGGACTGGGCGCCCTTCTGGTGGAAACGATCAAAAGAAGATATCCTGAGCTGGAGGTTGTGGCGGTGGGCACCAATGCCCTGGCCACATCAAGGATGCTGAAAGCAGGCGCCGACAGCGGAGCTACGGGGGAGAACAGTGTTGTGGTGGCGGCTGGACGGGCGGACGCCATTCTGGGTCCCATGGCCATCGTGCTGGCCGATGCTATGATGGGGGAAATCACGGCAAAAATGGCGGCGGCGGTGGCCCGGGCCCGGGGAGAGAAGATTCTGGTGCCCGCCTCCCGTAGCTGCGGCGTGCTTCTTGCGGGCATGCCGGACATGCCTCTGCCGAAAGCCGCGGAAGCGGCGGTGGATGAGCTTGCCCGGGCCCTTGAACTTTAAGGAGGCGGGAAAATGGCTATGCATGTGGTCCTGGTGGAACCGGAGATTCCCCAGAATACTGGCAATATTGCAAGGAGCTGTGCTGCCACGGGGACGGTCCTTCATTTGGTCCATCCGCTCGGCTTTGAGATCAGCGATAAACAGGTGAAGCGGGCTGGGCTCGACTACTGGCATCTGGTGGAGATTCATGAACACCAAAGTTTTGCCGAGGTGTACGAGGCCAACAGCGGGCATCCTTTCTTTTTTTGCTCCACTAAAGCGTCCAAAAGCTATGCGGAGGCCACTTTTCCGGACGGGAGCTTTCTGGTCTTTGGCAAGGAGACGAAAGGTCTTCCCGAGGAGCTTTTGCGGGAACATCTTTCGGAATGTATCCGCATTCCCATGCGGGAGGGTGCAAGATCCCTTAATCTCGGTAATTCGGTGGCCATCGTTCTTTATGAGGCGCTGCGCCAGCACGACTTTGCCCATCTTATGAAAGCGGGGAAATTGGCGGCTGAATTCAAGTGACATAATATTTTTATTGAAGAAGAATGATTGACGGCTTGTCCCTTTGTTTTTTATAATCTAAAATGAGGTTGAATAGCTTAAAGGGAGGGCAGCAATGAGCATTTTTGATGTTTTTGCGCTATGCGGCGGCCTGGGACTGTTCCTATACGGCATGAAACTCATGTCGGAAGGATTGGAGCAGGTGGCGGGCGACCGTATGCGGCGTTTACTGGAGGTGCTGACCAACAATCGCCTGATGGCGGTTGGAGTGGGCGCTCTGGTGACAGCGATCATCCAATCGTCCAGTGCGACCACCGTTATGGTCGTAGGTTTTGTCAATGCCGGGCTGATGAACTTGATGCAGGCTGTGGGCGTGATCATGGGTGCCAATATTGGTACAACGATTACGGCTCAGCTCGTGGCATTCAAGCTCACCAAGATTGCCCCGGTTTTTTTATTGGCCGGCGTCCTTATCATTCTGTTTAGTAAGAAAAAGACGGCTCAGCGAGTGGGCCAGATCATTGCCGGATTCGGTATCCTGTTTGTGGGCATGGAATTTATGGGTACGTCTATGGAACCGCTACAGGACAGCGAAGCCTTCCGAAGCTTCATGGTTAACTTTCAAAATCCCTTGATGGGCATTCTGGCTGGCGCGGTTTTTACGGCGGTCATCCAAAGCTCCAGCGCTTCGGTGGGCATCCTGCAGGCCCTGGCCATGCAGGGGCTGATCGGAATTGATTCGGCTATCTTTGTAATCCTGGGCCAGAACATCGGTACCTGCATCACGGCCATCATCTCCTGCATTGGCACCAACAACACCGCTAAACGAGCGGCCATCATCCATTTGCTGTTTAACCTGGTGGGTACGATTATCTTCCTGCTCATCCTGACCTTTGTCCCCTTTACCGACTGGATAGCCTCCATGTCCCCGGGGGATACGGTGCGGCAGATTGCAAACGCCCATACCATCTTCAATATCGTGGTTACCGTGCTCCTCTTTCCCTGTGCCAATCTGCTGGTTTGGCTGTCCAAAAAGATCATTCCTGGCGAAGATCCGCAGACCGAGCAGCTTCGGCTGAAGTATTTGGACGAACGTATCCTGGAAACCCCCGCCATCGCGCTCGCCCAGGTGTATAAGGAGACCGAGCGCATGGGCCGGATCGCCAAGGAAAATGTCAACGTGGCTATGGAGGCCTTCTTCACGAAAAATGAGGCCCTCTTTGACGACGTGGAAAAGCGGGAGAAGGTACTCAACTATCTCAATCATGAGATTACGTCCTACCTGGTGAAGTTCAACACCCTCCATGCCGGTACGCCGGAAGGTGAAGTGATCGGCGCTTTGTACCATGTGGTCAGCGACATGGAAAGGGTGGGCGACCACGCGGAAAATATTGTTGAATATGCGGAAAGCCGGGCTCAGGGGGTGTCCATATCCGACGCGGCTATCGTGGAGCTGAAGGAGATGGCGGAGCTGGTGGACCGCATTTTGGAGGAAGCGCTGCTCATCTTCCACACCCGTTCCAAGGAGAGCACCAATGTGATCAACCCCATTGAGGAACGGATTGATGAGATGAAGGATTCTCTGCGGAACCGCCATATCGAGCGGCTGAACCGCGGCGAATGCACGCCACGAAGCGGTATGATTTTCCTGGATCTCGTGACCAATCTGGAACGTATCGCTGACCATGCCACCAATATTGCCTATTCGGTGCGCGAGATGTAGCAGAAAACAAAGCCGGTCCCCAGTGGACCGGCTTTTTTACGATGTAGTATAATGAATGGAAAAGGGGGAAACTGAAATGAAACAGGAAGCCTTGAAGAACCTAAAGGATGGTGCGCGGTTCACGGGGTTTGTGCTGGTGCGCCAATGGCAGAAAAAAACGGCCAAGAACGGTTCCTCCTATGTGGATATGGTTGTCGGGGACCGCACGGCCAATCTGCCCGCCAAGATTTGGGATGCCAAGCCCGCCGATGAAGTGGCGGCGGGGGAGGTGATCAAGGTGCGGGGAGCGGTGCAGGCTTACAAGGGCCAGCCGCAGATTATTGTGGAGCTTTGGCGAAAGCCCTCGGAGCAGGATCAAAAGGAATATGATCTTGAGGAGCTGGTGCCCACGGCGCCGGTGGAGGCGGGCAAGATGTTCGCGGAGATGAAAGCATATTGCGCCAGAATTGGTGATGAGGATCTTCGGGCGCTTGCCGGAGAGCTCATTGAAGAGCACAAGGACAAACTCATGTATTTCCCGGCGGCCATGAAGGGCCATCATGCCCTGCGGGGCGGTCTTTTGTATCACACCACCACCATGCTCCACGCGGCTGAGGCCATGCTTGGCATCTACAGCTTCCTCAATGCCGACCTGCTTTACGCCGGGGTTTTGGTCCATGACCTGGCCAAGATGGAGGAGATGGACGCGGATGAGACGGGCAGCGTGGGCGCCTACACCGTGCGGGGGACGCTTCTTGGACACATCAACGACATGGTCGCCCAGATTGCCCTTGCAGCGGAACGGGTGCATGCAAGGCAGGAGGCGGTTACCATGCTTCAGCACATGGTCCTCGCTCATCACTACGAACCGGAGTACGGCAGCCCCAAGCGGCCCCTCTTTCCCGAGGCGGAACTGCTCCACCATCTCGATATGATTGACGCCCGCATGTATGATATGCACAGGGCCCTTGAAGGCGCCGAACCCGGCGGTTTTTCCGAGCGGCTTTGGTCCATGCAGAACCGTCAGCTTTACCGCAGCCCGGATTTTTACCGCGAGGAAGAGGAAAATCGTTAATTTTGTGTCATTCTGTCCAAATTCCCTTGCCAGAAACCTGGAAACCCCGTTATAATAGAACTACAATCTGAAGAAGGCAGCGTCGCTGGAAGGAGAGTGTATTCAATGAACAAGAAGACCATTGATGACATCGATGTCAAAGGCAAAAAGGTACTGGTTCGCGTTGATTTTAATGTACCGCTGGATGCGGACCGCAATATCACCGATGAGACCCGCATCAAGGCGGCTCTTCCCACCATCAAGACTTTGCTGGACCGGGGCGCGGCCGTCATTCTGTGCTCCCATCTTGGCCGGCCCAAGGGCGAATTCAACATGAAGTATTCGCTGGAGCCGGTGGCAAAGCGGTTGAAGGAGCTGGGGCTTCCCATTACCTTCGCCAAGGATGTGATCGGCGAAAGCGCCAAGGCCGCTGTAGCCGCGGTGAAGCCGGGTGAGGCTGTACTGCTGGAGAACCTCCGCTTCCATAAGGAGGAGGAAAAGAACGATCCCGAATTTGCCAAGACGCTGGCGAGCTTCGCGGATGTCTTCGTCAACGACGCTTTTGGCACGGCTCACCGTGCCCATGCTTCCACCGAGGGCGTGACCCACTATCTGCCTGCCGTTGCTGGATACCTCATCGGCAAAGAGCTGGATGTGATGGGTAAGGCGCTGGAGAATCCCGCCCGTCCCTTCGTGGCCGTGCTGGGCGGCGTGAAAGTTTCCGACAAAATCGGTGTGATCAATAATCTTCTGGAGATGGTGGACACGCTTATCATTGGCGGTGCCATGTCCTACACCTTCCAGCGGGCCAAGGGCGGCAAGGTTGGCAACTCCGTTGTGGAGGAGGACAAGATCGAGCTGGCCAAGGAGCTCATGCAGAAGGCCAAGGATAAAGGCGTAAATCTGGTTCTGCCCGTGGACAACGAGGCGGCCCAGGAGTTCAAGAACGACACCATGCGCATCACCGTGCACAGCATGGATATTCCCGAGGGCTGGGAGGGCATGGATATCGGACCGGAAACCCGCAAGATCTTTGCGAGGGAGATCGCCAAGGCCAAGACGGTGGTTTGGAATGGACCCATGGGTGTGTTTGAATTCCCGAATTTCGCAGAAGGCACCCGTGCGGTGGCCCGGGCCATGGCGGAGGCCGATGCGGTTACCATCATCGGCGGCGGCGATTCGGCGGCGGCCGTAGAGCAGCTCGGGTTCGCCGATCGGATCAGTCATATCTCCACCGGCGGCGGAGCTTCCCTGGAATTCCTCGAGGGCAAGGTGCTCCCCGGTGTTGCGGCTTTGAACGACAAATAAATGAAGCACGATCGCGCCGCCCCTCGGGGCGGCGTTTCAACCGTTAAAAGGAGGTCATCATGAGAAAACCCATTATTGCTGGCAACTGGAAAATGAATAAGACCGTGGAGGAGGCCAAAGCCCTGGTGGCGGAGCTTATCCCCCTGGTCAAGGATGCAAAATGCGACGTGGTCGTCTGTCCCCCCTATGTGTGCCTGCCTGCCGTGGTGGAAGCGGTGAAGGGCACCAACATCGGCGTGGGCGCACAGAACGTTCACTTCGAGGAGAAGGGCGCCTACACCGGTGAGGTGGCTCCCGATATGCTGAAGTCCCTCGGGGTGCAGTACGTGATCATTGGTCACTCGGAGCGCCGCCAGTATTTTGCGGAAACCGATGAAACCGTCAATAAGAAGATTAAGGCTGCGCTGGCCCATGGGCTGACGCCCATCGTATGCGTGGGCGAAAGTTTGGAGCAGCGTGAAATGGGCATCACGAATGAGTTCGTAGCCTTGCAGACCAAGGCTGCGCTCTATGGCCTTGACGCCGCCGATGTGGGCAAGGTGGTCATTGCCTATGAACCCATTTGGGCCATCGGCACCGGCCGCACTGCGACTGCTGAGGATGCAAACGAGACCATCGGCGCCATCCGCCGGGCTGTGCGGGATGTATTTGGCGCCATGGTGGGTGATTCCGTTCGTATTCAGTACGGCGGCAGCATGAATCCGAAAAACGCCAAGGAACTGATGGCCCAGCCGGAGATCGACGGCGGCCTCATTGGCGGCGCCAGCCTCAAGGCCGAGGATTTTGACAAAGTCGTCAACTACGACAAATAGGAGACCAACTATGAAAAAAATGACTGCGCTTTTAATCCTGGACGGCTTTGGCATCAGCAAGAATGAGGAAGGCAATGCCATCGCCCAGGAGGGCATTCCCCATATTAAAAAATATATCGAGGAGTATCCCACCACCTCCATCCATCCCAGCGGTCTGGATGTGGGGCTGCCCCAGGGCCAGATGGGCAACTCCGAAGTGGGTCATCTCAACATCGGTGCGGGCCGCATCGTGTATCAGGAGTTCACCCGCATCAGCAAGGCTATCGACGATGGTGATTTTTTCACCAATCAGGCTTTCCTGGATGCGGTTGCCAGCGCTAAGAAAAGCGGGGGAAAGCTCCACTTGATGGGCCTGGTGTCTGACGGCGGCGTTCATAGTCACATGGATCACCTGGTGGCCCTGATCAAGTTCGCTAAGGACCAGGGCTTGGAGAATGTGTACGTTCACTGCTTCATGGACGGCCGGGATGTTCCTCCCTCCAGCGGCAAGGACTACATCGTTCAGCTGGAGGAGCGGATGCGTCAGCTGAACTTCGGCAAAATTGCCACCGTTATGGGCCGCTATTATTCGATGGACCGCGATAAACGCTGGGATCGGGTGCAGAAGGCCTACGATGCCATGGCTTTTGGCCGCGGCGTAACCGTGACCTCCGCTGTCGCCGCGATGGAGACCTCTTATGAGGCGGGGGACACCGATGAGTTTGTGCTTCCCAGCGTGGTTACCGAGGAAGGCAGGCCGGTGGCCACCATAACGGAGGGTGACTCGGTGATCTTCTTCAATTTCCGGCCGGACCGAGCCAGGGAGATCACCCGCGCCTTCATCGATCCGGATTTTGATGGATTTCCCCGGGATAAGGGCTATTTTCCCGTATTCTTTGTGTCCATGACCCAGTACGACGCCACCTTCACCAACCTGGAGGTTGCCTTTAAGCCTCAATCCCTAGCCAACACCTTTGGCGCCTATATCGCGGAGAAGGGCCTCGCTCAGCTCAGGATTGCGGAGACGGAAAAGTATGCCCATGTGACCTTCTTCTTCAACGGCGGCGTGGAGGAGCCCAATCCGGGAGAGGACCGAGTGCTCATTCCCTCGCCCAAGGTGGCGACCTACGATCTCAAGCCGGAGATGAGTGCCTATGAAGTGGCGGACGCCGCGGTGGAGCGGATTGAATCGGGTAAGTACGATGTGATGATCCTGAACTTTGCCAATCCGGATATGGTGGGCCACACCGGCGTGATGGAGGCCGCCATGAAAGCGGTGGAGACGGTGGACAACTGCACCTTCAAGGTGGTTGAAGCCATCCGGAAGATGGGCGGGACGGCGCTTATCACCGCGGATCACGGCAATTGTGAACAGATGGTCGATCCGGTGAGCGGCGGTCCCTTCACGGCCCATACCACCAATGAGGTTCCTCTCATTTTGGTGGATGACAGCCGTAAGGACGCCAAGCTCCGCAAGGACGGCCGGCTGGCCGATCTGGCGCCCACGCTGCTGGATCAGTTGGGGCTGCCAAAACCTGCCGAGATGACCGGTGAGAGCTTGATCGAGAAATAAAGGACCTATGGTGCAAAAGGGTATGTAACGCAAGTTACATACCCTTTTTTTGTGAGGAAACAGATACATGTAATTGACGAGTGCACCCCTAATAGCTATAATAAAATAGGCCTGAATTCTAGGGTATTTTTGGAATTTTAACAGTTTTATGTTGAATTTTGTTTGGAAACGGTAGGTCTAAATCGGCAGTTCAACTAGAGATAATTTAAATATAAGGAAAAAGGAGGAAGCAGAAAAATGTTTTGCCCAAACTGTGGAAAGCAACTTCCAGATGATGCCGTATTTTGTGACCAATGCGGCGAAAAGATCAGCCCCGCAGAGGGGCCACAGCCCATTCCGGCGCCTCCCCCGACGGAACCTCGAAAAGGGGAGGAGAAAAAGGTGTCTCAGTTTATAAAGAAGAAAGGGAAGATCCTTGGAATAATATGCGCCGCAGTGGTGATTGTCGCCGCGGCGGTGATATTTTTGGCAACGCGGCCGCTGACGGTGGAATTGAACGATTATATCACGGCAGAGTTTTCCGGATACGATACCATGGGGGATGCTTTTTATCAGTTTGATGAGGAAGCGTTCTGCCAGGATTATGCCGGTAAGATCAAATATCGGGCGGGCGGCGATGTATCCTCCCTCCTCGATGATGAAACCATTTGCCAGATGCTGGTTCAGGAATGCATTGCGGGTGATCTGAGCGAAGATACGGATCTTTCCAATGGGGATGAGATCAGCTACCTGTGGGAATGTGATGACGATATAGCAAAAGAGCATTTTGGCGTCCAATTGGTGTACGAGAATTTGACCTTCACGGTGGAAGGATTGGAAGCGGCCGCAGAGGTGGATCCTTTTGAGGATGTAGAGCTTGTTTTCAGCGGGATCGCACCAAACGGGGAGGTAAGCTTTGTCAACAATTCCGAGGAGTCCTTCGCATATGACCTGCAGTATGAGGTGGAACCCTCCAATGGCCTGAGCAATGGTGATACCGTTACCGTGTCGCTGCTGCAGGCGGAAAGCCAGGAGGATCGGGCGTATTACCTTCGCAGCTATGGTGTGATGTTTACGCAGACGGAAAATACATACACCGTGGAGGGCCTTGGTGCCTTTGTGAGTGAGCTGTCCGAGATAGATGAGGCCGCCCTGGAAGAAATGCAGGCGCGGGGAGAGGATGCCCTGCGGGCCGAAGCGGCTAAGGATTGGGATGAGTTTGTGTCCTTGGACAATATGAGCTATCTGGGCAGTTATCTTTTGACGGCAAAGGATGCGGATGAAGAGCCGAACAATGTGCTTTATCTGGTCTATCAGGTCCAAAGCACCATCAACGTCCCGGAGGAGGAACTGCAGGAAAGCTTTACCTATTATTACACCGTGAGTTTTGAAAACCTGGTTGCTGAAGCGGATGGAACCATGACAGTCGATCTTGGGAATTACAGAACTTCGAGTGATCAGTTCTGGAAGGAGCTGGGCACTCAAAGATACTACTACCATGGCTATGCCGACCTGGATACATTGCTTCGGGAATGCGTTTCCGTGAATGTGGACCGCTATTCCTATGAGACCAACATAATGCCAGAATAAAACAAATACAATACCGGAAAGTGAGGGATAAAGGATGGCATTTTGTAGATATTGTGGGAGGAAGCTGGAAGAGGGGGAGGCCTGTACTTGTCAGAATCAGGCCGAAGCAACGAGTTCGTCGGTGAAAGCGGAGGTCGTTTTGGGCCAAGGCAAACAGGCCGCAGGCGCTGCATGGGGGGAATTTGTCCGTTTGTTGAAGGCGCCTGTAAGCTACGGAGAATCGTATGTGCGCAAAGGAAATTGGGTCACGTCCTTGATTTTCCTGGTGCTGCAGGGAATCTGCTCAGGATTATTTGCCGTCTTCTTTGTTGGAAAGATCAACGGCCTGATCGGCCTAGGCGGATCCATGACCGGAGGGCTGAAGTTCTCGGGTGCGGGCGCCTTTTTCCTGACGCTATTGTATTCTCTCATCCTGTCCGCAGTTTTAGCCGGGCTCTATCTGGCCGGCGCGAAGCTGCTGAAGGGGCAGGTTCGCTTTCAAGAAGCGCTCAGCATTGTGTCCATGCGTTCGGTTATTTTGGTACCAGTGACCCTGGTGAGCTGCCTGGTATTCTTGATCAGCATCTCAGCGGGAATCGTATGTTACTACTGTATGGGGTCGCTTGCTGCGGTGGTCTTTTTGATGGTTGGAAGCCGGGGCATTGCTGAAGTGAACTCCGACCGCAGGATTTACCTTACGGTGGGCGTTCTGATTGCCTTTGTGGTGGTGTTTTTTCTGTTTGCCTCCTGGGTACTGCCCAGCTACGTTCCGTCTTCGGTAAGGGAGCTCTCCTCTTTAGGAGGAATCATGAACTCTTTCATGCCATAAAAAGAAGGATAAAAAACGTCGGACTGGAAACAGTCCGACGTTTTTTAGTCGCGCTTTATATCATGCGAGAGAATAGGCCTTTGCGATGAGGTCTGTCGCCTCGTACTCGTCGGTCTCGTCAATGATGACGGAGATCTTGGTTTCGGCGGTGGTGACCAGTTTGGTCTGGATATTGTGCTGAGCGAGGAGCGCAAACATATTGGCGGCCACACCGCTCTGACGCTCCATGCCCATGCCTTCCACGGTGAGCTTGACGGCGCTGCCCATGATGTCCAGCCGCATGCCCGGATTCCGGGCGTTGAAGGGCCGGAGCACTTCAAAAGCCTGGGCCAGATCCTGATCGCTCATGCTGAAGGAGAGGCTGATGGTTCCGGCCACCGGAGCCGTCTGACTGATCATATCGATGGAGATGCCCTGCTCCGCCAGAGCGCCGAAGATGTCCGCCAAGATTTTGGGATCATGGGGAAGCTTGTTCAGCGTCACAATAGCCTGATGCTGGTCGGTGTAGAGATGGGTGACCGTGCGTTCGCCGGAGATCATATCCTGCATGTCATAGAGCTTGGGAGGCCGGCCCTTAATATAGAGGGCGGCCCGGAGCGCTCCCTCGGCAAATACCCTGCGGGAGAGTGCGTTGTGACTGAGGGCTATGATTTCCGTATCACTGATGAAGGAAATTTCATGATCTCCCACGATGGACCCGCCCCGCACAGCATGAATGCCAAGTTCGCTCTTTTGCCGTTTCTCCGTTTGGCTGTGCCGGCCATAGACGTACTCTTTCTTATGGGAGAGCACATCGTTGATGGAGTCGGCCAAGGCCAAAGCGGTGCCGCTGGGCGAATCCAGCTTTTGATTGTGATGACGCTCCACAATTTCGATATCGAAAGTATCCCCCAGAAATTGAACCGCCTGCTGGGCAAGATTCTGTAAAAGATTGATGCCAAGGGACATGTTGGCCGAACGAAAAACGGGGATATCCGATGTGAAGGAGCGGATGTATTCCAGCTGTTCCGGGGTGAATCCGGTGGTCGCGATAACAGCCCCCATCTTTTTGGCTTTGGCGTAGGGCAGCACCTCGGTGATGGAGCCGGGCCGTGTGAAATCGATGATGGCATCGGCGGGCTCGGAAGCCTCCTCAAGCTTGGTATAGACCGGGAAGGGCCAATCGAGGAGATCCTTATTCAAATCCACACCGGCGGCCACCTGAAAACGCTTGCTGCGAAGAGCAAACTCTGCCACTGCCTGGCCCATGCGGCCGTTGACGCCGTTGATGATAATTCTGGTCATATCAATACCTCCTTTAAATGAGACCTGCGCGCTTTAATGCACCCTCCACCTTGGGCACGGCGCCTTGGGAAAGAGGGGTAAGAGGCAGGCGGACCGGTCCCACCTCAAAGCCCATCATGGCCATGGCGGCCTTGACGGGGATGGGATTGACTTCGCAGAAAAGGGCATCACTGAGGTCGGCGGCGGCGTACTGCAGTTCCATGGCCTTCTTCGTGTCTCCCTCAAGGAAAGCCATAACCATGTCATGGGTGAGTTTCGGCGCCACATTGGAGACCACGGAGATGACGCCCTTGCCGCCCACCGACAGGATGGGCACCACTTGGTCATCGTTGCCGCTGTAAAGATCCATATTGCGGCAGGAACGGGCCACGTTTACGATCTGGGCGATGTTGCCGCTGGCCTCCTTGATGCCGCGGATATTTTTGTGCTCCCCGAGCCGGGCCATGGTGGCGGGCGCAATGTTGAGGCCGGTGCGGGAAGGCACATTGTAGACGATCACGGGGATGTCGATGGCCTCAGCAATGGCCGTGTAGTGGGCGATGAGCCCTTCCTGAGTGGCCTTGTTGTAGTAAGGAGTCACGATGAGTACTCCATCCGCTCCCATTTTTTGCGCTTCCAGCGAATTCTCAATGGATTGGGCGGTGTTGTTGTTGCCCGTGCCGGCGATGACAGGAATTTTTCCCTTCACCCGGTCGATGGCACAGCCAAGGGTGTCCAGCTTTTCCTTTGACGTCATGGTGGAAGCTTCGCCGGTGGTGCCCGTGATGATCAGGGCGTCGGTGCATCCGTTCAGCTGGAAGTCAATTATTTTTTCCAGGGCATCAAAGTTTACACCCTTGCCGTCCGCTGTAAAGGGGGTGACCAGTGCGGTTCCGCTGCCAGTGAAGATACTCATCTACTCCAAATCCTTTCTTTTGGGTATTAAAAAAACAGTGCTGTGCACACTGTTCACGAGATTTCAACAAAATATATACTCGATCACAGATAGCACTCCATCTTAAAGATGACAGTCATACCGCTATTTACGGCATGCCCAGTTCGGAGCCCAGCGCCTGCTCTTCCCTTCGGCGGTTTTGCCTTTCCATCGGCGTCCTCCGGCGGCTGCACCGTCGGCCGTGTACTTTTCAAACCCGCGCCTCAATCTGTTGACCACATCATAGCATCCTTCATCCGCCATGTCAACCGTCCACCGGTGGCATTCCCATTAAAGTTGTGATAAGATAGAACTAAAAATTGGGAGGATTTTATTCATGGATTATTGGCTTCAGGAAGCGACTCGCATTCGCCGAGAACTCCATCAAATCCCCGAACTCGGTTTTGAAGAGCGGGAGACCCAGGCTTATATCCTGAAGGATCTGAAGGCCCTGGGCTGTTTCGAGATCTCCGTTATCGCGGATACGGGCGTAAAGGCGGTTTGGCGGCATCCCGGCGGCGGGCGGCGTACCATTGGATTTCGAAGTGACATTGACGCGCTACCGCTGACCGAGGAGACGGGGCTCCCCTTCGCATCCCGCCATCCTGGCCGGATGCATGCCTGCGGCCACGACGGCAACATGACGTCTTTGCTGCTTTTTGCCCGGTGGATCCAAAAGAATGAGGAGAAAATCAACTGCAACATTGTGCTGCTGTTTCAGCCTGCGGAGGAATCGGTGGGCGGCGCAGTACGGATGATCCGCGAGGGCGCGCTGGAAAACCCCCGGCCGGACGAGATATATGCCATGCACCTGGTACCGGTCATCGATGAGGGAAAGCTGGGCGTCAGGGCCGGCGCCACCCAGGCCTCCGTATCTGATTTTGATATCACAGTAACGGGCGTGGGCGCCCATGCGGGGATGCCCTACAAGGGCGTGGACGCCATGCTCGCCGCGGCTACGCTGGTGACCCAGCTGCCTTCGGTGATCACCAAGAGCGTGGACCCCGTGGAAGCGGCGGTCCTGGCGGTGGGCACCCTTCATGCGGGGACCAAGCGAAATGTGATTGCGGACAAGGCTGTTCTTGAATGCACCCTTCGGACCTACAGCGAGACGGTGTACAAAACCGTGCATCAGCGGATTCGCGGCCTGCTGCAGGGGCTTGAGGCGGCCTATGGCGTGAAAACCGATCTTACGGAGCACTTCTACTGCCCGGAGGTCTATAATGACCCCGGCGTGGTGGAACGGCTGCTGCCCTTGCTCGAGGAAGGCGTGCGCATCGAGCAGGAGCCCTCCATGGGCGGGGATGATATGGCGGAAATGTTCCGTGTGGTGCCCGGCGCGCTCATCCGGGTGGGCTGCCGCAGCGAGGCAAAAGGCTATACCAAGGTGCTTCACACCACGGAATTCAATTTTGATGAGGCTATGCTCCTCCCTGTGGTGAAGATCTATGCCAAGCTGGCTATGCGGGGGTAGGGGTATAGACCTCCCTTCTTTCTTCAATACTAGCCTAAGAGGAGGCTGGATGATGAAGGAAGATTTGCAGCAGAAGAGGCTGAAATATGAGATCGCTGAGGAACTGGGGCTTTTGCCCAAGCTGCTTGAAAAGGGCTGGGCCGGTCTGACCGCGAAGGAAAGCGGCATGGTGGGCGGCCTGATGAGCAAGCGAAGCGGTAAAAAATAAAGGAGCGATGGGACTTGTACGAAGGATGGGCGGCGGTATACGATGCCTGGATGGCGGACCTGGACTACGAAGGCTGGGTAAGGATGGCCCGTGCGGCCATGGAGCGTCTCTGCCCTGGGGGGAGGACCGTCGTGGATCTGGCCTGCGGCACCGGCAACGTGAGCCTGCCTTTGGCGGAGCTGGGTTACCAGGTGTGCGGGCTGGACGGTTCGGCGGACATGCTGGACCTTGCCACGAGAAAGGCCCGGCGGCGGGGCCTTGCCATTCCTTTCGTCCGGCAGGACCTGCGGACCTTTCAGCTGCACAGGCCGGTGGATTTGGCGGTGTGCGCCATCGACGGGGTCAATTATTTGACCGATCTGGAGGACGTGGAGAAATTCTTTCGCCGGGTTCACGAGAACCTCAGGCCCGGCGGAGTGTTCGTGTTCGATATTAGCTCCGCTTATAAACTGGAACATATATTGGCGAACCAGTTCTACGGCTGGGATGAAGACGAGGGCGCATGCCTTTGGTTCAATGAATATGACTGTGAAAGCCGTATTCTGACCTTGGAGTTGCTCTTCTTTATCAAGGAGGGAGAGCTTTACCGAAAGGTGCCGGAGACCCAGCGCCAGCGGGCCCATAAGGTGGAGGAGCTGGTGCCAAGGCTCCGAAAGGCGGGTTTTGCCTCCGTGGAGGTCTGCGGCGATGGTCAGAAGGCACCGGAGGCGGACGAAGAGAGAATCTATTTTATTGCGCAGAGAATGTGAGGATCAAGTATGGACAAGATTATCAGTGCATCTTTGGCCGGCGGTGACGCCGTGGTAATGCTGGCCCATGGGCCGGAACTTTGCGAAAGAGCGCGGCAGATTCATGGGCTTTCCCCGGTGGCCACGGCGGCCCTGGGTCGGACGCTCATCATGTCGGTGATGATGGCCAGAAGCCTCAAGAATGAAAGCGGCAGTCTGTCGGCGACCATCAAGGGGAACGGTCCTCTGGGCGGATTGGTGACGGTAGCCTATCCTGACGGCACGGCCAAGGGGTATGTGAACAACCCCGATGTGGAGCTGCCGCTGAACGGCCGGGGCAAGCTGGACGTGGGCGGAGCTATTGGTGAAGGTACCCTGACCGTGATCAAGGATATCGGCATGAAGAAGCCCTATGTGGGCAAGGTGGAGCTGAAAAGCGGCGAGATTGCCGAGGATTTTGCCTGGTATCTCGCCCTTTCCGAACAGAAGCCGGGGATTGTCTCCTTGGGTGTGCGGGTCGATACCGATGGCAGCGTGCTGGACGCCGGCGGCGTATGGGTGCAGCCGCTGCCGGGCTGCAAGGAGACCACCCTGGATTCCCTTGAAGCCATAGCGCCCCTTCTGAGCAACGTAAGCAACCTTTTTGAAGGGCATACGGTGGAGGAGGTGCTGGACAATGAGTTCGGATTTTTGGACGCCCAGGTGTTGGAGACCTTCGTACCGGCGTTTCGCTGTGATTGTTCCCGGGAGCGGATCGAACAGGTACTGATCAGCATGGGTGAAGCGGAGATCAGAGATATCCTCGAAAAGCAGGGCGAGGCGGAAGTGACGTGTCATTTTTGCCGGGAGGCTTACAAGTTCAGCGGCCCGGAACTGGAAGCGCTTCTCGCTTCGGCCAAGAGCTGACCATGGAATTGATCGGCGATTTCCATACACACACGGTGTATAGCCATGGCAAGAGCACCCTCGCTCAAAATGTTGCCCGGGCCAAGGAACTGGGGCTCAGGCATATCGGCGTAGCGGATCACGGCCCGGCCCATCTCATGTACGCCAGAAACCGCAAGTCCGAGCCGGAACTTCGGCGGGAAGTGGACGAGCTGAACGATCGGTACGGCGGCAACCCCCGGGTGTGGATGGGGGTGGAGGCCAATCTTATCGGCCTGGACGGCGCCATCGATATTGACGAGGCCATGATCCCCTATTACGACCTATTGCTGGTGGGTTATCATAAGGGGGCGGCCAGCCGCACCTGGCGGGATATCCGGGGACTCAACCTGCCCGCCGCCGTGGCGTCCCTGACAAAATGGCAGCGCATCAAAGCCCGTATGAGCGAGCGGATTACAGCGGGGCTTGTGGCCGCTCTGGACCGCTATCCCGTGGCCATAATTACGCATCCCGGGGAGTACATTCCCATCGATATGGCGGTGGTAGCGGTGAAGGCGGCCGAGGTGGGCACCGCCCTTGAAATCAATACGAAGCATCCCTATGTGTCGGTGGAGGCGGGGCGGATCGCCTGGCAGGCGGGAGCGGATCTCATTGTGGGCAGCGATGCCCATACCCTGGAGCGGGTGGGGGATTTGAGGGACGGCGTACTTCGGGCGGAAGCGATGGGAGTGCCAGCCGAACGATTGCTCAATGCCAGTGATGCGGGTGTTGCCCGGCTGAAGCGGGCGAGATAGGAGGATGGAAATGGAGATTTGTCTCAAGGGATCGGACGGCGCTTCCATCGCGGGCCTGCGCTGGAAGGCGGAGCAGCCCAAGGCGCGGCTGTGCGTGATCCATGGGCTTGGCGAGCACGGCGGACGGCATGGGAAGATGACGGCATTCATGAATGAGAAGGGCGTGGATGTATGGGGCATCGACAACCGCGGCCATGGCCGGAACGGAGGAAAGCGGGGCTGTATCCCTTCCTATGAGCAGCTGCTTTTGGATGTCAAAACCCTGGTCGATGCCGCAGCGGCTGCGGAGCCGGCCTGCCCAGTGTTCCTTTTTGGGCACAGCCTCGGTGGAAACATCGTTCTGAATTATATTCTGAGACAGGATATAAGCTGGCTCAGCGGCGCCATCGTGACCAGTCCCTGGCTCATCCTCAAGAACGGCCCCGGCAAAGCCAAGGTCGCCATGATGGAGAAAATGGCGGGAATCTTTCCCAATCTGACAGTGGACAACGGCCTGAAGCCCGAAAGCCTTACCCATGATGAGGAAATTGTGAAAAATTACAGCGATGATCCGCTGAACCATTCCCGCATATCCCTTCGTTTGGCCAAGGAGGCGTACGGCGCGGCGGACTATGCCTTGCGTCATGGGCAGGATCTCAAAGTGCCGCTTTTTCTTGCCCATGGAGAGGAGGACCCCATCTGCGCCTTCGAAGGCAGTCAGACCTTCTGGCGGGAGTGTTCTGGTTACTGTGAATTCCATGGTTTTCCCGGCTGCTATCACGAACTGCATAACGAGCCCATTGGCAAGGAGCTTTTTGCCGAGGAATGGGCTTTTATCGAAAAACATAGGGGCGGCAGTTGCTAAACTTTGGCGCCCTCGGTATAATAGAAAAAGCGCATGTACACATGAAATGGAGGGCTATTTGTGTCAGGTCATTCGAAGTGGGCAAATATCAAACGCAAGAAGGAAAAAACCGATTCCCAGAAGGGCAAAATTTTTACCAAGCTGGGCCGCGAGATCGCCGTTGCTGTCCGGGAGGGCGGAGGCAGCGATCCAAACAACAATTCCCGGCTGAAGGATATTATCGCCAAGGCCAAGGCGGCCAACATGCCCAACGACAACATCCAGCGCAGCATCAAGAAGGCGGCTGGCGAGATGGGCAACGTGACCTATGAGGAAGTGATCTACGAAGGCTATGCCGCAGGCGGCGTGGCCGTGATCGTGGAGGTTCTCACCGATAACCGCAACCGCTCGGCCTCGGATATTCGCCATCTATTTGACAAGTTTGGCAACGGCATGGGAGCCACTGGCTGTGTGGGTTGGATGTTCGACCGCAAGGGTGTTCTGGTGGTGGACCGCAAGGACGGCATGGACGCCGACGAGGTGCTCATGACGGCATTGGATGCCGGCGCGGAGGATATGGAGGAGATGGAAGAGGCCTTTGAGATCACCACCGATCCCGCCGATTTTGCGGCGGTCCGGGAGGCCCTCGAAAAGGCGGGATATGAGTTCAGCTCCGCGGAGCTCGCCCGCATCCCCCAAAACACCGTGGAGGTTGCCGGGGATGTGCAGGAAAAGGTGGAGCGGCTGATTGACGAACTCGAGGATAATGACGATGTTCAAGAGGTCTATCACAACGCCGATTTTGCCGATTGACAGAGGTTAAAAAGAGCGGCCGGAAGGCCGCTCTTTTTTCATGCGCTTATTTGGCGAGATACTTGAAGAAAAAGCTTTTCTCAGGCTCCATGCACACAAAATTTGCCGCATGGGCATTCTCGAGATTGGCCTGATAATCGGAGAAGGTCTTCCATTCATCGGCCACCGTGTAACCCTGAGATGTGTAGACCACCGAACGGGCAATCTCCGTAAAGGGCGTTACAGCGCCTACGAGAAGAAGGAGAACGAGCCCCGCGGCGACCCAGCGCCTTCTCCTGCGGAAGGCGGCCTGGAGGCGGACAGCGGTCAAAGAGACCAGAATGAATATAGCGGGGATGCTGGCTCGCATCATGAGATCGCTGCTTATACCCACCACAAAAAAAGGCAGAATGCAAAGCATTGCGACTATGATATAAAATTCTTTATTCCTGCGATTCTGGGGCCACAGAATAAGCGCGTAGAGGCCGAACTCCAGCAGAAGAAAGACCGCATAGTTCAGCATATATTCCCAGCGGAAATAATCCATGGAGAATAGAATGCCGCTACGGCTGCCCAGGGAATTGTTGATGGTGAAAAAGCTTCCGAATACGATGAGTATGGGCAGAGCCGCCAGCACGCTTTGAAGGGACAGGGCCTCCTTCAGATGGAGAAGCCATGTCTTCAGCGTCCTTCCGTCCTTGAACACGCACCGATAAATGATAAAGGGCAGAAGTCCCACGGCGGGGAAGGGTGCCGCTGGGATGGCCAGCGCCAGGATGAGCCCCAAGTTGCCGCGATTCTCCGTATTCAGCATGAGAGCGGTGGCCAGCCATGCGGGAACGCTTTGATTGAACACCCAAAACAGCTGGGTAGTCATGGAGGAGTATTGGAAGATCCCGCTGCCCGCCCACCATTCCATGTGAGTGGTGACGGACGGCGGTGCACCCCAGAACAGGAGGTAGCCCACAATATCAAGGCCGCTCCATAGGGCGAGCAGCACGGTAAGAAGCAGGGGATTGCATTTCGTATGGCGCACCAAAAGCAGCAGAATCGCAGCAAGGCATAGAGCGATGTAGAAGCAAAGGGCCCAGCCTGCCGCCGGGAATCCCAGCACCTTGCCCACCAGCGCCGCGGGAAGAAAGAAGGCGAAATAGTAGACCAACGCTCCATCCGCCGGTGCGCCCTGGGAGAGCATGTCGTAGCGCACGGGCCAGCTAAAGTCAATGAGATCATGCATCACCGCGTTGCGTCCATGGAAGTCCCAGTTTTGATAGGCCGTGCCCGATATGCCGGAGAGGAGGAGCCAGGCCAAAAGAATGAAGGCGGACAGCGCGATAAAGGTCCACCTGCCCTTTGGAAAAAGGCGGGCCTTGAACTCTTTGTCGGATATGAAAGAGGTTCTCTTGAGGGCAAGGATCAGGCTTGTGACGAGCGCCGCCGAAGCGGGCAGCGCGATGTACCATTTCAGCCAGCCCCAAAAGAAGAGCACCGCCGGCAGCCCCAGCAGCGTATAGGTCAAAATGTGCAGCGTCCTATCCAATCGATTCATGAAATACTCCCATTCAAACAAGATGAAACAAGGTTAAGTATAGCACAAATCGGGGGTTGTGACCCGTTCCTTGGATACTTTTGTATGAAATGACGGGGCCTTGGGAAACATGGTAAAAAAACATGGAGGCATACGAAAGATGCAAGTGATTCATTGGTTGCAGGATAATAAACGGCCCGTCATTATGGCTGTGTCCCTTGTATTGGCACTGGCTGTGGGGTTGGTCCTCGGCTTTTTCCTCAACGCCTGGGCGGCGGGGGAGGAGATGAGCGTGAGTCAAAGCAGCGTGACCCTGTCCCCCTACGCAAAAGTGGTGTACCGCTACACCTATGCCCCCTGCGGGCACATACTGAAGCAGGAGGTGCCCATCCCGCGGGAATGGGCGGGGCTTACCGAAGAAGGGCTCCGGGAGACGGCAGGCCGGGCCGCCGCCTATTTCAGTGCGGATCAGGTCATCGTGGATGAACGGCTGGATCTTTATTGTCCCGAACATTTCGTGCTGAAGGAGGAAAACGGTCAGCTCCAGATCTATCAAAATGCCGATGGCAAGGACGTTCAGATCATCCACACCCTGAACACGCCGGTGGATGCTTTGCCGGAGAACGTGCGGGCGTCCCTTCGCCAGGGTATTGCTTTCGATTCCCTGGAGGAGCTGGAAAGCTACATTGAAAGTCTGGAAAGCTAACGGTTGACAATGGAAACCTCCACAGGATAGGATAATAAAAACAGCTTTGAGGAGGTTCCCCAATGGCACTACGTGAACAGGCAATTGCGGCAAAGAGAGCTTCAGTGGAAACGGCGGCGTTATCCATCCCGGAGAAAAATCGGGTTCTGGAGGCCATGGGCCGGGCGCTGCTTGTCCGCCAAGATGAAATTCTTGAGGCCAATGCCCTGGATGTGGCGGCGGGCCGGGAGCATCTCAGCCCCGCCCTAATTGACCGGCTGACCCTCACAAAAGCGCGAATCGAGGCCATGGCTCAGGGCTTCATGGACGTGGCCGGACTGCCCGATCCCATCGGTCAGGTTATCTCCATGGAGAAGCGGCCGAATGGTCTTGTCATTGGTCAAAGACGGGTGCCCCTGGGTCTTGTGGGCGTTATTTATGAGGCGCGGCCCAATGTGACAGCCGATGTGGCGTCCCTTTGTGTCAAGACGGGAAACGCTTGTCTGCTGAAGGGGGGCAAGGAGGCCTTTCGCTCCAATCTGGCGATTGTAAAGATTCTGCAGGATGCCGGAAAGGAAACAGGATATCCCGGGGATGCGGTGCAGCTTGTGATGGACACCAGCCGGGAAACCACTCGGGAGATGATGGGTCTTACGGGCATACTGGACGTGCTCATCCCAAGAGGCGGAGCGGGACTCATCCGTGCGGTGGTGGAAAACGCCAGCGTACCGGTGATTGAGACGGGTGTGGGCATCTGTCATACCTACGTGGATGAAGGCGCCGACCTTGCCATGGCCCAGCGAATCGCCGTCAATGCCAAGGTGAGCCGGCCCGGCGTGTGCAATGCCATGGAGACCCTCTTGGTCCATCGTGCGGTGGCGAGTATCTTTTTACCAAGCTGTCTTGAGGCCTTGAAGGCGAAAGGGGTGGAAATCCGGGGCTGTGCCGAAACCCAACGGATTGTGCCCTGGGTGAAGCCGGCGGCGGAAGAGGACTGGGACACGGAGTATCTCGACCTCATCCTGTCCGTCAAGGTGGTAAACGGCATGGACGAGGCTGTCGAGCACATCAGGGATCATGGCACCGGCCACAGTGAAGCCATCATCACCGAGAATTACACCCGCGCTCAAAACTTTTTGGAGCGGGTGGATGCGGCGGCGGTGTACGTGAACGCGTCCACCCGCTTCACTGACGGCTTTGAATTTGGCTACGGCGCGGAGATCGGCATCAGTACCCAAAAGCTCCATGCCCGGGGTCCGATGGGACTTTTGGCGCTCACCTCCACCAAATACATTATCTATGGCTCGGGACAGGTGCGTGAATGAACATCGAAGCCTTTCGCGGGGCGCTTTTAACCTGGTTTGACGGAAACAAGCGGGATATGCCCTGGCGCAGGACCAAGGATCCTTACGGCATCTGGGTTTCGGAGGTGATGCTTCAGCAGACCCGGGTGGACACGGTGATCCCCTATTATGAGCGATTCATGACCCATTATCCCACAGTGGAGGCTTTGGCCGAAGCGCCGGAGGAAGCCGTGCTGAAGGACTGGGAAGGACTTGGCTACTATCGGAGAGCCAGAAATCTTCAGAGAGGTGCCCGTTACGTGCTGGAGAACCACAGCGGCAGGATGCCCAGGGATTACGAAGCCATCCGAAAGGTGCCGGGTATCGGCGACTACACTGCGGGCGCCATCCTCAGTATTGCTTATAATCTGCCCGTTCCGGCGGTGGACGGTAATGTGGTGCGGGTGATGGCGCGGCTCACTGGAACCTATTGGACAGCAGCGGATAAAGCGCCGGTCCGGACGGCGCTGGAGCCTCTCATGGACCGGCAGCGGCCCGGAAGCTTCACAGAGAGCATGATGGAGCTGGGCGCTGTAATCTGCACGCCAAAGAATCCCCGCTGTCTTGCCTGTCCCGTGCAGCGGGAATGCCAAGCTTTTCAACTGGGCATTGCGGATGAACTTCCGGTGAAGGTGCAAAAGGGAGAGATACCGGTGGAGGCCTACACGGTGCTGGTGCTGACCTGCGAGGAGCGCATTTACCTTCAAAAGCGGTCGGAAGGGCTTCTGGGAGGACTTTGGGAATACTTTGTGGTGCCGGGCTTTCTGGAGCCGAGAGGCGCTGAGGAATTGGCCGAGGGTTGGGGATGCCAGGTTTTTTCCCTGGAGGACTGGGGCAAGGCACACCATGTCTTCACCCATAAACGGTGGTCCATGCTGGGCTATCGAATGCGCCTTGACGGTCGACCGGATCTCCCCGGGGAATGGCTAACTTTGCCGGAATACGGTGAGCGGGCGATTCCTTCCGCCTATCAGCACTATACTGAAAAGTTGAAGAAGGAGATCTCGGAGCGGTGAACCCGCTCCTTTCCTATCTGTGGACAAGTCTTAAAACCTCGGCTATAATGGTTTAACGATCATTTTGGAAGGAAGGGACGTCCATGCCCGTACGGGTTGCCGACCATCTGCCGGCGGTAAAAACGCTGAACGAAGAGAATATATTTGTGATTCCAGAAAGCCGAGCTTCCCATCAGGATATTCGGCCTCTCCGCATCGCTATCTTGAACCTCATGCCGTTGAAAATTGTAACGGAGACCCAGCTGCTCCGTTTGATCGGCAATACGCCCCTTCAGGTGGAGATCACTTTACTCCATCCTGCCAGCCATGTTTCCAAGAATACGCCTATGGAGCATCTTTTGACCTTCTATCAGACCTTCGATCAGGTGAATCATGAAAAGTTTGACGGGCTCATTATCACCGGCGCGCCGGTGGAAAATCTGGCCTTTGAGGAGGTTCACTACTGGGAGGAACTGACAAGGATCATGGACTGGTCCAAGAAAAATGTCTATTCCACGCTCTATATCTGTTGGGCGGCTCAAGCCGGTCTGTACCACCATTTTGGCATCCCCAAGGCGATTCTTCCCCAGAAGCTGTCCGGCGTATTTGAGCACAGGGTCCGGGAGGAGGAGCGAAAGGCGCCGCTGGTGCGCGGCTTCGACGATGTGTTCTATGCACCCCATTCACGGCACACCACGGTGGATCCCAAAGATGTGGAAAGAACGCCGGGACTTCGCATCCTTGCCGATTCCAAGGAGGCGGGCGTATATCTGATGGCTACGGCGGACAAAAGAATGGCTTTTGTGACCGGACACTCGGAGTATGATCCGCTGACCCTGAAGGAGGAATATGAACGGGATTTGGGCAAGGGGCTGCCCGCCGAAATTCCGCTGCACTATTTTGAGGGCGACGATCCTGCAAGGCCGCCGGTGGTAACCTGGCGGGGGCATGCAAATCTGCTGTTCAGCAATTGGCTGAACTATTACGTCTACCAGGAGACCCCGTACGATTTGAGCCGAATTGGCTGAGGAGGTATTTTGCCGTGATTTGTATCTGTCCCGACTGTCAGGTGGACCGTGTTCACGTGGACAAGGGCATCTTCAGCTATTGCCAATGCCCCGTGTGTCTCTCCAGATGCGATATCTGCATGGGGCAGAACCG
The DNA here is from genome assembly GCF_014384795.1 of Gehongia tenuis. Classification (NCBI taxonomy): domain Bacteria; kingdom Bacillati; phylum Bacillota; class Clostridia; order Christensenellales; family Christensenellaceae; genus Gehongia; species Gehongia tenuis. The sequence goes on along the minus strand of NZ_JACRSR010000002.1, from coordinate 121,424 downwards.
GATGCTGAGCCGGGAGGAGATCCGTGCCGGTCATAAGGCCGAGGAGCTCTACCATCAGCGCCTTGAAGAGGACGGCGAGGGACCGGATTTTTAAATTAAGCCAATTAATATGTTTTTTCACAAATTTTTCACGCTCCACCATCTTGACGCGGGGCCTTCCCCAAGGTAGAATGGAAATAGCTTGCTGTAAGCGGTTACAAATGACGGGGCGGGGAGGCATCCATGAACATTTACGAAGTGGCGGAAAGGGCCGGAGTTTCCATAGCAACGGTTTCGCGGGTCATCAACCGCAGTGCCAAGGTGTCTTCAGCAACCCGGGCCAAGGTGGAAAAGGTGCTGGAGGAGATGGAGTACACGCCGAGCGCCGTGGCCAGAAGCCTTGCCACCAACGCGACGCGGCTGGTGGGTATCCTATGTGCCGATAATCGGGATCCGGCTTTTGCCGAATCCATCTTTTATGCCGAACAGACCCTGGCTGCCGAAGGCTATGACTGTTTGATGGGCAACGCTACCGGCGACCTCAAGCAAAAGGATTATTACATCAAAGGGCTCCTGGAAAGGAAAGCCGACGGTGTTCTCATGTTCGGCGCATCCTTTGAGGATGAGGGGGAACAGAACCTGCTCAGACTGGCCGCCAAACGGATGCCGGTGGTCATGGTGGCCTCCTCCACCAAGGCCAAGGAGGTCTATCAGGTCACCAGCAAGGAGGATATGGCGGTCGCCTCCATCGTGAAGGGACTGGCCCTCAGCGGGCACAAACATTTTGCCTATCTTTATGATGCCACCAGCCCCAGCGCCAGGATCAAGCTGAACGGCTTTGAGCGTGGCCTCGAGGAATCGGGCCTTGGCGGCGCCAACGGCGCGGCGGTGCGGGTTGCCAAGGGGTTTCACGGCGGCTTCACCGGTGCAAGATGGCTGATCGATCATGGACTGTTTTTTACGGCGCTGCTCACCAGCGAGGATGCTTTGGCGGCGGGTGCCTTGAAGGCTTTGATTCAATCGGGCCGGCGGGTGCCGGATGATGTGTGCGTTTTTGGGCACAACAACTCGGAGCTGTGCCTTTGTACCGAGCCCTCCCTGTCCAGCGTGGACAACCGTATGGAGGAGCTGGCGCGGCTGGGCGTAAGAACCCTGCAGAGCGCCATGAATTCCTCCAAAAAACCCCTGCAGGTGGCGCAGATTCCCGCCAAGATCGTACAGCGGGACAGCAGCGTACCCTTTGATGTGGAATAACCTTGGATGGAAAGGAAGATAAGCTTATGAAACGCTGGCTGGCAGCGGGATTATCCATACTGATGCTTGCACTTTTTGGCGCCGGATGTGGCGGCAAGGATACGAAAAATCCCATCGCGACCCTGGAGCTCAAGAACGGTAAGACCATCAAGATGGAACTCTTTAAGGACGCCGCGCCGGAGACAGTGGCCAATTTTATTGAACTGGCTGAATGCGGATTCTACGACGATTTGACCTTCCACAGGGTGGTGCCTGGGTTTGTGGTTCAAGCGGGCGATCCCAAGGGGGACAGTTCCGGAGGCCCGGGATACACGATCAAAGGGGAATTCAGTGCCAATGGCGTGGACAATCCCACCGAACATGTGCGGGGCGTGGTATCCATGGCCCGCCGGGAGGACGATTACGATTCGGCGGGTTCCCAGTTCTTTATCTGCCTTGCTGATTCTCCCCAGCTCAATGGGCTTTACGCGGCCTTTGGCAGGGTGATGGATGACGAAAGCATGGCGGTGGTGGACGACATGGCCACCCTTACCGTGGACGCCAACGGTAAACCGGCTTCTCCGCCGGTGATCAAAACCATCAAGATTGAGAAATAAAAAAAGACGGACATTTGTCCGTCTTTTTTTTCGGGATTATTGTCCCATCTGGGTCTGCATCTGGGAGAACTGCTGGCGGGCCTGATCGATATCCTGAGCAGGCGCGGCCTTAACCTGGTAGTAGCCCTTCTGACGCATATGATCAAAGATCTGATACTGGTCGTTGAACAGCTGATTCAGATTGTCGTTCATCACGTTGCGCAGTTCGGGATAGGTCGTCTCGGTGATTCCGGTCTCATACAGGCCGATGATCTGCTTTTCCGAAGTGAGCAGATCGTTGAGCAGTTCCTTTTCGCTCATGGCGCCGGTGCTGCCGTTGTTCATGGGATTTTGCTGTGGAATGTTCATATCGCACGACTCCTTTACTTATTGATGGGTGTTCAGATAGGTGAACAGCTTGTTGAAATGCTCCTTGTGGTGCTGGGCCACGGTTTGAATGCAGTTCTTCACCGCAGGATCGGTGAAATACTGAGCAAACTGGGTGCATTTCTTGTAAGCAAGGGACTCATGCTCGAGCTGATCCGAAAGATAGGCCAAGCTCTTGGTCTCGATCGGCGGGCACATCTGGGGTTGATTCTGATTCATGGGAATGGTACCTCCTTTGATCGTTTTACGATCTTATTTTGGGAAGATACCCTTCTTTTTATACCAGGAAAGCTAGAGCAAACCCAGAATCTGAGATTTTTTATGACGGATTCTAATAATTTTTTTGAGGGTACGCCGGTCCCTCCAGCCCACATAGGGGAAGGCGTAGCTGGCCACCAGGGCAAATTCATTGCGCCTGAAGATGCCCTTCCGGCAGAGCCTGCGGAATTCGGCCAGCAGAGCGTCCGCTTTATGCCGCTCCTCAAGCTGCAGGCGGACGGCAGCTTCGTCCAAAGCTTCCATCTGTTTTGCTGTGTAGTTCATTTCGTGCACCTCCAAGGCATGTCCTTTCCATAGACTATGCACCTTGGCGGGAGACTAGACCATTTTACGATGGGCCGTTATAATGTAGATGGAGGTGGGAAGCGTGGGCAGAATTACGGATATCAAACCTCAGCAGCGGGATAAGAGCCGCCGTTCCATCTTCGTGGACGGGGAATACTGCTGCGGCGTGGGGGATATTGTGATCGCCCAAAAGCGTATCAAGATCGGACAGGAGATCTCGGTGGCGGAGCTGAAGGAGCTGGTTCGGGAGGAGGAGGAGCGTTCCGCCTTTGACCGGGCGCTCACCTATCTCACTTATAGACCCCGCACCCGCAAGGAGCTCACCAAGTATCTCACGGATAAGGGCTTTGAGGAGGGTGTCATCACTGTCACGCTGGATAAGCTGGAGCGCTACCGGTATGTGGATGATGCTGCCTTTGGGCGGCAATGGGTGGATGAACGGAGCCGCCAGGTGAACCGGGGCGCTCGGATGATTCGCCAGGAACTGAAGCAAAAGGGTTTGTCCGAAGAAGAAGTTGCGGCGGCCATGGACCGGGTGGACCCGGAGCTGGAGCTGGAAAAGGCGGTCAAGCTGGCTGAAAAGTATGCACGGCGATGCGAGGGGGAGCCCGTCTTTAAGCGCCGGGGCAGGATAGGCCAGGCCCTTGCCCGCAGGGGCTATGAATGGGATGTGATCGAGCAGGCGGTGAATCGGGTGCTTGCGGACGATTAAAAAACGCTTAACGCGAAAAAGCGCTAAGCGTTTTTTTATTTGATCTAGGCCAAAGCCTTATCGGCCTTACGCAGCAGTTCGATGATACTAAGATGCTGGGGGCAGGCGGCTTCACAGGCACCGCATGCCACACAGGCGCTGGCGTCCTGTCCGTCGCCCACAAGGCTTTGATAGAAGCCCCTGGGTCCCGTGTAATCCCCGAAGATGGAGCCGCGGTTGTACTGCTCGAAAATTTTCGGGATAAATACGTTATGAGGGCAGGGCAGGCAGTACTGGCAGTCGGTGCAGGGCACCTTGATGCGGGAGTTGAGATAGGTGCGCACCTTCTCCAGCGTCTGCGCCTGAAGAGCCGTTAGATTCTGAGCGGGAAGATGCTCAAAGATCCGGAGATTCTCCTCCAATTGTTCCATAGAGCTCATACCGCTTAAAATGACCTTGATTTCAGGGTGATGGGCCACCCACTTGAAAGCCCAGGCGGCGGCGGACAGATTTTCATGGGAAGCGTCCAAAATTTCCAGAGCCTTTTGGGGAAGCTTATGGGTGAGCTGACCTCCCTTCAGCGGCTCCATCACCACCACATCGGTGCCCCTCTCGGCGGCGTAGCGCATGCCCTCAAGACCGGCCTGCAGATCCTGGTCCAGATAGTTGAGCTGGATCTGGGCCATGTCGAAGGGATAGGCGTCCACGATTGTTTTAAAGGTGGCCAGCTTGTCGTGGAAGGAGAAACCGGCGAAGCGGATCCGTCCGTCCCTCTTGGCCCGCTCCAGGAAATGGAGAACATCCACCTTCATCAGGTTGTTCCACCGGCCCTGATCAAGGGCGTGGAGCAGGTAGAAGTCGATGTGGTCGGTGCCGCACCGTCTGAGCTGTTCGTTGAGATAGAAGTCCAAATCCTCCGGCTTTGTCACCAGCCAGCAGGGCAGCTTTGTGGCCAGGTAGGTCTTCTGCCGGTATCCGCCGGCCAGCGCCTTCGCCACCAGGGGCTGACTCATTTCTTCGTGATAACCCCAGGCCGTGTCCACGTAATTGATGCCCCGGTCAATGCCGTAGCGAATCATGCGGACGGCCTCCCTTTCATCGATATCGGCAGGGCCGGTAAGAGTGGGCAGCCGCATGCAGCCAAAGCCAAGCAACGAGGTCTTAACGCCCAAGCGTTTGAATTCACGATATTCCATTTTGCACCTCCTCGAATGCGATTAACTCCATTATAGCACATGGGGGAAGGCGACTTGAAAAATGTTCCGCCGGGATGTATTCTAGAAAGCATAAGGAGGTTAACATGAAGGACAAGATTTTGGAACTTTTGCTGTCCACCGACGGCTACCTGAGCGGGGAAGCGATCAGTAAACGCTTTGGTGTCACCCGGGCCGCCGTATGGAAGTGGATGGATCAGCTCAGGCGGGAAGATGGTGTGGAGCTGGAATCCCATCCCCGCCAGGGCTATAAACTGAAAGAAAGGCCAGATCTGCTGCTGCCGGCGCTGATTCGAGAGAAGGGCTCGGGCCGGTTTTTCGAGGCCATCGATCACCTTTCCATTGTGGATTCCACCAACAACTATTTGAAGCAGCTGGCCCGGGAAGGTGCCGGCGAGGTGCGGGTGGCCGTAGCCGAGGAACAAAACGGCGGCAAGGGGCGGCTGGGCCGGGGGTGGGTCTCCGTCCGGAGCAAAGGGGTTTTCGTATCCATCCTTCTAAGACCCCAGCTGCCGCCGGCACTTGCGGGGAACATTACCATGATGGCGGCCCTGGCCGGTGCGAAAGCGGTGGGGCGCCTGGGGTTTGATGCTAAAATCAAATGGCCCAATGATATCGTGGTGGAGGGCAAGAAGATCTGCGGTATCTTGACCGAAATGAGCGCCAACATGGACGCTATGGAGTGGGCGGTCCTGGGGATGGGTTTTAATGTAAACCAGATGAAGGAGGATTGGCCGGAGGATCTGCTGGACAAGGCGTCCTCCCTTCGGATGCTGGGCGGCGGAAGGAAGGTGGAGCGCACCGCCCTTCTTGCTGCGCTGCTCACGGAAATGGACGGGCTTTATACCAAGCTGGAAGCCGGCGCTTTCGGGGAGATTCTTGAGGAGTACCGGAAGCATTCGGCGACGCTGGGAAAGCGTGTGCGGGTGATCGACAGCAAGGGCGAATACACGGCGGACGCTGTGGATTTGGACGAGGAAGGAGCGCTGGTGGTGAGAACCTTGGAGGGCGAAGTTCACAAGGTGCTGGCTGCCGATGTCTCGGTTAGGGGGCTGATGGGCTATGTATGAGGGTAAACTAACGGATGTGAAAGGGCTCACGGTGGGTCATGTGGAAGATGAAAAGGCACGGACGGGCTGCACCGTGGTGCTCTGTGGGGATGGCGCCATGGGCGGTGTGGATGTGCGTGGAGCAGCGCCGGGCACCCGGGAAACGGATCTTCTGCGTCCGGGCAACACGGTGGAAACGGTCCATGCCGTTGTACTTTGCGGCGGAAGCGCTTTTGGACTGGACGCCGCCTCCGGCGTGATGCGCTTTCTGGAGGAACGGGGTATCGGCTTTGATACGGGCTACGCCAAGGTGCCCATTGTACCTGCGGCGGTGCTTTACGATTTGGGTGTGGGTCGTTTTGATGTGCGCCCGGATGGGAAGATGGGCTACGAGGCCTGTCAAAATGCGGGGGAAGACGTGCCCCAAGGCCGGGTGGGAGCCGGCTGCGGCGCCACCGTGGGTAAGATTCTTGGCATGGAGGGCGCCATGGACAGCGGTATCGGCACGGCCAGCATCCACCTGCCCGGCGGCGCCGTGGTGTCAGCGCTCATTGCCGTGAACGCCCTTGGCGATGTGGTGGACCACAATACCGGTGAGATTCTAGCCGGTGCACGGTTGGCCGGACAGTTTATAGGTACGGCTGAAGCGATGCTGACAGCGCCGCCCCAGGGCGGACAGGGCGCGAACACCACCATTGGCGTGGTGGCCACCAATGTTGCTTTGGACAAGGCCCATGCGAACCGGCTGGCCTCGGTGGCCCACGACGGCCTCGCGCTGTCCATTCGTCCGGTGCATACCCCCCATGATGGCGATACCCTCTTTGCCCTGTCCAAAGGCGAGGCTGAAGCGGACTTCACTGTTCTTTGTGCGGCGGCGGCGGAAGTGTGTGCGAGAGCCATTGAAAACGCGGTGCTGGCGGGAAGGAATCCGTCATGATCCGGGGTATCGGCATCGACGTGCTGTCGGTGGACCGCATCGCTCGATCCATGGAAAATCCAAGATTCCTCAGCAGAATGTTTACCGAGGGGGAACAGACGAAGATTATGAGGGGCGGCCCCTCCACAGCGGCGGGCATATTTGCCGCCAAAGAAGCGGTGGTTAAAGCCCTGGGCACCGGATTTGACGGTATCGCTTTTCACGATGTGGAGGTTGTCTGGAGCGTTAAGGGTCAGCCGGAAGCCAGGCTCACCGGCGGCGCTGCGGCAAGGCTTTCGGCCGTGGAAGCGGACCGGGTGCATCTTAGCATATCCCACGATGGCGGCAGGGCTGTCGCCATTGCGGTGCTGGAAGGAGAATGATCATGCGCTATGTGGTGATGCCGGAAACGATGAAGGAGCTGGACGGTCGGGCAGTGCGCGAGGCGGGCATGCCTTCCATGGTTTTGATGGAAAATGCAGCCGCCGCTGCGGAAGGGGTGCTGGAGGAGCTTCACCCGATGGGCAGGGGCTGGTTCGTGTGCGGTACGGGCAACAACGGCGGGGACGGCCTGGCGCTGGCCCGGCGGCTTCACACCCGGGGGCGGCAGGTTTTTGTGGCCGTGGCAGGCCGGGAGGAACGCATGTCCCCCGACTGCCGGCAGAATATGAATATTCTCATGCACGCGGGCATCAGTCCCGTATGGATTGGCGATATGGAGGAGTGGAAACGCTTCTTTAATCCGCAGGCCGGCGACTTTTTGGTGGACGGCCTGTTTGGGACCGGCCTGGACCGGCCCCTGGAGGGGATCTATGGGGAAATTGTATCCGCTATGAACGCCAGCGAACTTCCCATCCTTGCCCTGGATATTCCCTCCGGTGTTTTTGGCGCCAGCGGCCAAGTGGAGGGCGATGCAGTCCAGGCCGAGGCAACGGTGACCTTTGAGCACATGAAGCCCGGTCTTCTGCTCTATCCCGGCCGGGCCTATGCGGGACAGCTTTTCGTGCGGCCTATCGGCCTTTTTGTTCAGCCGGAAGAGGGCTTCGACGGCCGTATGTGGGAAGCGGAGGATGTGGCTTCCGCTATCCCGCCAAGAACGAACAATTCTCATAAAAACAGCTATGGCAGCGTGGGCGTGATTGCGGGGAGTCTCGGCATGATGGGTGCGGGACGGCTTGCCGCGCTTTCAGCGCTTCGTGCGGGCGCGGGTCTTGTGACGCTGGCGTGTCCAAGGAGCCTTCAACCGGAGGCCGCCTTTGACCGGGAGATCATGACCTGGCCCTGTGCCGAGGAGAACGGCAGCTTTGGCATGACCAGCCTTGAGGATGTGCTGGCCATGGCGGAGGGAAAGGATGCCCTGGTGATCGGCCCGGGTCTTGGGAAAAATCCGTCGATTCGGATGCTGATTAGGAATATTCTGGACAATATCCAAATACCTATCATATTGGATGCGGACGGTCTCAACCAAATGACCGGCGATCTGAAGAATCTGGGGGACCGGGGCGCTCCGGTGGTGCTTACGCCCCATCCCGGCGAGATGGCGCGGCTTCTTTCATGGAAAGCAGCTGAAGTGGTGATGGACCCGATAGCTGCGGTGGAAGCACTTCACCAGCAGACGGGTGCTACGGCGCTCATCAAGGGAAGCACCACGGTGATTAAGGGCCGGGGTATTATTAATTATCATATGGGCGGCAATCCAGGCATGGCTACGGCGGGCAGCGGCGACGTGCTTTCCGGCATTATAGGAGCGCTTTTGGCCCGGGGCCTCGACGGCGTGAAGGCGGCTTGCTGCGGTGCTTTTCTGCATGGACTTGCGGGAGACATGGCGGCCGCGGAGCTTGGCATGGACGCTATGATCGCTTCGGATATCATTGCCCATCTTGCGGGCGCGTATCAAAAATTGGCCGAAGCCTATAGTTAGGGAGGATGGACGATGGCGCAGCTGAAGAAAATTCTGGTGAGCCTTGAGGAGGACCTTCTTGAGGAAGTGGATGAGCAGGTGCGCAAAAGTTCGATGAACCGAAGCGAATTTATTCGCGAGGCCATGAAACTTTATTTGGATGAGCGGCATAAGATGGAAATTAGGGAGAAGATGAAAACCGGATATGAGCAGATGGCCGCTATCAACAAGGACTGGGCGGAACTCTGCTTGGACTCCGACAACAAGGTTTTAGACGCGTATGAAACTGTATTGGCGGAGAGTGAATAATCATGATAAGACGCGGAGATATATTTTATGCCGACCTCAATCCCACGATTGGTTCCGAGCAAAGCGGCGTTAGGCCCGTTTTGGTCGTTCAGAACGATATTGGAAACAAGTATAGTCCCACGGTCATCGTGGCGGCCATCACTTCCAGGATCAACAAGGCAAAACTGCCCACACATATTGAGGTCAGCGCCAAGGAATACGGACTGACCAAGGATTCCATCGTGTTGGCCGAGCAGGTCAGGACCATCGATAAGAAACGCTTGCAGGAGCGAATCGGCTCGCTGGGTCCGGAGACCATGGTGAAGGTCAACGAAGCCTTGAGTATCAGTCTCGGGTTTGTGGATCTCTAAAGAAAATACCTAGAAAGAGTCTGCCCATGGGTAGGCTCTTTCTTTTATGCACGAAATTGGATATACTGTCCATAGGACAAAGGAGGGATCCTATGAAAAGCGAAGCCAACCGCATGAGCCTCAAGAATATGCTTCTCATCATTGTAGGTGTTTTTATCATGTCCTTGGGCTATCATTTCTTTATCGTGCCCAACGATTTGGCACCCGGCGGAGTGACCGGCCTTGCCATCGTGCTCAACAGCCTCATATCGGCGCCTATCGGTCTTGTTACAGCCTTGGTGAACATTCCCCTGTTTCTCATAGGATACCGCATCCTGGGCCGGAATACGGCTATTAAATCGGTGATCGCGGCGCTGCTGCTGTCGGCGGCGCTTGATTATCTGCCTTTGCCCGCCATGACGGAGAATCCTATTTTAGCGGCGGTTTTCGGCGGTGTTTTTGTCGGCGCGGGACTGGGTCTGGTGGTCAAGGCCAACGCCAGCACCGGCGGCAGCGATCTAATTGCTCTCATCTTCCATAAGAAGCATCCCAGCTTCAGCGTGGGCAATTTCGTGTTTGTCTGTGATATGGTGGTGATTCTGACGGCGGGCATCGTTTTTGGCGCTGAACAGGCCCTTTACGCTTTCATTTCCCTTTTTATCACCATGAAGGTGATGGACATGGTCCAGGAAGGCTTTACGGCCAATAAAGCCTTTTTCATCATCACCCATCATGGTGAGAAGATTGCAGATCAGGTCATGCGGGAGCTGAACCGGGGTGTCACCTTCCTGGATGCCCGGGGCGGCTACAGCCAAAAGGACGTGGAGATGCTCTTTTGCGTGGTGGGCCGGATGCAGGTGGAACGGCTCAAGGGTCTGGTTAAGGAGATCGATCCCAAGGCCTTTGTGGTCACCAGCAGCGTAAATGAGGTGGCGGGCGAGGGCTTCTCCTATCCTTCGGAATCTCCAAAATTAACGTCAAATTAACAGGGCCGTAAGTTCGGCTTAACGGTGGCGCTCTATGCTCTTGTTAAAGAGAAACAAGAAGGAGTGCCACCCATGGAAAAAAAGAAACGAATCGGGGGTAAACTCGCCAAAGGCGTGCTGTTCTTCTGTGCCAGTCTGTCGGTCATTTTGGTTATCCTGATGACCGTGATGATCTTTAAAGAGGGGCTTCCCATCTTCAAAATTGCCGGCGTGAAGGACTTTTTGCTGGGCAGCGACTGGTACCCCACCGCTGCGGAACCCTCCTATGGCATCTTTCCAATGATTGTGGGTTCCCTGTATGTCACCTTTTTAGCCCTTTTAATCGGGCTTCCCATCGGGCTTTTGACAGCCATTTTTATCTCAGAAATCGCATCCCCCAAAATTTCAAGACTCCTTCAGCAGGCCGTTGAAATTCTCTCGGGCATTCCGTCCGTGGTATACGGCTTTTTTGGGCTTACCGTGATCGTGCCCTTCGTGCGGACCGTGTTCGGGGGTACGGGCCTTTCGGTGCTTTCCGCAGCCTTCATCCTGGCCGTTATGATTCTGCCCACCCTCATCAGCGTATCGGCGGTATCCATGCGGGCGGTGGATAACAGTCTTCGGGCGGGCTCGCTGGCCCTTGGTTCCACCAAATGGCAGTCCATCTACAAAGTGGTGCTGCCAGCCGCCGTCAAGGGCATTGCCGCGGGTGTGGTGCTGTCCATTGGCCGGGCTATCGGCGAGACCATGGCGGTGATTCTGGTCGCAGGCAATACGCCGGCCATCCCCGGCGGCATACTCGATCCCGTCCGAACCATGACGGTGAACATCGTGCTTGAAATGGCCTATGTGCGGCCGGGTACCGAACATTATACGGCTTTGTTTGGAACCGCATTGGTGCTGTTCCTGTTTATCATGCTGCTCAATCTTGTGGTCAATCGAATCCTGCATAAGGCGGTGAGTATTAATGGAAAATAGCGGAAGGGTATCGCTGCCGGTTGCGGGCAGAGGCGTAAAATCCCAGAGCATGGGCCCGGCCAACAAACGGGATCAGGAATTGGCAAGAGTGCGGCGCATGCGGCAGCACCAAAAGGTGGCCATGGGCTTCCTGTGGGGAGCGGCCGTTTTGACAGTGGCCATGCTGCTTTTGATCATTGGCTACATTTTGGCCAAGGGCGTGCCCCACATCACCTGGGAATTCCTGACCGGCGCGGTAAAGGGAATGGGCGATGAGGGCGGTATCTTCCCCGTTTTGGTCAACACGCTGTACTTTATTGGACTTACGATGGTGATTGCGGCGCCTCTCGGCGTGATGGCCGCCATCTATCTTGTGGAATATGCGAAGGAAACGCGGATGGTCAGGCTGATCCGTTTTTGTACGGAAAACCTTGCCGGCATGCCTTCTATCATCTTTGGACTTTTTGGGTTCATCTTCTTTGGCAAGATGTTTGGCCTCAGTTACTCCCTCCTCAATGGCGCGCTGACGGCCACCGTGCTCATTCTGCCCACCATTATCCGAACCTCGGAGGAAGCCCTGCGGGCGGTGCCCATGTCCTACCGTGAGGGGAGCCTGGCCCTCGGCGCAACCCAGCTCAGGACCATACGAAGCGTAGTACTTCCGGCGGCTTCCGGCGGCATCATTTCGGGACTGCTGCTCAGCATCGGCAGAATCGTGGGAGAGACGGCCGCCCTGTTCCTCACCCTTGGCAGCGGCACCTATATCGCGACCAGCCTCACCAAATCGGCCAGATCCCTGGCTCTGCATCTCTATACGCTGGCCCGGGAGGGAATCTCCGAGGATATGGCCTTTGCCACGGCCACGGTTCTGGTGGTTGTGGTGGTGGGCATCAACATTGGCGCCAACGCCTGGGTGCGTCATCTGGAAAAAAAGAGAACGACCTAAAGAAGGAGTGAACATTCATGCAGGATACAGCCATTACCGCAAAGGATTTAAATCTTTACTACGGGGACTTCCATGCGCTTAAATCGGTCAATATGAACATCAAATACAACGAGGTGACGGCGCTGATCGGCCCCTCGGGCTGCGGGAAATCCACCTATTTAAAAACCTTGAACCGCATGAACGATCTCATAGCCGGCGTGCGCATTGAAGGGCAGATCGCCTTTGAAGGGCAGGATATCTACCGGGAGTATGATCCCATTCTTCTTCGCAAAAGGGTGGGTATGGTCTTCCAAAACCCCAATCCCTTTCCCATGTCGGTTTTCGACAACATAGCCTATGGACCCAGGGTCCATGGCATTAAAAATAAAAAAAGGCTTTCGGAGATCGTGGAAAAAAGCCTGAGGCAGGCGGCGCTTTGGGACGAAGTCAAGGACCGCCTCCATAAATCAGCCCTTGGCCTTTCCGGGGGCCAGCAGCAGCGGCTTTGCATTGCCCGGGTGCTGGCGGTGGAGCCGGAAGTCATCCTGATGGATGAGCCGACCTCGGCGCTGGACCCCATCGCTACAAAACGTATTGAGGACCTGGTGGAGGAACTCAAAAAGGATTACACCATCGTTATTGTGACCCACAACATGCAGCAAGCGGCGCGTATATCCGACCGCACGGCCTTCTTCCTTCATGGCGAGGTGGTGGAGATGGCGGACACGAAATCCATCTTCCACAATCCGTCCGATAAGCGCACGGAGGAATACATCGCCGGTCGGTTCGGTTGAATATACACTCTACGGCACTCCTTCTTTTCATACGCGAAGGGATCTCCTTCGCGTTTTTTTCATGGAAAAACTTGGACCGCATACCTTTTTTGCCGGCGGGTAATCTAGACTTGAAATACAAAAAGAAGGTGTGATTTTATGCCCATAGGACTTTGGATCTTATTGGTCGTCGGTATCCTCATCGCCTTTGGCGTGGGGCAGCGGGTGCTGGACCGCATGCGCCTGACGGACCGGCAGGCTTTGGTTTATGTGGTGTTCATCTTTGTCGGTGGAATCATTCCCGATATACAGTTGACCACCTACTGGTCCGTCAATATCGGCGGCGCCATCATTCCCCTTATCCTGTGTATACATCTATTTATCAAGGCGGGCACCACCAAGGAGAGGGTGCGGGCCGTGGCTGCAGCCATCCTGTCCGGTGCGGCGGTGTACCTTATTGGACGGTTCTTCCCGGCGGAGCCGGAAGGTATGTACTTTGAGCCCACCTACCTCTATGGCATTGCGGCGGGTATCATCGCCTATCTGATGGGCCGCTCGAGAAGAAGCGCCTTCATTGGCGGCGTGATGGGCGTGCTCCTTGCGGATATCACCCAAGGCATCATCAACGGCGTGAGCGGCGTGCCGGCCGCCGTACGTCTGGGCGGCGCAGGGGCCTTTGACGCGGTGGTGGTTTCCGGTATTGTGGCTGTGCTGGCGGCGGAGCTCATCGGCGAGGCCCGTGAGCGGCTGCAGGGCGGCACCAGCAAAAAGGACATGGTGATTGAGGACGGGGAATTCGTTAAAAAGGAGGAAGCGAAGCATGAAAAGCACTAGATGGATTGCGGGTCTGGCCGCGGCAAGCCTCCTGTTTTTGAGCGCTCCCATCAAGGCTGATACGCTGGAAAACGGCGGCGGCCCCTACACGGTGTACAATGAGGACGGTTCCGTACTTTTCACCTACAGCGGCCAGGTGTATGCAGAGGACCAATACATCAGCGGAGATAATAAGCTCTATCAGGTGAGCGAAGTGGATGACACGGCCCGTCAGGGCAAGGCCGCTTATGTGGAGGATGTGGAACTTCCGGATATCTTTGAGGAGGTGGACAGCACCGCCTTCGCTCCGGAGGACACCAAACGGATCGCCATCTATTTCACTCACACCGATGAATCCTACATCCCAGGGGATGGAGCTGAATCGGTGGAGGGCCAGGGAGGTATCGTGGATGTGGGTGAAGAGTTTGCCGCTGCGCTGGAGGAAAAGGGCGTGGAGGTGGAGGTGGATACCACCAATCATCTGCCTCACGACGCCGGCGCCTACCGCAGATCCAAAAGCACAGTGACCAACCTTCTCGAATCCAATCCTGATGCCATCTTCGATATTCACCGGGACGGCGTATCCGCTGACGAATACGTGCAGGAGATCGACGGTGAAGCGGTGTCCAAGATTCGAATGGTGGTGGGCAAAAAGAATCAGAATCAGCAGGCCAATCTGGAGTTCGCCAAGAGCATCAAGGCGGTGGCCGACAAAGAATATCCCGGCCTGGTGAAGGATATCTACATTGGCAAGGGCAGCTACAATCAGGAGATTGGACCAAGGTGCATCCTCTTTGAGCTCGGTACCCATGAGATTGAAAAGGAACGGGTCCTTGCATCCTCAGGCCTTCTTGCCGATGTGGTGTATACCACCCTTTATGGCGGCACTGTGGAGGATAAGTCGGAAGTCTCCGGCGGCGGTGAAGAAGCGCCGCATCAAACGCCTGAAGCATCGGCCGGCGGCGCGGGCGGCGCCGGATCGGCTGGAGCCACACCCCAGGCCCAGCAGGCCAAGACCTACAACGTAAAACCGGCCAGGGAGGAAAGCAAGGGCATGGGCAGCGGTCTCATCTGGCTGCTCGTGGTGGTCGTGGGCGGCGGCGCCATTTTCCTGTTTGTCTCCACCGGCAAGAATGAGCGCAAGACCAAGCTTGTGGACAATGTTCGGGAAATGTTTCCCTTTAAAAAGCGGGACGATGACGATCCATCCTAAAACCATAGAATGAACGGCGTGCACGGATCGTGCACGCCCTTTGCTTTCCTTGACTTAAAGCGGGTTTCGCGATAATCTTAGACTATTGAAGTTTAAGGAGGAAACCCATGCACCGCATCGTGGGAGTGAAAGGGAGATTAGCCCGCCGCCTTGGTGTTGAGCCGGGGGATGAGCTCATTTCCATCGATGGTCAGGATGTGGTGGATGTGATCGACTACGAGGCTCTGTGCAGTCAAAGCCGGCTGACCCTTGGGCTTAGGCGCAAGGATCAGGATTTGGAGCTTGCCGTCGTAAAAGATGAGGACGAGCCGCTGGGGCTTATTTTCGAGGACAACCTGATGGGTGAGGTGCGCAGGTGCCAGAATCACTGCGTGTTCTGTTTTGTGGATCAACACCCCCGCTCAAAGATCCGCGACACCCTGCGCGTAAAGGATGATGACTGGCGGCTGTCTCTCATCATGGGCAACTATGTGACCCTCACCAATGTGAACAATCTGGAGTTTGAGCGGATACTCCGCCGAAAGGTTTCTCCCCTCTATATCTCCGTTCATGCCACCGATCCCGAGGTCAGGACCTTCATGCTGGGCAGAAAGAAGGAAGCGCCCATTCTGCCGCGGCTTAACCGTTTGGCGAAGGCGAATCTGCACTTCTATGCCCAGGTGGTGCTCTGTCCTGGGCTCAACGATGGCAAAGTGCTGGATCAAACCATCGAGGAACTGTCCGGCCTTCATCCGGCATCGGTATCCATGGCCGTGGTGCCGGTGGGAATGACGCGCTTCCGGGAGGGGCTTTATCCCCTTCAGGCGGTGGACGAGGCAAAGGCCTCCGAACTTTTGGATCAGATTGGCGTATGGCAGGAAAGACTTCTGAAACGTCTGGGCACACGCTTTGTATTTCCCGCGGACGAGCTCTATTGGAAGGCGGGGCGCACCCTGCCGCCGCCGGAAGCTTATGAGGATTATCCCCAGCTGGAAAATGGGGTGGGCCTGGTAGCCAAAATGCGCAGCGAAGTATTGGAAGCGTTGAAAACGGAAAGCCGCACGGTTCCCGGACGGCGCACCATCGCCACGGGTGTGGCGGCGGAAGGCTGGATTCGGGAACTGATTTCCGCCATTCCCGGCGGGGAGCGGATCAAGGTGAAAAGCATTCAAAACCGCTACTATGGGGAGAGCATCACGGTGACCGGCCTTCTGACCGGCGGCGATTTGATCGAGCAGCTGAAGGACGAGGACCTCGGCGAAGCGCTTTTTATCTCGGACAGCATGCTTCGCAGCGATGAGGATATATTTTTGGATGATGTGACGCTGGAGGACGTGGAGAACGCGCTCCAGATTCCGGTGTTTCCGGTACCCCAGCTGGGGGAAGATTTTCTTCGGGTAATAACCCGGGAGGTGAACGGATGAACAAGCCATTGGTGGCTGTGGTGGGACGGCCTAATGTGGGCAAATCCACCTTTTTTAATCGAATTGTTGGGCAGCGTCTGTCCATTGTGGAGGATACGCCGGGCGTGACCCGTGACCGCATCTATGCCGATGGGGAATGGCAGCGTTACGCCTTTACGCTGGTGGATACCGGCGGCATCGAGATCAAAAGCGATGAGGAACTCTTTCAGGACATGCGCATGCAGGCCGAAATCGCCATTGACAATGCACAAGTCATCCTCTTCTTTGTGGACGGCAGGCAGGGCGTGACATCATCGGACCACGATGTGGCGGATATGCTACGCCGGGCGGGCAAGCCGGTGATCCTGGTGGTCAACAAGATCGATGGGCCCAGCAACGACGCCATCTACGATTTTTACGATCTGGGCATGGGCGACCCCATGCCCATCTCCGCGGCCCAGGGCCTTGGGATCGGTGATCTTCTGGACGCCATGGTGGCCTATTTTCCGGATCCTGACGAGTTGGAGGAGGAGGACGAGGCCATCCATATCGCCGTGGTGGGACGGCCCAATGTGGGCAAGTCCTCCTTGGTCAACATGATTTTGAACGAGAAGCGTTCCATCGTCAGCGACATCGCGGGCACCACCCGGGATGCCATCGATACACCCTTTGAGCGAAATGGGAAAAAGTATGTGATCATCGATACCGCGGGCATTCGGCGCAAGGCCAAAATTGAGGACGCCTCCATTGAGCGCTATTCGGTGATCCGCTCTCTCATGGCCATTCGCCGCTGTGATGTGGCGCTCATTTTAATCGACGGCAGAGAATATGCTACGGAACAGGATGTGAAGATTGCCGGGCTGGTCCACGAGGAGGGCAAACCTTCCGTGGTTCTGGTCAACAAATGGGATCTGGTGGATAAGGAAACGGGCACCTTGGAGCAGCACCGCAAAAGGGTCATGAATAACCTATCTTTCATGAACTATGTACCCACCCTCTACATCTCCGCTAAGACCGGCCAGCGGGTGAACAGGGTGCTGGAGGAGGCGGACCGGGTGGTGGAAAACACCCGTCAGCGCATTCCAACCGGTGTTTTGAACGATGTGATCAACGATGCCATCAGCGTGGTGGAACCGCCCAGCGATAAGGGCCGGCGGCTGAAAATCTATTACGCCACCCAGGTGAGCACCCGGCCTCCCACCTTTGTACTTTTTGTAAACGATCCCGAATTGATGCATTTTTCCTATGAACGGTATCTGGAGAATCATTTGCGTAAGGCTTTTGATTTTTCCGGGACACCTATTCGCATTCTGAAGCGGCAACGAAATAACAAGGAGGATGGTGGCAGATGACCTATGTTGGGTATGGGCTGATCTTTATCGGCGCATATTTGCTGGGATGTTTTTCGTCAAGCTATTTCCTTGGGCGCTGGTTTTTGAAGGACGATGTACGCAATTACGGCAGCGGAAACGCCGGTGCCACCAATATGACCCGGGTGTTTGGCATCAGCTACGGCCTTTTGGCCCTGGTGATGGACGCGCTGAAGGGCGTCATAGCGGCTCTGGTGGGAACTTGGTTGCTGGGCCCGGTTGGGGGCTATGTGGGCGCCCTGGGCGCCATTGTGGGCCACAACTGGCCGGTGTTTATGAAGTTCAAGGGCGGCAAGGGCATCGCCACTTCCATTGGTGCGCTGTTGGTGCTCATGCCCATTCCCATGCTCATCATTATTGCTTCGCTGGTTATCCTGCTTTTCATTACCGGCTATGTATCCCTTTCCTCCATTCTGGGGGCGGCGTCGGTGCCCATTTACGCAGCTATTTCCGGCTACGGAGGAACGCCCTTTTTGGTGTTCGCTATTCTGGTGGCGGCTATGGCACTGTTTTCTCACCGCCAGAACATTGTGCGGCTGATCAAGGGTGAGGAGAAGCGCTTCACCTGGGAGAGTCTAAAAAAGAAGGCGGGCAAATCTAAACAAGGCTGAATTATCCGAAGGACCCCCAAATGGCGGGGGTTCTTTTTTTGTCCCCAGAAGTACGTCATGTTTTGGCATAGCCCTTCATATACTTGTACTGGTCCAATGTGGGGATGCAATGGTAAGGAGGGAGAAGATGGAAACCTATGATCTTTATAAAGACATAGCCGAGCGTACGGACGGCGACATCTACATGGGCGTGGTGGGCCCGGTGCGCACGGGCAAGTCAACATTTATCAAGCGCTTTATGGATTTGATGGTGCTGCCCAACATCGAAAATTCCTATCGCAAGGAGCGCACCATCGATGAGCTGCCCCAAAGCGGCTCCGGCAAGACAATCATGACCACTCAGCCCAAATTTGTGCCCAATGAGGCAGTGGAAATCTCCCTTTCGGATAGTGCGCACATGAAGATGCGCATGGTGGATTGTGTGGGCTATTTGGTGCCGGGAGCCATGGGACACGAAGAGGACGACGCACCCCGCATGGTGCGCACGCCCTGGTTCGATCATGATATACCTTTCGAGGAAGCGGCGGAGCTGGGCACTCGAAAGGTGATCACCGATCACTCCACCATCGGAATCGTGGTGACCTGCGACGGCAGCATTTCGGAGATCCCGAGATCCAACTATATTGAGGCTGAAGAACGGGTGGTGGGCGAACTCAAGGAGATGAATAAGCCCTTCGTGGTGGTGCTCAACTCCACCGATCCGCGGAACCCCGACATTGAAACCCTGCGGGAAGGCCTGGAAGAAAAATATGACGTTCCCGTGCTGGCGGTGAATGTTATGGAGATGGAGCAGGGGGATGTGGACGACATTCTCAGCAAGGTACTCTTTGAGTTTCCGCTGCGTCAGGTCCACCTCGAGATTCCCGAATGGATGCAGGCCCTCAAAGAGGATCACTGGCTGATTGAAGAGGTTATGGAAGCCCTCAGGGATGCGGCTGCCAACATGACCAAGATGCGGGATTACACCACATTCTCCGGCGCGTTTCAGGACATTGACAGCCTCACCGAACCCAAGGTCGATTCCCTGGAGCTGGGTGAAGGCCGAATCGAGTTCGCCATGGACGCTCAGCCCGGCCTTTTCTACAAGGTGCTGGAGGAAGAATGCGGCGTACCCATTCAAAACGACTATCAACTCATGTCCATGATGAAGGAGCTAACCCATGCCAAACGGGAATACGATCGAGTGAAGGATGCTCTGAACAGCGTCCGGGAGACCGGTTACGGATTGGTCGCGCCCACCATGGATGAGCTGGTGCTGGATGAACCGGAGCTGGTAAAGCAGGGCAATCGTTTTGGGGTCCGGCTGAAAGCCAGCGCACCCTCCCTGCATCTCATCCGCGTGGATATCGAAACGGAAGTCTCGCCCATCGTGGGTACGGAGAAGCAGAGCGAAGAGCTGGTCAAATATCTTTTGTCCGAGTTCGAGAATGATCCGGCTAAGATTTGGTCCACCGATATGTTCGGCAAGTCTCTCCACGAGCTGGTGAAGGAAGGGCTGTCCGGTAAACTGATGCGCATGCCCGACGACGCGCAGCAGAAAATTCAGGAAACCCTATCCCGCATCATCAATGACGGAAGCGGCGGATTGATCTGCATTTTGCTGTAAACCAAAGGTCCACATCCCGTGGACCTTTTCGGTTTCATGGCAAATTGTGAAAACAGCTTGCAATTACTCTGTTCTTTTGCTATAATAACAACGTTCGTTATCTGGGTGTAGCGCAGTTTGGTAGCGTGCTTGAATGGGGTTCAAGAGGCCGGAGGTTCGATTCCTCTCACCCAGACCAACAAAAAAACCCGCTTAGCTTCAGCTAAGCGGGTTTTTTGATTGTTTTATTCGTTCAGGTTCATCTTCATGATGTTTCTGTACTTGGAGCCCACGGTGCGCTCCAGCTCAAAGGGTTCGCCCTCCAGCATATTGTGTTTTGCCAGATGGTTCCGGATCATTTCCATCTCTTTCGCATCCAGATCAAAATCAAAAATGCGGGTGTTGGAATCCACATGCTTGCTGTTACGGATGCCAATGATGGCGGCACCCACGCCACTCTGGCTGAGGATGTATTTGGAGGCCACATGGGCGATGCTTGCATCGTGATGCTTGGCGATCCTCTGCAGGATCAGCAAAAGCTCCTGGTAGCCCTCCCAACCCATGGAATCCTCCAGCACTTGGAGGTATTTCACCTGGGAACGGGTTTCCGGATTGGCCGAGGCCGCACCGATCCAACGTTCGGCCAGAAGACCACCGGACAGGGTGCCATAGCACAGAAGGGGAATGTGCTTTTCCTTGCAGTAAGGCAAAAGGGCTTTTTCCGGACGGCGGTCAAAGACGGAGTACTGGGTCTGAATGGACACCACGGGAATGCCTGCATCCACCAGTTCCGCCAGATGCTTCGTATCAAAGTTGGTCACGCCGATATTGCGGATCTTGCCTTTTTCCTGCAGCCGGCACAGATGTCCCGCCGTTTCCACACAGCCGGGAACATCGTAATCCCACCAATGGAACTGCACCAGATCCAGCGTATCCCGATTGAGGCGGCGAAGGCTTCGATCAATAATCTTTTCCGTGTAATTAAAATCAACATCCTGGAGAATATCGAGGTCGGGCACATATTTGGTATGAATCTGGATATCGTCGGGTGATATGCTGCTTCCATTTTTAAGCTGCTTGACGAATTCGCCGATGAATTCCTCCGCACCGGTATAGATGTCCGCGCAGTCAAAGGTGGTGAAGCCCCGCTCAACCAGTCCATGGAAGGCGCGCATCACGTCGTCGAAATCCAGCTTGCAAGTGAGGCTGTGCCCCTCAGACAGCTGCCAGCAGCCGTTGATGATGCGGTTGATTGTGTAGCCTGGAGTAAGTTCAAATTTCTGGTTCATGATGATTCTCCTTTACCAATAGCCTCTACCGTACAGGCGGCATGGCTGAATTTACGAGTGCCGATGCGGGTGATCTTAAATCGAGCTCCGCAGTTTGGATCGGGGCAGGCGATGATGCTGTCCGAGAGCATCCAGTCGTTTTCGTGAAGCATTCGCTGCTTTGCAGGCAAAAGAGGGAGCAGCGCGCCGAGCGCATACATGGAGAAGGAATGATTCTCCGGGAAAACCAGATTCTCGCCAATGACTAGAAAGTAATCGCCCACTTTGTGGCTGCACACCATGGGCTTATCGGAAGCGATGACCTCCACCTTGAGATCATATAGGGTAAATGAATCGTCCATGTACACCCCGCCTTTCTTCATAGAAAAACAAAAAACACCTATCCTTGAATCGCTCAAGGACAGGCGTTAAACCTGCGGTACCACCTTGTTTGGCAAAGTCTACCCACTTTGCAGGGTGCCATCACACCCCTGGCCCGATAACGCCGGCCGTGCGTCTAAGCTACTCGCTGCCTTTCGCTTCGCCCTCGGAGGCCCACTTGCTGAAACGCCATCTTTCCGACTCACACCATCTCGGATTCGCTTTAGATCGTTTGACAGCCTAACTTCCTCGTCCACGGTTTTTATCAATATATCACCATTCTAAAGCGATGTCAATTGAACAAAATGATCCAAACGGTTTTTTTCCTTTGACGGGCTGATATAATAAAAGGTATCAAAGAATGGGTGATGAATTTGGAACGGATACTGATCATTGGCGGCAACGGCTGCGGGAAGACCACACTGGCCCGGGAGCTGTCTGAAAGGCTGGGGTTGCCTTTGGTTCACTTGGATGCGCTCTACTGGCGGGATAACTGGAAAAGTGTATCGGAACCTGAGTTTGATGCACTGCTCCTGGAGGAACTGAGAAAACCCCGCTGGGTCATTGACGGCAATATTATACGCACCCTTCCACTGAGGCTGGAGTATTGTGACACCGTGATCTATATGGACTTTTCCCGAGTGCAATGCGTCTGCGGCGCCGTCAAGCGGCTGATCAGGTACTATGGAAAAAGCCGCCCGGATATGGGGGGCTATTGCCCGGAACGGCTCACCAAGGAGAAGTTTGATTTCTTTAGGTCCATTTGGAGGATGGATCAAAGGAACCGGGAGCAGTTCTATGACATGCTGGCCAATCGTGGGGATACCCAAATGGTTGTGTTGAAAAATAGAGGACAGGTCAAAAACTTTTTAGAGAGCCTTTGAAAAACCATGAAGCCGCACTCGGCCTGAGCGGCTTTGTGGCCATGGAATCAATAAAAAAGGCCGCTGCCTGATCAGCGGCCTTTTTCAAGCGCCGTATCATGCTAGACCCCTCATCATACGCCGCTTTCGAGCTGGTTGGCTCAGCTCGCACCTTGGGGCAATATATATTGTAAAGGATTACAGTAATATATTACAGCGTTTTGGGAGATTGTCAACAGAATTTAAGAAAAAAGTTTCATGATTTGATTTTTTTTCTTAAGTACTTTACAATAGTCGTATGATTTAAAGGAGATATGGAATGAAAACTTACACAATTCAGGATGTTGCCCGGCGGGCGGGGGTCTCGGTGGCCACCGTTTCCAGGGTTATCAATCGTTCGGGACCTGTGAAGCAGCAGACTCGAACAAAAGTTGAACGGATTATTGAGGAGATGGAGTATCAGCCCAATATGCTGGGGCGCAATCTTCGACAGAACCGTAGCGGGCGAATTTTGGTCCTTCTTCCCATGTTTGGCGCTTTTTACAGTATGGTCAACTGGGGAATTCAGGATTTTGCCCATGAACAGGGTTATCAGGTCCTGGTCGCGCAGACCTATACGGAACAGGGCGTGGTAACGGGCTATATGGACATGCTGAGCCAACACTTTGTGGACGGACTTATCTGTTTTGATCAGCGGGTGCCTTTTGAGGAACTGGAGAAGCTGTCGGCCCGTTATCCCGTGGCTGTCAACCGGGTTACGCCGGAGGGCTCCAATGTGCCCTTTGCCAGTATTGATGAATACAATTCCGCCTGTGTTGCGGTGCGCCATCTCATCTCCATCGGCCGTAAAAAGATCGCCATCATCAACCGTTCCGTTCAGTTCCATTTCGCGCATATTCGGCTGGACGCCTATTTGGACACCCTTGAGGCGGAAGGACTGGAGATTCGCCCGGAATGGCAGCGCACCGTGGTGACGGCGGACAACGACGGCATGCCGTGCTGCCGGGAGCTGCTCAGGATTGAAAACAGGCCGGACGCCATCTTTGCCACCTCCGATAAACTGGCGGCGGATGCCATTCGTGCGGCCAGGGAACTCAACATCCGGGTACCGGAGGATTTGGCCGTGATCGGATTCGACGGCGATCCCCTGGCGCAGATCTATACGCCCTCCATCTCCACCATTGTTCAGCCGCAGTATCAGATGGGCAAGCAGGTCTGCAATATTCTCATTGACAGAATCCGGGGGGAAATCACCACGTCCCATCGGGCGATGCTGGATACGGAGCTCATCGTGCGGAATTCCACCCTTTCCACTTAAACCTAAAAAAGCCTCCGCTCAGGCGGAGGCTTTTTTTATGTCTGAATTTAGAGATCGTCCACATCCGCATGGCGGATGGGTCTTTTCTGGAAGATGTCATAGAGGGCAGGCACAATGAACAGGGTGAGGGCCGTGGCGTAGGTCAGGCCGCCGATGATCACCACCGCCATGGGCTGGAGCATATCCGAACCGGTACCCATGCCAAAGGCTAGGGTAATAAGGCCAAGGATGGTGGTCAGCGCGGTCATGAGGATGGGCCGCATACGCATACGGCCGGTAGCGATGAGCGCTTCACGCCGTTCCATGCCGCCGGCGCGGAGCTGGTTGGCACAATCCACGAACACAATACCATTGTTGACCACCACACCGGCGAGAACCAATAGGCCCAGCATGGCAATGGCGCTGACTTCAAAACCGCAGATCCATAGAAGCAGGAAACCGCCGGTGAAGGCAAGAGGAATGGTGAACAGCACGATGAAGGGGGAGAGAAAGGACTGGAACTGGGCCACCATAATGAGGTAGATCAGGACCACCGCCAGCAACACCATCTGAATGAGGTCGCTGAGGGTGCTGCTGATGGTTTCACTCTCGCCGGCAATTTCCACGCTGTAGCCCTCGGGCACGGTGTAGGAGGCCAGTTTTTTCTCGATATCCCGGCTTACCAGACCGATGTTGTGGTCTGCGTCCACGGCGGCCGTAACCGACATATACCGGGAAAAATCCTCATGGGCGATGGAGGAGAGCCCTTCGGCCTCGGTGATTTTAGCAATCTCATTGAGGGAGATCTCCATCTCTTCGCCGTCCTTGGTGACGGTGAGCTTGTATTCGCCCAGGGTATCCCGGGTGAGAGCGCCGGCGGGATCGTCGGCCACGATCACCGGATATTCATCGGCATCCAGCGTCAAGGTTGCCGCAGTGGTCTCGCTGGAGAGCGCTTTAGCTACCTCCTGATAGACCTGGGCCACGGTGAGTCCATATTCAAGAGCCTTGTTCTTATCCACGATGACGCGGGTTTCGGTGGCCGTATCCTCAAGGCCGTCGCTCACGTTTTCCGTGCCGGGGACCTCGGCCACGAGCGCCGCTATCTCCTTTGCGATGCGCTGCAGTTCATCCAGATCCGTGCCTCGAATGTCAATCTCGATGCCCGAACCGGCCAGGGCGGAAATATCCATGGCCGAGCCCGAAGCTGTGATCTCACAGGGCATATCGGCGGTGACCTCATTGATCTTCCGGGCAATCTCATTGCTGGTCATATCCCGTTTGTCGTCGAGCAGCACGTACATGCTGACCGCATTATCATTGCCGCTTTGCATAGCGCCCACCGTTTCGACCCCGGGAATCTGCCGGATGCGTTCAGCGGCCTCATCGCTGAGGGCCCAGGTATCGGCCTTGGTGGTTTCCTTGGAGGTTTCAAGACTCACAGAGATCTCCGAATTGTCGGTCTCGGGCATGAAAGCCGTTCCCATGGTGAGCGCGCCGTACACACTGGCGCCCAGCAGCAAAGCCGCAGCGATAAGGGCGATGGCCTTGTGGCGCAGGGTATGGCCCAGAAGCCTCCCGTAGAAGGCGGTAAACCGGTCAAAAAGCCCATGTCTTACGGTATCCGGCTTTTTCATCATCAATGTGGATAGGGAGGGAACGAGGGTCAGTGCAATGAAAAGGCTGGCGAGCAGGGAGTAGGCGATGGTAAGGCCCATATCGGCGAACAATTCCTTGGAAATGCCCTCGGTGAACACGATGGGCAGGAACACGCAGATGGTGGTCAGCGTGGAGGAAGCAATGGCGCCGGCCACCTGGCTGGCTCCCTTCACGGCGGCCTTGGCCACGGGAACGCCCTCCGCACGCATGCGGTAGATATTCTCGATCACCACGATACTGTTGTCCACCAGCATGCCCACGCCCAGCGCCAGACCGGCCAGGGAGATGACGTTCATGGTCACACCGGTGAAATACATGAGCACCACGGCCAGCATGAGGCTGATGGGAATGCTGAAGGCCACAATTAAGGTGGGCTTCAGATTCCGCAGGAAGAGGAACAAAATCACGATGGCCAGTGCTCCGCCCAGCATGAGATTGTTCAAAACGGAATCGATCACGATATCAATATAGATGCCTTGATCGTTAAGGGCAGTGAGGTGCATGCCGGGGTGCTCCGCCTCCAGATCGGCCATGGCGGCGCGGATGAGGTCCGAAACCTCACTGGTGGAGGCGGTGCTCTGTTTTTGCAGGGTGAGCAGGATGCCGTCATTGCCGTTGATCTTGCCGTACATCTCCCCGGTGTTGTCGGCAAAAGCCACATCGGCTACATCACTCAGCTTCACTGCGCCGATATCATCCGCATCGATATGGAACAGTTCCAGGTTTTCGATCTCTTCCACACTGCCGAAGGGATCACCCACTTTGACGGTGTACTGTTCCCCGTTCTCCTTGAGATAGCCGGCGGGCATGGAGAAATTCTCGCCGGTCAAAATGCCGCTCAGGGTGGCCTTGGTGATCATCCCATCCAGATTGGCCTGTTTATAGGCGGCATCTCGTGCGGCCTCAAATTCTGCCGTCTTCTCGTCCAACTCCTTTTCCGCCAGGGCAAGCTGCACGGAAGCGTCGGTTAACATCTGGTTCATGGTGGATTTGCCCGTCTCAAGCTGCTGCTGTTTATCACCCAGATCACTGAGGGTGCCGTTCAGGGACTCCTCCTGGCCGGGAAGGGCAGCCAAAGCTTCCTCACAGCTGGCGATCCCCTGATCAATCTGGGAAAGGGAAGCCTGCAGGGTCTCCAAAGAAGGATCTCCCTGGGACGCCAACAGCGACTCGATCTGGGACTTTTTTTCTTTGAGGGAGGTCACGGTGGTTTCGTACTGAGCCTTCTGGGCCTTGCCATCGTCCACGGCTTTTTGCAGCGTGGCAATGGTGCCGTCAAGACCCTCGATCTCACCCTGAAGCTGAGCGCGCTGGGCAGCGTTCTCCGGCGTATCCGGCAGGGCGTTTAGAGCGCTCTCCAGGCTGTCTCTCTGTGTTTTTAAGGCGGGAATCTGATTCTCAGCGTTTTTAATCTCAAGGTCAATTTGCTGGATGGCCATTTCGGCGCCCGTGATTCCTTGCTCCAGTTCGGGCAGAGCGTTTTTGGCGGTGATGGCACTTTCCACCAAGGCCCGCTGGGTTTGCAGCTCCTTTAGCTGGGCCTCCAGCTGAACCTTGGCAAGGGCGATCTGATTGAGCCCATTGTTGAGCTGATCCTTTCCGCCGGAAAGCTGCGCCTCCGCTTCGGCCAGCTTTTGGGCCTGGCTGGAACCCTCCGAGGCCAGTTTCTCCTTTTGGCTCTCCAGTTCCGCCCGAGCATCCTCCAGCTGCTGCTGGGTTTCCAGCAGGCTCTCGTCCAGCGAACCCAGAATCCGGTCGTTTAATGCGTCAATTTTATCTTGGCTGAGGGTGATCTCCACCCTTTCTTCAATAAGTCCCATACCGGTCACGGAGGCCACGCCGTTTAGCCGCTCCAAAGTGGGGATGACGTCCTCTTCCACCAACTTGGAGGTTTCAAGAACGGTCTTGCCGTCCATGTCCACACTGGCCACCATGATGGGCAATAGATCCGGATTCATCTTGACCAGGATGGGGGAACCCACCCCATCGTCAAACTGGGATTTAACCATGTCCAGCTTGTTATTCATGTCGATGATCACCGTATCCATGTTTACTCCGTAGTTGAACTGGAAGATGACCATGCTGGAGTTTTCACTGGATATGCTGCTGATTTTATCCAGCCCTCCCACCGTGGAAAGGGTGCTTTCAATGGGTTTGGTTACCGTCAGTTCCACTTTTTCCGGATTGGCGCCAGGATAGGTGGTCATGACCACCACGTAGGGAAGATCCATGCTGGGCAAAAGATCGGTGGGCATCTTGGTGAACGCCACCACCCCCAACAGAATAATGGCGAGAACCGCTACAATTATGGTAAGCGGTTTTTTAACGCTGAATTTTGAAAGCAAGGGAGGGACCTCCTCAAAAAAAGAATCTAAACATCTGTTTGAACGTGTTAATCATACATGAACCTGTAAAAGGGAGCAACTCATTTTTTATTTGTAATTCCGGGGGCAATAAAAAAATACCGTCCAAGGACGGTATTTTTTAAGGGATCAAAATGCTTAAGCACTACCTTTTTTTGCGCGTAGCCACCACCAGCCAGACGCTCAAAACCAGCGCGGCGATGAACCCAAAGATCCCCAGCGCGGGAATGCCCAAAATCTTGGGCTGCATGTTGGTGGTGCAGATGAGGCTGGAACCGATCAGAAGGGCGGCGGTGATGATGCAAACCACGATCTTATTGATCATCCTGTCGATGGCGGCAAGCGGTTCCTCCGACCCCGTCAGCTCCAAATTGAGTTTGCTCTGGCCCTTGATGGCCATCTTGAGGATATCGGAGATTTGGCCGGGAATCCCAAGCGCCTTTTTGCTAGAATAGGCAAGAATCTTTGCATTGGCTTTGAGTTCATCCATGGGATCGAAATCCTGCAAAAATTCGCTGGACATGCGGTTGGCCATGATCTCCACCATATTGATGTTGGGGTCCAGCTGGCAAAGCACGCCCTCCACGGTGATGATGCCGCGGCACAGCATGGTCACGCCTTTGGGCATGGCGATTTGATTGCTTCGGGCGAGAAGTACCAATTCCTCCATCAAAACACCCACATCCATGCTGCCCACCTCCATGGTGCCATACCGGGTGAGCATATCGTCGATATCGGTGTAAAGCTTGGCATGATTGATCTTTCCAGTGTGCACGCCAAGCGCCAAAAGAACATTTTTAAGTTCGCTCACATCCCCTTCCGCCACGGCCTTTACCGCCTTTTTGAAGAGGGCCTGGTCCCGGGCGGTGAGTCTTCCCATCATCCCAAGGTCCAGCCACACGATCTTGCCGTCCCGGATTCGAATGTTGCCCGGATGGGGGTCGGCATGGAAGAAGGCGTCATCAATGATCTGCTTGACATAGTTGTCGGCCAGCTTGACGGCGATCTCCTTGAGATCGTAGCCGAGTTCGGCAAGCCGTTCCTGTTCGTCCAGCTCAATGCCCTCCACATATTCCATCACCAACACCTTGGAGGTGGTGAACTCGTGAAGGATGCGGGGGCAGGTGATGTAGACCACATCCTTATTAAGCTCGTAAAACTCATCAGCATTTTGGGCCTCAATCATAAAGTCCATCTCCTGCTGAGCCACGAACCACATCTCATCCAGAATGGCACGGAAGTCGAGGACGTTTCCCGTGCCGCTGGCCAGCTTCAAAACGCCTGAAGCCCGTTTCAGCAAGGCAATGTCCATCGCCATGGTGTCATGGATACCCGGACGCTGGACTTTGACCACAACTTCCGTGCCATTTTTGAGCATAGCGCTATGAGCCTGCGCGATGGAGGCCGAACCGAGGGGTACGGGGTCAAAATGCTTGAATACGCTGGCGAGCGTTCGGCCGTACTGCTGCTCGATGACATCCTGAACTTCTTCGTAGCTCATGGGCGCCACATCGGCACGCAGTTTGGTCAGCTCCCTGCAGTACTCCGCAGGCAGCACATCCTGACGCATGGACATGATCTGGCCCAGCTTGACGAAGGTGGGACCCAGGTCCTCGATGATCAGCCGCAGTTTTTCCGGCGTGATGCCCTTAACAATTTCCCGTTTGCTAAGTACGGAGATGATCTCCTTGAGCCGGGTTCGGCTGTCAAAGTTATTCCGCGGCGTTTTCCGCTTCTCCATGCTGTTCCTCTGCTTTTTCCATCTCGGCCAGCTTCGCCTTGATGGCCTCGATGTCCTCCTTGCTCATTTTATCGAGGTTCTCCACCACAGCATCGGCAGTGGGCTCGGCCTTCACCACATTGACGGTGACATTGTCCTTGATCTTGTCCTTGATGTTGCGTTTCAGTTCCTCATTGAGGACCTTGCCCTGTTCCACGGTGAGCTCGCCCTTTTTGACCAGTTCATCCACCACTTCCTTGGATTTCTCCGCGGTAACCGCCACGGCACCAATGCCCATGAGCAGAAATTTCCTCAAATCTTCACCAAAACTCGTCATAATGGATCAGCTCCTTCATTTAAAATAGGGTACAAACCTATTATAGACCATTCGGAGGGCAAATCCTAGTGAAACCAAAAATTTAACAGATTCGGGGAAGACCCTCGCCATAGAGAACACCAAGAACGCGGCTGCCGCCAAGGGCCGTCTGGAGCACCACGGGCGCTTCGTTTCGCACTGTAACCCGGCCAATCTGCACCGCCCTCTCCCCATAGGGTGATGTACGAAGAAGGTCAAGCGCCTTATCGGCATCCCGGCCGTCCACGATGGCCACCATCTTTCCTTCATTGGCCATATAGAGGGGATCGAGGCCAAGCAGACCGGAGAGGCCGCAAACTTCCGGGGATACGGGCAGGGCGGCGTCCTCAATCCTCAGGGTGTGTGTGCCGGCAAGCTCATTTAGAATGGTAGCAAGCCCGCCCCGGGTAACATCCCGCAGAGCCTTGACGCGAATGCCGCCCTCCACCAGCCGCTGGACCATGACATGAAGGGGAGCGCAATCGCTTTCAATGGCATTTTGGACATTCAGCCTGGAGCTGAGAATGGCGGCATGATGATCCCCCAGGGTGCCGGACAGAAGAATGGCGTCACCTGGTGCCATTGGGCAAAAGTCGGCCAAAATTTCGCCCACGCCGGCGGTGTTGATATAAAGTCCGCCTCGGCCTTCCACCACCTTGGTGTCCCCGGCCACCACCACGACCCCCGCCTTCCGGGCGGTTTTTGCCATGGAGGCGGCCACCCGCTCCAAAGCGTCCAGCTCCAGTCCTTCCTCCAGAATGAAACCGCAGGTGAGGTATCTGGGCGCGGCCAGCCCCATAGCCAGATCGTTCACCGTGCCGCATACCGAGAGCTTTCCGATATCGCCTCCCGGGAAAAAGAGGGGAGTGACCACGAAGCTGTCGGTGGTGACGGCTAAGCGCTTGAAGCCTTGGACCCGAGCGCAGTCGCCCAGGGAGTCGAGGGCGGGGTTGGTGAACTGACGGACAAAAAGCTGATCGATGAGGGCCCGGGTGGTCTCGCCGCCGCTGCCGTGGGCCAGAGTGATTTTCATGAAGGAAGCCTCCTTAGGTGCGGTGATGGGTGAACCAGTTGAAACAACAGCCCTCGGCCGATACCATGCAGGCGCCCTCGGGATGTTCGGGGGTGCAGACTTGGCCGTAGAGAGGACAGTCGACGGGACGGAGGGTGCCTGTGAGAATCTCGGCGCATCGGCAGCCGGGGTTCTCACTGTCCTCCAGCAGCTCCGCACTTCCGACGTCGAAGGGGGCATATTCATCCCGAAGGCGCAGTGCCGAACCGGGGAGAATACCCATGCCCCGCCATGCGCCATCGCAGGGCTCAAAATAGTGCTGGAGGAGGGCCTGGGCTTTTGGGTTGCCGGTCTGCGTTACCACCGAAGGATAGAGATTCTGCACGGTGCCCCTGCCGAGGTTTTGCATAAGGCTGTAGAGGGAGGCAAGAATGGCCTCGCCGGAAAATCCGGTTACGGCAAAGGGCAGGCCATATTTATGCGCGAGAGGGCGGAAAATCTCGCTTCCCGTAATGACGCTGACATGGCCGGGCGCGATAAAGCCGTCCACACCGCCTCGCCGGCAGACCCAGTCGATAACCGGCGGCATCACTTTGAGGGATGTGAGCAGCCGGACATTGTCGATGCCCCGGTTCACACATTCCTCGAGGAGAAGTGCATAGAGAGGAGCCGTGGTTTCAAAGCCCACAGCGGCAAAAACAAACCTCATTTGGGGCTGGGCTTCAGCCTTTTCCAGTACATCGAAGGGGGAATAGACCATCTCCGCCCGGACGCCGCCGTCCCGGAGGCTGGTGACGCTCCCCTTCACCCGGAGCATGTCGCCAAAGCTGAGTACCGTATGATCCGGTTTTTTGGACAGCTCCACCAGCCGGTCCACGTAGGAGGCCACCGTTACGCATACGGGACAGCCCGGACCGGATACCAGGCGGATCTTTGGGGAGAGCAGGCTTGCGATGCCCCAGCGGGAAATCTCGTGGGTGTGGGTGCCGCACACCTCCATGAGGGCTGCGGGCGGCCCATCATAGTGCAGAAGGAACGCCTTGACGGCTTCAAGGGTCATGACAGCTCCTCCAGTTCCCGGAAGAGAGCGGTGAGCTCATCACTTTCCTTTTGGGAAATGACTTGAAGAATGCATCCGCCATGGACGAGGACCGCATCCCCTGGCTTCACATCCACAAGACCTGTCCGGGCGGTAACCACGTTTCCGGAAAAATCCACCTGGGCGGTGCCGCCGTGAAGCTCGATCACTTTGCCCGGTACTGCAACGCACATAGAATTACGCCTCCATCCCTTTAAGTAAACCAAGATACGCCTGCCCAAGAGCTATGCCGCCGTCATGGATGGGCATCTGCCGGGGCAGATAGATTTCAAAACCGTTCTCCTGGATTAGGGCACTGCACCGCTCCATCAAAATACGGTTGGCAAAGACGCCGCCGCCAAGGGCAGCCCGCCGGATCCCGTATTTTTCTCGAAGGTGGATCAGTGTTTCGACAATGGCTTTTGCCAATGCCTCGTGAAACCCCCGGGCCAGTGCACCCGGAGATACGCCCCTATCCAAAGCACAGCGGGCATCCCGGATCAAAGGCCGGGAATCCAAGATCACAGCATCCCCTTTTTTCAGAGGGATTTGCAGGGGATAACCATCCTGCGGTGCCGTTTTTGCAGCCAAGTTTTCCAGGGCAATGGCGCATTCTCCCTCGTAGCTGTTGTAGTCCCGAACCCCGAGAAGAGCGCTCATAGCGTCGAACAGCCGTCCGGCGCTGGAGGAAAGAACGGTCTTGATTCCGCCTTCCAGCGCCCGCTGGACCAATTCTTCACGGGGATTTTCAGGAGCAAGGCCGGCAGCATGCTTAAAGCTCGCAAGAGCCAATCCGGCGTTTTTGGCCGCCTCGTCGCCGCCGCATATGGGGATGGTCTGAAGATGTCCCTCCCGCTCAAAATGGGACCCCCGGCAGAGCAGAAATTCTCCGCCCCAGATGGTGCCGTCGGTGCCATAGCCTGTGCCGTCAAAAGCTACGCCCAGAACCTCGTCCAAGTCATATTCCGCCATGATGGAAGCGATGTGGGCGTGGTGGTGCTGAACCTCAAGAACCCGTCCAAACATCTGATGGGCCAGACGGCGGGTTTCATAGCCGGGATGGAGATCGCACACGGCGGTCTCCGGCCGGATCTGAAAAATGCGCTCCATTCTGGAAAGTGCCCCGCGGTAGTTCTTCAGGACATTCAGACTCTTCATGTCGCCGAGATATTGACTTGGGTAGACCCGGTTCCCGACGGCCAGGGCAAAGCCCGCCTTGAGATCGCCGCCCATGGCCAGAAGGGGGCGCGGAAAGGTTTTTTGCAGGAAGATGGGCCGGGGAACGTATCCCCGGCTGCGCCGCACCATGCGGGGCGCCCCCGCCGCCACCTGAACCACCGAGTCGTCCAGCGGCGTCAGGATGACCCGATCGTGATAGGCCACGCCGTCCAGCATGGACAGATAAACCAGCGCTTCCCCGTCCTCGGTCCAGATGGGTTCCCCGGCAGGATTGGCGCTGGTGACCACCAGAGGACCGAGCTTATCCGTTAGGATGAGATGAAGCGCCGTATAGGGCAGAAAGACGCCGAGATAGCGGCTGCCGCCAGCAACCTCAGGAGAAAAGGGGTCCTCCCTTTTCTCGAGAAGTACGATGGGGCGGGCGGGGGATTCGATGAGACGAATCTCCGCCTCGCTCATGGAACAAAGCGCCGCGACGCTGGGAAGATCGGGAAACATGACGGCAAAAGGCTTCTGCTCACGGCCCTTGATGGCCCTGAGGCGTTTTACGGCCCGCTCATTCAAGGGTGAGCATACCAGCTGAAAGCCGCCGATGCCCTTGATCGCTACAACGCCGCCGGAATGAAGAGATTTTAAGAGCGCATCCAGCGCCGCTTCCCCCTTGAGACGACCGTCCAGCGTTTCAAAGATCAGCTGGGGACCGCATTGATGGCAGGACAGCGTCTGGGCATGGCGGCGCCGCCCCCCGCCCGCATATTCCTTTTGGCATTCGGGGCACTGGGCGTAAACGCTCATGGCGGTGCGCGCCCGGTCGTAGGGAAGTTCCTCTAAAATACTGTAGCGCGGCCCGCAGGCCACGCAACTGATAAAAGGATAGCGGTAGCGGCGGTCTCCCGGATCCATAACCTCCCGCCGGCAGTCCGCGCAAAGAGCCAGGTCAGGAGGAAACAGGGGGATGCCGTCGCTGCGGCGGCTGTCTGCAATTGTGAAACTGGGCAGCGCTTTGGGCGAAGCGCACTGCACCGCCACCTCGTCGATGGCGGCTCCAAAGGGGGGATGATTCCGGAGCTCAAAGAGCAGCTTCTCCAAAGCGGGCTTTGGTCCCTCCGCAAAAATCTGGACGATGCCGCCTTCATTCCGCACCCATCCCGTAAGCTCCAGTTTTTCCGCAAGGCGCGCCACATAGGGGCGGTAACCCACCCCCTGAACGACACCCAATACCGTGATATGCCAGGCCGAATGGGTCATTCAGCCTCAATGCTTTCGATGGACATTTCCTTTCCCACCTCGCTGGGGACGCCTTCCGTGCCGCAATGAGGACATTCGAAATGGAAGGGCTTGCGCACGAACAGCTCGTGGCAGTTGGGACAGCGCAGCATGGTCTTTACCGGCCGCACATGAATCTCGGCGCCCTCGCAGATGGTTCCCTTTGCGGCGTCCTCAAAGTGCATGGCGATGCTGTCGCCGGAATAGCCGGAGCTCTCGCCGATGACCAGATTGATGCGGGTCACCTTGTTTTTGCCCTGGGCCTTGGCTTCGTCGACGGCATGTTCGATGATGTGAATGGCTTCATGATATTCGTGCATAGTTCTCTCCTATTCTTCCGGCTTATTCTGAGTGTAGGTCACCAAAAGCTTGTGAGCGCCGGGTTCAGTGTAGTTATTCTCCATTCGGAGGCATTTCTTGGGACAGGTCTCCACACAGCAGTTGCACTGGATACAGCTGAAGGGCTCGATGGACCAGCTCTTTCCGTTCCGATCCACCCGTATGGCGCCAGTAGGGCACTTTCTCGAACAAAGGCCGCAGAAGATGCATGCATCAATATCGATGGATACATGCCCTCGGGTGCGGGCCGGGTACTGGCGCTTTACATCGGGGTATCCATAGGTGGCGGGTTTGGAGAACAGATTTTTCATGACGGTTTTCGCCATGCGCATGATCGCCATAACTTGGAACCTCCCTTAACGTTCGGTGCAGCTGATGCAAGGATCGATGGTCAAAATGAGAATGGGTACGTCCGCCAGCTGACAGCCCTTCAGGGTTTCCAGCATGGCCGGGAGGTTGGCAAAGGTGGGCGTGCGCACCCGCACCCTGTCCAGGAACTTGGTGCCGTTGGCCTTGACATAGTAGATGGCCTCGCCCCTTGGCTGTTCCACCCGCATAAAATATTCGCCGTTGGGCAGTCCCTTGACAGGAACGGCGAATTCGCCGTCCGGAATCTTGCTTGCTGCCTGGCGGATGAGATCGATGGACTGGAAGATCTCATGAATCCGCACATCGGTGCGGGCGTAGCAGTCGCCCACAGTGCTGGTGATGGGCTCGAAATCCAGCTCATCATAGGCGCCGTAGCCAAGCTTACGGGTGTCAAGGGGAATGCTGCTGGCCCGGGCCATGGGGCCCACCGCGCCCAGGTCGTAAGCGTCTTTTCGGGTCAGGAAGCCAACATCCTTGAGTCGGGAGAGCACCATCCTATCCTTCAGAAAGGCGCCGGTAATCTCCCGGAGCTGGACCTCGATATCGTCCAGCATCTTGACAAAGGCGTCCAGCATGCCACGGTCCATATCCTTGCGGAGGCCGCCGATCTTGTTGACGGAAAAGATTACCCGGCCGCCCGTGGAGTACTCGAACATATCCAGCACCTTTTCCCGAATGCGCCAGGACTGCATGAACAGGCTCTCAAAACCGAAAGCGTCGGCCAAAAGGCCCAGCCACAGCATATGGCTGTGGATTCGGGACATTTCGCACCAGATGGTGCGAAGATACTTCGCCCGGGGCGGGATTTCCACATTCATAATGTTTTCCAGCGCCTCACAGTAGCCCATGCCATGCATGAAACTGCAGATGCCGCAGATGCGCTCGGCCACATAGACGTATTCCTGAAAGTCCTTCTTTTCCACCAACTTTTCGAGTCCCCGGTGTACGAAACCGATGGAGGGGATAGCCTCCACCACCGTTTCGTCCTCCAGCAGCAGATCGAGATGAATGGGTTCGGGCAGCACCGGGTGCTGGGGACCGAAGGGAACAAGACTCCGCTGAGCCATGATATGCCTCCTTTACTTGAACGGGGTCTTTTCGGCGGTGCGGTAGAGGTTCCCCTGGTAATCCAGGGAAATGAGATTGATCTTTACGCCGAAAAGATCGTGGATTTCATTTTCATAGAGAAAAGCTGGTTCGAAAATATCGCTGATGCTGATGATTTCCGTGTTTTCATCGATGACCAGCCGCAGATTGACCAGCTCATAATCCTTGGCGAAGGAATAGGTGATCTCGTAGTCCTTCGGCAAACGGGTGCAGCTGATCTGCACGAGGCGATAGCCCTCATGCTTGAACTGGAGAACCTTGGGGACCAAACTGTGGGAATCAAGCCGTAGGATCGTTTGCGTCATGTTGCACCTCGCTTTTCTTTGCGTCTTTGTAGGCCTTTCGTTTTTCGTCCAGCAAGGCCACCGCCTGGACGACACCGTCGATGATCGCCTCCGGACGTGCGGCGCAGCCGGGAACATAGATGTCCACTGGGATAACCGTATCCACGCCGCCCAGGATGTTGTAGCAGTCCTTGAAGATGCCGCCGTTGCAGGCGCAGATGCCGATGGCCACCACCACCTTGGGGCTTGGCATCTGATCGTAGATCTGCTGGACCACCGGTTTGTTCTGGGCGTTGATGCCACCGGTGATCACGAAAATGTCGGCGTGCTTAGGATTGCCCGTATTGATCACGCCAAACCGTTCCACGTCGTAGACCGGAGTGAGACATGCCAAAACCTCAATATCGCAGCCGTTGCAGCTGGACCCGTCATAATGGATCAGCCACGGGGACTTGGACATTTTCGCCATGAGACCGCCTCCTTACTTGACCAGCATGAGGATCATAAGATTGATGACCCCCACGATCAGCGTCACAATCCAGGTGGATCCCAGCATGAGCTGCCATTTGACCCGGGGGAAGGTGTTGTCAAAGAAGATTTCCAGGAAGTAGCACAAAAGACACACGGCCACGGCCACAATCCAGCTCCACCAGGCGCCGGTGAGCACGAACAGCGCCACCACACCCAGCAAAAACACCGTCTCATACCAGTGGGCCAGCTCCACCAGGCCCAGCATGTTGCCGGAAATCTCCGTGGTCAGACCCTTGACCATCTCCTGATGGGCATGATGGGATGTGCTGAGATCAAAGGGAGATTTGCGAAACTTGATGGTCAAAAGATAAATGAAGCCAATGAAGATGCCCGGCATGTAAGCGATGGGCGGAATGGGATAGCTGACGATATCTCCAACCGCAAAACTGTCGGTCACCACGTAAAAGCCGATAGCGGAAAGAAGCACCATGGGCTCGTAGGCCATCATCTGCATGAGCTCCCGCTGAGAGCCCATCTGACTGTAGGGCGAGTTGGCGGAAAAAGCCGACATCACCAGGAAGATTTCCGCCAGGGTGAGGGCGAAGAAAGACAGCAGAATATCCCCGCCGGAGAAGAACAGGCTTCCGGTAAAGACTGTGAAGATGAGGTATCCCCAGACAAGGAAGTTTTGGACCTCGTTGACCACCACCGCTTCCTTGGAAAACAGCTTTAAAATGTCATAGAAGGGCTGAAGAAGGGGCGGTCCCTTCCGGCCCTGAAGCCTGGCGGTAAGCTTGCGGTCCAGCCCGTCCAAGAACCCGCCAATGAAGGGGGCCAGCAGGATATAGCCTGCGATCCATAAAACCTTGTTCATCCGAGCACACCTCCCATCGCCACGCACATAAAGACGATCAAGGCGCCGGTGGACAAAATGATGGATGGCGTGAGCAGTTTTTGCTCGCCAAAGTAGTCGGTCATGTACCAGTTGGCCAGATAAATGGGTTTCTCCTCGCCGTAGGAGTCCACAAATTTTCGATCGTCTCCGGTGTTGACACCGGCCATGTAGGAGGGCACGATTTTATTTTTTCCAAAGGTGAGCAGCCGAATGGCAATGGGCAGGATGACGATCGCACCCAGCATGATGGTCATGATGTGCACGTTGCCCTCGCTGATGATGGTGGGCAGCGGCTGATTAAACATGTTGAACAGCAGCGGATTGATCCAGGCTTCGGAAATCAGCGGGAAGGTGAAGCACAGAATGATCATGATGATGGCAAGGGTGATCAGCGAAAACCACTCGCTGCGGTTGACGGTGTTGGGCAGGCGCTCGCTGTTATGGATCACCGAGACCAGCTTGCCCAGCCACTTCGTCCAGTAGAACAGGGTTGCCGCACTGCCGAAGACCAGAAATACGATAAGGAGAATGCTGGCCGAGTCCACGAAGGCCTTGAGAGCCGCCCATTTGGAGATGAGCATGCCAAAGGGGGCGAGAAACATGCCGGCGATACCAATGATCATGGTAAAGGCCAGCCGGGGAAGCTTGACGATAAGTCCGTGCATATCCTCGATGTTCCGGCTGCCCATATTGCTCTCCACAGCGCCCACGGACAGGAACATGAGGGATTTGGACACGGCATGGAAGATCATAAGCAGGGTGCCGGCCCACACGCCCTCGTGCATGCCGACGCCGGCACAGGCTGCCACCAGACCAAGATTGGCCACCGTGGAATAGGCCAAAACCTTTTTGCCATCGCTTTGGGAGATGGCAAGCAGGGATGCGGCAAGAAATGTGAAGCCGCCGATGGTGGCCACCATGGAACCGGCCAGATTGCCTGTCAT
Source organism: Gehongia tenuis (assembly GCF_014384795.1). Taxonomy (NCBI): domain Bacteria; kingdom Bacillati; phylum Bacillota; class Clostridia; order Christensenellales; family Christensenellaceae; genus Gehongia; species Gehongia tenuis. Next base: position 82,813 of record NZ_JACRSR010000002.1, on the reverse strand, counting down.
AGCCGGGGAAAGGCGGAGCAATAGATAGACGCCGGCCTTCACCATGGTTGCGGAATGCAGTAGTGCGGAGGTGGGCGTGGGCGCCACCATGGCGCCAAGCAGCCATTTGGTGAAGGGAAACTGAGCCGATTTGGTCAGCGCCGCAAAAGCCAGCAAAACCACCGGAATGATGAGGGCCGGCGTATGCATGGCCTCATGAATGAGGGGCTGCAGGTCGGTGATACCAAAGGCCAGGGTGGTATAGATGATGGCGGCGGCAAAAGCGAGGCCGCCCAGAAGATTCATCCAAAGGGCGCGGAAAGCATTGGTGACGGCCTCCTTTGTACGGGTGTAACCGATCAAAAGGAAGGAACAGATGCTGGTGATCTCCCAGAAGAAATAGATCCAGGACAGGCTGCTGGAAAAGACCAGCCCAAACATAGCTCCCAGGAATACGAATAGTATGGAGAAGAAGTAAGGGGAGCGATCCTTGTACTCGGGGTGATGCTTATGATAATCCCGCATATAGCTCGTGGCGTACACGCACACCAGCGTGCCCACCACGCCAATGATAAGGCACATGATGGAGGTGAGATGGTCGGTGTACAGTTCGCTGGCCACATGAGCGGGATGAGCAAGATCCAGCCACACCATCGCCGCCGTCTGCACTAGGGAAAGCAGTGCCACATAGTATTTTTTATGCTTGAAGCTGAGATAGACGATCACGGCCATCAAAATGATTTCTATGGCCACCATCGCCATATTGATCGTGTGAAAATCGAAGATCGTGGGGATGTAGTTGCCAAACTTTTCATTTTCCACCACAAAGAAAATGCTGGCGGCGACAATGATTCCAGCGCAGGAAAATACGATATATTTCCGGGCGGTATCACTGCGGATGAACCGCAATAAAAGCGCCGCGGCAAAGGGGAATAGAATTAGAAATGCAATGACGTACATGGCCCACCCCGTTCATAACTGATAGCTTTATGTCAAAAACACTGGTTATACTACTTTATTATAATGTAAATGTCAATGTAAATTCAAGGTCAGCCCGTGACCTGAACCAGATAATAGTATCCAAAGGCCTTGATTTCGCAGGGGATACCATCAAAAATTGAAGAATCGTATTCATCGGACCGAAGAATGTAGGCCGCTCTCTCGGTAGGATCAATCCGTTCAGGAATACCGGTCCTATAGCGGTCAAAGGAACGGACGAATTCAAAGGGATCCCCCGGGTTATAGAACTCCACCGTGTCCAAATAAAGACGGGGATCCGTCTTGTCTTGGTAAAGTGCAAAAATATAGGGCTGCTGCACCTTGCTGGACAGATAAACCCTGTCCGTTTGTTCGGAGATCTGCGCCAACGCCTCGTCGAACCCGCCAAAAAAGAGATTTTGGGCCCGTGCATTGTAATCGGAGAAATATTGACCGCAAAACAGCGTGAAAGAGATGAGAAGACCGGCCAAAAGAAAAGAAACGCTGCCGCGGATCCGCTCCATGAAATAGATAAAACCCATTGCGGCCAATGCGATAAGGGCGGGAAAGAGGATATTGCAGCGATTGATGTTGACCACAATGGTAAGGGTATGGAGCACGGCGGCTCCTGCCCAGAGCGCGGGAATCCAGGCGGCACTGTTCCGGGAGCGAAGCGCCTTGATAAGGGGTAGGGTGCCAAGGAAAATGAAGGGCACAGCCATAAGATAGATGGCGCCGATGCCCGGAATGGCGTTGGAGATGAGGCCGTCGTCCATGGTGAAAAGAAGCCTCAGTAGCGATATCAGATTCCCCCAGAGGTTTGCAAAAAAGTTTCCGGAAAAGAGATTGACGGTGGCACCGCTTCGCATGGCGGTGAGTCTTGGTATGGACAGTCCGAGGAAGGTGAAGGGTTCAAGGCCCAGCATATTGACCGCAAGAAAAAGAATGAGGGGAAGGGCGACGACAAGGAATGCCCCGCAGCCCATGAAGATGTACCGGCGCTTCCAACCCTTTTGCAGCAGGGCCCACAGGGTGACGGCCGGTAAAAAGAGGGCCATGAAGATCATGGTGGCTGAGTAGGCATAAAGACAGAGCCCGGCCAGAGCCATGCCCAGGATAAAAAAGGCGTTCCTCCGGCGGGCCAAAGCAAAGGCGTAGGCTGCACCCACCATCAGCGGCACGGCCAGGTTGGATTCCAGCGCCCAGCGGCTCATCATGATGTGCCATGGACAGATGGCTATGAGAAAAAATCCCATGAGCGCCGTTTTTCTGCCAAAGCACTCCTTCAAAAATCCATGGAAGAGCACCAGCGTGGGAAGGGACAAAAGCAGCATGGGCAGGCGTACCGCTACGATATTGAGGCCAAAAAGGGCGATAAACGGACGTACCAGATAATTGTAGCCCATGTTTTGCCCGCTGCCCCAGGCCACCGCGTAAACCGGATTGTGATCCCCGTTTCGATCCATGCCGTAGGTCATATCCGCATAGGCATCGTAGGCCATGGAGGCCTCATCCTGATTGATGCCATAGGGAAGCTGGCCAAATTCAAAGACGCGAACAGCGACGGCCAGAAATAAAATGAGGATGAATACGAGACCATATCGGTGATTTTGAATCCAGTTTTGAAGGCCCATGAAGACTCCTTAAAATTAAACTTTGATATTCACCCATTTGCCCCGGCGGAAACGCACCAGTCCGAAAGCGAACCGAAAGAGCTGATCGAAAACGAGAGCCACCCAGGCGCCGGTAAGGCCCCAGCTCAGCACGTTCACATTGAAGGCGGCAAGACCGGGCCGGATGAGCATGATGCCGATACCGGTGATGACGGCGACGGACCGCGTATCGCCTGCGCCCCGCAAGGCCCCGGCGTAGACCATATAGGAATTTTGGAAGGGCTGCAGAGCGGCCACCATCATGAGAATAGGTACGGACATGGCGATGACCGTTTGGTCCTCGGTAAATAGCCCTGCAAGCTGGGCGCCAAAGAGGATGAAACAGGAGGCGAGCACGATGGAAAGAACCATGCAAAGCCGCTGTGTCTGACGGGCATAGGCCTTGGCAAGATCCGGACGGCCCTTGCCCAGGCTCTGGCCAACCAGCGTGGTTGCAGCGATGCCGAAGGCCTGACCGTTGGTGAAGGTAAGCTGCAGGATGTTGAGACTGATTTGGTGGGCGGCGAACACAGCCGTGCCCAGGCTGGATACGGTGCGCACAAAAGTGGTCATGCCCACGCGCATGACCAGCTGTTCGATCATGGAGGGAATGCCGATGCGCACGATGCGCCGGATCATGGGAAAATCCGGCTTCCAGGAGCCGGGATCCCGCAAAGAAACGTATTGATGGCGGCCCAGCACCATGCAAAAGGCCAGCACGCAGCCAATCACCTGTCCAATCACCGTGGCCAGAGAGGCTCCGGCGACACCCAGTGCGGGCATGCCGAAATTGCCGTAGATGAGACCATAATTGAAGAATACGTTGCAGACGTTGGCGGTCAGATTGACGAACATGGAGGCACGGGTATTGCCCGCACCGCGAAGAGCGGCCGTAATAGCGAGCGCCAGCGTGTTGCTGATCAGTCCCAAAAGCTGGATTTTCATATAGGATGTGGCGTAGGGCAGGGTGTCCGGTCCGGCGCCCACCCAGGCCAAAAAGGGTTCAATGATGAAATAACCTGCGGTGGATACAATAATGGATAGCAGAAGGGTGAGCAGCAGATTCTGCCGGAGCACCTTGTTGGCATCCTCCTTGTTATCCGCGCCCTTGAAGCGGGCGATAAGAGCGGTGGCGCCCACGTTCATCGCCACAAAGGTGGCCAGAAAAAGGAGCCTGGGCTGATTGGTGAGCCCCACTGCCGTGATGGCGTAGGTTCCAAGCCTTCCCACCATGATATTGTCCACAAGGCCCATCAGGGATATGAGCACAAGCTCGGTTACCGATGGCCAGGCCAGCTGTATAACATCTTTGCGCATCTCCTTTTTGGAGGGCATGTACGTTTCAGCGGCTGAAGAAGTGTTACCGTCCTGCGGCAAGGCTTCTTCGGCTGCTGAAACCTTGGGACTGTTCTCGTCAGGCGGTTTGTGCAGATCCATTGCGATCCCTTCTTTCAAAAATACTCACTCATTTTAAGTATAGCGGAAAATTATGCTTTTTCAAGCCAAGGTTTTGATAGCCAAATGAATAAACCATGTTTAAAATAGTGAAGGGATACAGGTAAAACATGCGTCTAAACCCATATACCGCATAAAGATAGGATAAAGGAGAGCGGCATGGAACAGGGGAAAAAACTCAGACTTTTTACGAAAAACTTCTTCTTATTATGGCAGGGCCAGTTGGTATCCAGTATCGGAGATGTGATGTACAGCCTGGCTCTCGGATTCTGGGTGCTGCAAAAAACGGGCTCCACCGCTATCATGGGACTGCTTATGGCTGTCAGCGCTCTGCCTCAGCTCATTCTTGGCCCCATTGCCGGCGTGATCGTGGACCGGGCGGACCGCAAATGGATCATTGTGACCATGGACATCGTACGGGGCGTATTCGTGGTCGCCGTAGCGGTACTGGCCATAACTGGCAATCTAGAGGTGTGGATGGTCTTTTTGACCGGCGTGGTAAAGGGAATCTGCGCATCGGTTTTCAATCCCACGGTGAGCGCGTCCCTGCCGGACATGGTGCCCAGCGCCAACCTGCAGCGGGCCAATGCGGCGCTGATGGTGAGCACCAACGGTGTGAACATTTTCTCCAACTCCATCTCCGGCGTGCTCTTTTCCATCGTGGGCGCACCGGTGCTGTTTCTCATCAACGGCATCGCCTATCTGTTCTCTTCCGTGACGGAGATGTTTCTCAAGATTCCCCGGGTACGAAGCGAAAAGGTACAGCAATCCGAGGAGAAGGGTCATTTTCTGGAGGATTTTAAGGACGGGCTCCGTTTCGTGTTTGGCATCAAGCCCCTGATGGGCCTGGCCGGTATCGTGGTGCTGCTCAACTTCTTTTTGAACATTGCGGCGGTGCTGGTCCTGCCCTACTTTGAGCGGGCACCGGACATGGGTGCGGGAAACTACGGCATTTTCATGGGCGCCATGGCCTTGGGCGGCATGCTGGGCTATGGACTCTTGTCCATCTGGAAGGTGCCGCGAAGCATCTTTTCCAAATATTTTGGATGGATCGGTGTTTTAAGCTGTCTGCCGTTTTCCCTGATGGTCTTTCTGCCCTTTGGCGCCATGCTGCCGGTAGCGGTTCTGGGCATGTTTCTCAATGCCGCCATCAACACCATGGCCAACAGCACGCTGCAGGCCGCCGTACCCAGCCATATGCGGGGCAAGTTCTTTGCACTGGCCCTGGCTATGACCTCCGGACTGACACCGGTCGCCATGGCGGTGGGCGGGGTCCTGGGCGATCTTTTTCCCATCAAATGGGTGATCTGCTGCTGCATGGGGCTTGCGGCACTCATGTTCTTTGTGGGAGGATTCATGCCCGGCATCAAAAAGCTGTTTCTGCTGGATCCCGAGACGCAGACGGTGGAAGATCTTTGAGAGAGTATGAAAAAAGGACCGCGAACTGCGCGGTCCTTTTTTTATCAGGATCAGGTGAAATAGACGAGCCCTCCGCCGAGAAGCGCGGTGCTGAACCAAAGCTTGAGGTCGAGCTCAAGCTTTTTGCAGTTGTCGAGGGCCCAAAACCGGCTGTCTTGACTGTGGGCGACAAGCGTGATCCAGTGCCAGCTGTCCAGTTCATCCACCTTGCCGTTGGACAGATTCAAAAAAGCCACGGGCGCGTCCGCGGCCAAACCCTCCAAAAGAAAATCCCGAAAGGGTTCCCATCCTTTGGGCCGGTCGCATAGGGCGGGCACATCGTAGCTGTGGGCGGTGAGCTCCACGCCGAGGTCGCGGGCGTAACGCAACACCCCATTGGAGAAATGGGGCAGTGTATTCACTCCCCGGCGGCCGGGGGTGACATAATTCCATATTTCGCACATATATTGAGCAAAGCGAATGCGCGTCAGCGGACGGGTCAGGCCGGACGCAAGGCGGGGCTCCTTTTGGGCCATGTAGCTCATGATGAGAGAAGCCGAGGTGGGCCCGCAGCCGCTTTGGCGCATCCATCTTGTGGGGAACCAATCTTGACATGCACAGGGATATATTTCGCCCGTACGGTCGTCCGTGATCTCAAAGGCCGCCGGGCTGTGAAGAGCAATTTTTTTGTCCAAACCGTTCACCTTCCAAGGATATCATAGCACAATGGAGGAAGGCCGCGCAATAAAATAATGAAGAAATGGCCTCCCGCCCTTGCTGAATGACCACGTTTTATAGTAAAATAATTAAGTATACCCATAACTTTCCGTTTTTATACGGCAGGCGGGGAAGGAGGCATAGATCATGAATCCATGGGAAGAGGGCCCTGCGGGCAGGGCGCTTGCATTTTTTTACGACATCTGCCGGATCCCCAGAGGATCGGGCAATGAGAAGGCCGTGGCGGATTATGTCCTGGCTGTGGCTGAAAGGCTGGGCCTTTGGGCGCATCGGGACGAAGCGGGCAACGTTTATGTGAAAAAGCCGGGTTCTCCCGGCAAGAAGGATCATCCCGCCATTTTGTTTCAGTCCCATCTTGATATGGTGTGCGAAAAAGATGACAATGTGGACCACGATTTTTTGAAGGATCCCATCGACTTCTATGTGGATGGTGAATGGCTGAAGGCCAGGGGAACCAGCCTGGGCGCCGATGATGGCACCGGCGTGGCGTTCATGCTGGCGATTTTGGAGAATAACGAGGTTGCCATGCCGCCGGTTGAATGCCTGTTTACGGTGGAGGAGGAGACCGGCCTCATCGGCGCGGGCAGGATTGAGACAAAGCACATCGACGCACGGCGAATGGTCAATCTGGACTGCGGCCCGGAAGGCGTCTTTCTCGCCAGCTGTGCAGGCGGCATGACAGGTACGCTGCAAAAGCCCGTGCGCATGGAGCCCGTGCAGGGCAGAACGGTTAAAATCAAGGTGGATGGGCTTATGGGAGGCCATTCCGGCTCCCGCATCCACTGGGGCCTTGGCAACGCCATCAAGATTCTCACCCGGGCGCTGAGAGCGCTGGACGCACAAATTGGGATTCGTCTTTGCGGGCTGGAAGGCGGAGGCAAGGACAACGCTATTCCGAGGATCTGCGGCGCCACGGTGGCTCTTGCGGACGATGGTTCCCGATTGGACGCCTTGCTGAAAGAGCTTTCGGATGGACTCAGAGCTGAGCTCATCCCTGAGGATCAGGCGGGCTTCACGCTGACCTATGAAGAAGCTAAAGCGGAGAGCATGTTTTCCGCCGAGGACAGCGATGCCATCCTTGATCTCCTGCAGCTTTTTCCGAACGGGGTCATGGCCCAGCAGAAGGACAATCCGGTGCCGGTGGTCACCTCCATCAATCTGGCCAATGTGAGTGTGAAGGGTGGCGCCTTTGTGGCGCAGTATTCCATCCGCAGCAACATTGAAAGCCTGAAGGAGGAAGTGGCAGCTGCGGTGCGCACTTTGGCAGGGCGGATGGATGCTGATATTGAGGAGGCCAATGGCTATCCCGGATGGAGCTTTGCGCCGCATTCGGAGATTCGGAAGCTTTGTGTGGAGGTTTACGAGAGGTTCACTGGCCTGAAGGCCGCGGTGGAGGGGGTCCATGCAGGCCTTGAATGCGGCCTCATTCAGCAGAAGATTCCCGATATGGATATCGTGGGCACCGGCTCAACGGCCACAGGAGCCCACTCCACCAAGGAGAGCATGAACCTGCCCTCCTTTGAGAGAACCTATGGCTTTTTGCTGGAACTGCTCAAAACACTTTAAGACTTACCAAGGATAAAAGGAGGAGATTTCCCCATGGAGATTAAATCGGTCAAGGAACAATACAGAATTTTTGACGAGCTTTTAAAAAAGCGTATCGATACCCTGATGCCAAAACTGATGAAGGAGACGGGCATCGATCTTTGGCTCGTTCTTGATCGGGAATATAACGAGGATCCCGTGTTCTGCACGCTGGTGCCCAAGCTGGTGAAGAACGTTTCCCGGCAGGGTCTGCTGGCTTTTTCGCTGATGCCGGACGGCACCTTTGAGGCGCTCAGTCTCTCCCGGCCCAATCCCCGGCTTTGGGACCATTATGTTCAGGCTTACAATCCCAAGGAGGAGACCCAGTGCGAGGCTCTCCGGAATCTGCTGGAGCGAAAGAATCCCAGCACCATCGGAATCAATATTTCCGGAGAATGCCCCATGTGCGACGGCCTTTCCAAAACGATGTATGATGAGCTCATGGACTGCCTGGGCGAGACCTATGCGCCCCGCACCATCAGCGCGGAGAAGCTATGCACCCGCTGGCTGGAGACCCGTATTCCTGAGGAGATTGAGTACTACAAAACGGACATCTATCCCATCGCCGTTCAGGTGATGGACGAGGCCTTTTCCTCAAAGTGCATTGTGCCGGGCAAGACCACCACGGCGGATCTTGAATGGTACATGATGCAGCGCTTCGAAGAGTTTGGCCTTGGCGCTTGGTTCGCCCCGGATGTGGATTCCCAGCGCAAGGGTGAATCGGACGAGCGTATGGTGGGCCAGGTGATCCAGCCCGGCGATCTCATCCACTGCGATATGGGCACCACCTATCTGGGTCTTCGGACGGACAGCCAGCGCATGGCCTATATCTCGGTGAACGGCGAGGACGCGCCCGAGGGAATCCGGGAGGCCTTCAAGACCTGCAACCGGTTCCAGGATATCGTTCGCGCCAGCTTTAAAACTGGCCTCACCGGCAACGAGATTTTTGAAAAAGCCATAGCGGGAGCCAAGGCGGAGGGAATCGAGGCCATGCTTTACAGTCATCCCATTGGTTTTTATGGCCACGGCGCCGGCCCCATCATTGGTTTGTACGACCATCAGGGATTTGTGGAGGGCCGCGGCGAGGCGGCGCTTCATGATGACACCTGCTATGCCCTTGAACTCAACATCCGCCAGTATGTGCCCGAGTGGGATCAGAAGGTGTGCATCATGCTGGAAGAAACGGTGGCCTACACCGGCGGCGAGGTTCAGTTCCTCGATCCTGTGGGCCGCACGAAGCTCATGGTGGTGAAATAATGGCCTTTGATCCAAGGGAACACATGAATGCCGGTTTCTGCGATTTGCAGGGAGGGCTGTTCGGTGAGGTCTCCAAAGCTGATGTGGGCGACGTGGTGGAGCGGCTTACCCGGGAAGGGGTGGCTATGCTTAGTTGGGCCGATCCCTTTAAACCCGACCGCGTCGTACCCGAACATGTGAAAAGGGCGGCAATAGCCGCCATCGAGGGGGGCGCCGAACACTACACGGCGCCCATCGGCAGCAGTGTTCTGAAGGAAAAAATCGCAGAAAAGCTGAGAGCCTACAACAAATTGGATGTGGATGCCCAGCGCAATATTCTGATCACGCCGGGCTCCGATGCGGGCCTTATCTTTGCCATGATGCCCTTTATTGAGCCGGGGGACGAGGTGCTTGTGCCCGATCCCAGCTATCCCAGCAATTTTCTCAATCCAAGACTGCTTGGCGGCAAAACCGTACCGGTGCCCCTGGGCAGCGAGGATGAACTGGACATAGGGGCCATGGAGGCACGGGTGACAGCCCGCACAAAAATGGTTGTGCTCACCCATCCCAACAACCCCACCACCGTTGTCTACAGCCGGGAGGAGCTTTCGGCACTGGCCGATTTTATCATCCGCCACGACCTTATCCTGGTGTGTGACCAGGCCTTCGAAGATATGGTCTATGACGGACGGGAATTTGTGACGCCAGCCTCCCTTCCCGGAATGTTTGAACGGACGCTGACCGTGTGTTCCATCTCCAAGGGCATGGCTTTAAGCGGCTACCGGGTGGGCTACGTGGTGGCCTCGGACAAGATTATGGATGTTCTTTATGGTTCGGCGGTCAACGTTATCGGCGCCACCAGCACCGCGTCCCAGGCCGCGGCCATTGCCGCTTTCGAAGACCCGGGCTTCATGGAAGAATACAAGGCGATCTTTGACCGGCGGCGAAAGGCGGTCTACGATATGTTTAACAGTGTGCCCGGTGTGAAGATGCGCATGCCGCAAAGCGCCTTTCTTTCCTGGGTGGACGTATCGGCGCTGGGAACTTCCGAGGAGATCGTGGATTACCTGATCAAGGATGCAAAGGTATCGGTGAACGATGGAAACGCCTACGGCTCCCGGGGCAGGGGTCACCTTCGGGTCATCCACGGCTGTTATTGGGACGATCGGACGCTGTACGCCGCTTTGGAGCGCATGCAAAAATCGTTGCAAAAACTTGCATAGACCCGTATAATGTGAAAAAACATTTATTTGTACAATCTGTGAATTTTTTGTGGATATTTGAAATGAGAATTCTATAATGCTTTTGATAAGAGCCACAAAATGTTATTTAGGGGGAGGGCAAGGCCTTGAAAGATCCTAGAGTCCAAAAATTGGCGGAAAGCATCGTCAATTATGCCTGCGCCGTGAAAAAGGGAGAAAAAGTGTTGATTGAAACCCACGGATTGGATCCCTTTTTTATCGGTGAATTTGTTAAAGCTGTCTATGACGCCGGCGGCGAACCCCATGTGAACGTGCTGGTGCCCTATTTGGAGCGGCTGTTGATTGAACGCTGCACCGAGGGACAGATGGACCTCATGTTTGGTGTGGATGCCAAAAGGATGCGGGAGATGGATGCGTTTATCGGCATCCGGTTCCCGGAAAATTCTTTCGAGTTTAACGGCATTCCCTACGATAAAATGGAGCTGTATGAGACCCATTATGCGGCCAAGCTCCATAACGATATCCGATGCACCCGCACCCGCTGGTGCACCCTCCGCTATCCCACGCCGGCCATGGCCCAGGCGGCGGGAATGAATCTGGACGAGTTTGAGGATTTCTTCTTCAACGTATGCAACCTGGACTATGCCAAGATGTCGCGAGCCATGGATCCGCTGAAGAAGCTGATGGACAGAACGGACAAGGTGCGCATCACCGGCAGGGGCACCGATCTTGAATTTTCCATCAAGAACATCGGCGCGGTCAAGTGCGACGGTCACTGCAACATTCCCGACGGCGAGGTTTATTCATCGCCGGTACGGGATTCGGTGAACGGCGTAATCACCTACAACACTCCGTCTTTGGAAGGCGGATTCTGCTTTGAAAATATCCGCTTTGAATTTGAGAACGGCAGGATTGTCAAGGCTACTGCCAATGACACGGAGCGGCTGAACAAGGTGCTGGATGTGGATGAGGGCGCACGCTACGTGGGTGAATTTGCCATTGGTATGAATCCCTACATCACCCGGGTGATGAATGAGACCCTCTTTGATGAGAAGATCATGGGATCCATCCATTTCACGCCGGGCAATGCCATCCATGACGCGGACAACGGCAATCGTTCCTCCGTGCACTGGGATCTGGTGTTCATTCAAACGCCGGAGTTCGGCGGCGGAGAGATTATTTTCGACGGCGAAGTGATTCGTAAGGACGGCATGTTTGTCCGGGAAGATCTTCTGGCGCTCAATCCGGAAAATTTAAAGTAGGTGGGGAGTAGCATGGTAAAATATTTCATCAAGCGGTTGTTCATGGCGCTGCTCACGCTGTGGGTGATCGTCACCATGACCTTCTTTTTAATGCATGCCGTGCCCGGCAATCCCTTTGAGGATAAAAAGAAGATACCAGCGGATGTTCTGGCCAACATGGAGGCCAAGTATGGTCTGGACAAGCCGGTGACGGAACAATATCTCATTTATATGAAGAATCTGCTTCAGGGAGATTTGGGCATTTCCCTCAAATATAAGAACCGTTCGGTCAACAGCATGATCGCGCAGGGCTTCCCCGTATCGGCCACGCTGGGCTTGGCGGCGGGCGTGCTGGGCATCTCGCTGGGCGTGCTGTTTGGCATTCTGGCCGGTGTGAAGCGCGGCAAGCCCATCGATTATCTGGTGATCGTGATCGCCATCCTGGGTGTATCCGTACCGGCTTTCGTGTTTGCAAGCTTATTCCAATACTTCTTTGCGGGCAAGCTGCACTGGTTCCCGGTGGCGGGCTGGGGCGGATTGAAATACATGATCCTGCCGGCTCTGGCTTTGGGCCTTCGCATGATTGCCTACATTGCCCGCATGATGCGTACCAGCATGCTGGACGTGCTGGGTCAGGATTACATCAAGACGGCGAAGGCGAAGGGCCTTTCCAATATGGAGGTCATTACCCGACACACCATAAGAAACGCCATCACGCCCATTATCACTGTGGTGGGTGTGCAGCTGGCCAGCATTCTGGTGGGCTCCTTCGTTATTGAGAACATTTTCAGTATCCCCGGCGTGGGCAAATTTCTGGTGGATGCGGTTCAGGGCAATGACTATACCGTGATTATGGGCATGACGGTCTTCTATGCCGCCATACTGGTCACGATGATGTTTATCATCGACATTGTCTATACCCTGGTGGATCCCCGGGTTAAGTTGGATTAAGGAGGGTGTGAACGTGGAAAAAATGGAATTTTCACCGGAATTATTTACACCGTCGGATAAATCCAACCTGGATATGAACAAGATTGTCCGACCGGCGACCACCTATTGGAAGGACGCCTGGCGCAGGCTCAAGGCCAACAAGATTGCCATGGCCTCCATCGTATTGCTGTTGCTCATTTTGGTGCTGGCCATCGTAGGCCCCATGATTCAGCCCTACGGCTACAGCGAACAGAATTCCGCCATGGTCAACCAGGGCCCCTCGGCGGAGCATTGGTTTGGCACGGACAGCCTGGGCCGTGATCTTTTTGTGCGCTGCTGGGTGGGCGCGAGAGTGTCCCTTCTGGTGGCCTTTGTGGCGGCCTTCTTCAACATGACCATCGGCATCATCTATGGCGGCATCTCCGGCTATCTTGGCGGGAAAGTCGACCTTGTGATGATGCGTTTCGTGGAGATCATCTACTCCGTACCGGACCTTCTGTGGGTAATTCTGCTCATGGTTATCCTGGGACCCGGTCTTAACACCATCATAATTTCCATCGCCATCACGGGCTGGGGCAACATGGCCAGGCTGGTCCGCGGCCAGATGCTGCAGCTTAAGCAAAGCGATTATGTGATGGCATCAAAGACTTTGGGCGCATCCTCCAGCCGGATCCTGGTGAAGCATCTTCTGCCCAACACCATGGGTCCCATCATCATTGATCTTACCTTCTCCATTCCCAGCGCCATCTTTACCGAGGCCATGCTGAGTTATTTGGGACTTGGCGTACCGGTGCCGCTGGCCAGCTGGGGCACCCTGGCCAACGAAGGCGCCAGAATGCTGATGCTTGAACCTTATCAGCTGTTCTTCCCGGCACTGCTCATCTCCTTGACCATGCTGGGCTTTAACTTGGTCGGCGATGGACTCAGGGACGCGCTGGATCCCAAGATGAGGAGGTAAATGATGAGCGAAATGAATCAGGCGAATACGCCGCTGCTTGAGATCAAGGATCTCAAAGTGAATTTCAATACCTATGCCGGTGTGGTCCAGGCGGTTAGGGGCGTGAGCTTCACCATGGACCGGGGTGAGATCGTGGCCATTGTGGGTGAGTCGGGCTGCGGCAAGTCAGTGACGGCCCAGACCATCTTGAAACTCAACCCCAGTCCCCCGGCGGAGATTTCGGGGGGCAGCATCCATTTTAACGGCCAGTGCATCAGCGATTACAGCGAAAAGCAGATGCGGAAGATTGCAGGCAATCAGATCAGTATGATTTTCCAGGATCCCATGACCTCCCTCAATCCCACCAAGCGGGTGGGTGCACAGGTGATGGAGGGCATCCTGAAGCATCAAAATGTTTCGAAGGACGAGGCCCGCAAGAGAGCGGTGGAAATGCTTCGGCTGGTGGGTATCTCCAACCCGGAGAACCGGATGCGTCAGTATCCGCATGAATTCTCCGGCGGCATGCGCCAGCGGGTGATGATCGCCATGGCTCTCGTGTGCGATCCCAAGATTCTCATCGCCGACGAGCCCACCACGGCGCTGGATGTGACCATTCAGGCCCAGATTCTGGACCTGATGATGGATCTTCGGGATAAGCTGGGCACCGCCATTTTAATCATCACCCACGACATGGGTGTGGTTGCCGATATTGCCGACAAGGTGGCCATCATGTATGCCGGTGTGATTGTGGAGCAGGGCTCCGTCCAGGAGATTTTCTACAATCCTCAGCACCCCTACACCTGGGGCCTGCTCAACTCCATTCCCGAGCTTTACGCCGATTCGGGACGGCTGGTTCCCATCGTGGGCACGCCGCCCGATCTGCTGGCGCCGCCGGAGGGCTGTCCCTTCTGGGATCGCTGCCAGTACTCCATGAAGGTCTGTGAGAAGCATTTTCCGCCGGCCTTTGAGGCGGGGGAGGGCCACGATGTCCACTGCTGGCTGATGAGCGAAATGGCGCCCAAGGTGGAGAAATCCTTTAAAGGAGTTCAAAAGCATGTTGCTGGAAGTAAATAACCTAAAAAAATATTTTGATCTGCCGGGACACCGGGTTTTGAAGGCCGTGGATGACGTCAGTTTCGCTATCGAGAAGGGGGAGACCCTGGGTTTGGTGGGCGAATCGGGCTGCGGTAAATCCACCCTGGGCCGTACGGTGATCGGTCTTTACGAGCCCACCGCGGGGGAGATCATGTTCGCAGGACAGCGCATCGATAATCTAAAGGGCAGGGAGCGCCGCGAATTGACCCGAAACGTACAGATGATCTTTCAGGATCCCTACGCCAGCCTGAACCCCCGCATGACGGTGCAGGAGATCATTGGCGAGGGGATCGATATTCATCAGCTCTACAAGGGAAAGCGGCGTCAGGATCGTATCATGGAGCTTTTAAGCTTGGTGGGTCTTAACGAGGAGCACGCCAACCGCTTCCCCCATGAGTTCTCCGGTGGCCAGCGCCAGCGCATCGGCATCGCCAGGGCGCTCGCCATTGAGCCCAAGCTGATCATCTGTGATGAGCCCATCTCGGCACTGGATGTGTCCATTCAAGCCCAGGTGGTCAATCTTTTGGATGACCTCCAGCAGCAGCTGGGACTTACCTATTTGTTCATCGCTCATGACATCAGCATGGTGAAGCATATTTCAAACCGCATTGCGGTGATGTACCTTGGCAGCATTGTGGAGTTGGCTACGAGTGAGGAACTCATCGGCCATCCGCTCCATCCCTACACCAAGGCGCTGCTTTCATCGGTGCCCTTTGCGGATCCCGTGGAAAGCCGCAGGCGGGGGAGGATTAAACTGGAAGGAGACGTTCCTAATCCCATCAACACGCCGCCCGGATGCAAATTTCAGGGACGCTGTCCCATCTGTCAGGATGCGTGCAGGCAGGAAGCGCCGCCCATGCGGGAGGTATCTCCCGGTCACTTTGTGAGTTGTTACTTTGTGGAGGAGGGCTAGCTATGTCAAATGAAGTATTTATCCGCCGCCGCGCCATGATTGCCGAGAAGTTGAAGGATGATTCGGTGCTTTTCATGTTCGCGGGGCAGCCGGTGCAGCGCACCGAGGATCAGGATTATCATTTTGCGCCCAACCGAAACTTCTACTATATGACCGGCCTTGAGGAGGCCACCATCGTGCTGATGATCAGCAAGGTGGGGGGCAAGGTGACCAATACCCTGTTTGTGCCCCGGCCCGACCCCTACCAGGAGAAGTATTTCGGCAAAATGAAGGATGCCGATGCCTACCAGTCTTTGGCGGGCGTTGACGAAGCCTATTATCTCGACAAGATGGACTGGACGGTGGAGCGTTTTATTTCCCGAAATCCGGTAAACGACCTCTACATGGACTTTACCAAACGCAACGTGGACTATACCGTGTCCATTGAAAATGCCTACTGCCGCCGCCTTGTGGACTCCTTTCCCTATCTTCGGGTCAGGAATATCCGCCGGGAGATTGCAAACATGCGCCGCTTCAAGGATGCAACGGAGATTGCAAACATGCGCAAAGCCATTGAGATCACGGGCAAGGGCATCGAGGCCATTCTGAAAAACCTCAAAGAGGGCGTTTGGGAGTATCAGCTTCAAGCCCATTTTGAATTTGCCCTGAAGTACTACGGCGCCATGGGCAATGCCTTTTATCCCATCATTGCCGGCGGCAAGAACAGCGTATTCCTGCACTATGAGGACAACAATCAGCAGCTCCACAATGGGGACTTGCTGCTCCTCGACCTTGGCGCGGAGTACAATTACTACGCCGCCGATATCAGCCGGACCTTCCCGGTGGGCGGCCGTTTTTCCGAACGGCAGGCCTACTATTATCAGGCGGTGCTGGATGCCCAAAACGCCGTCATCGAATTCCTGAAGCCGGGCGTGCCTGTGGATGAGACGGTGGATGTGGTCAACGAGGTGCTGGCGGATTACGCCTTGAGGGACGGCCTTATCAAGGAAAAATCGGAGATCGTAAAGTATTTCTCCCATGGCGTAAGCCATTATATCGGACTGGACACCCACGATGTGGGCGACCGGAATCTTCTCCAGCCCGGCATGGTGGTCAGCATGGAGCCGGGAATCTATATTCCCGAGGAGGGCATCGGTATCCGGATCGAGGACGATGCGCTCATCACTGAAACCGGCTGCGAGGTGCTCTCAGCGGGTCTGGTACCCAAGACCATTGAGGAGATCGAAAAATTTTTAGCGGAAGCTTAACGATGGATGACCATTGTTGAGATAAATTTAATTTAGGAGGGAACAAGGATGAAAAGGAGGATTGTGCTGCTGCTGGCATGTGTGATGCTGGTAGCGGCAGTCGTCAGCGGTTGCGGCGGCGACGGTTCCACGGGTAATGCTGGTTCCGATCAGACGCTTACCCTTACGGAAACTGCAGAACCCGCCGATTTGAACCCGCTTACGGCCCAGGATGTATGGTCCAATGAACTGATTGGCGCCACGATGGAGGGCTTGGTCCGTACGAAGGAAAATGGTGTGATTGAGCAGGGTTCCGGCCTTGCTGAGAGCTGGACGGTCAGCGATGACGGACTGGTGTACACCTTTAAACTCCGGGACGCCAAGTGGTCCGATGGCAGTGCCATCACGGCCAACGATTTCGTCTATGCCTGGAAGAGGGCCGTGGACCCCGAAACGGCTTCTCCCTACGCCTATCTGCACTATCCCATCGTAGGTGCTGAGGAATTCAACACCGGCGAGGGTACGGCCGACGATGTGGGCGTGAAGGCTGTGGACGAGAAGACCTTTGAGGTCACCTTGAAGACGCCCACCGAGTATTTCACCGATATGCTGATGCTGAGCGTGTTCTATCCGCTGAAGGAAGGCATCCTGGAAGAGATGGGCGATACCTATGCTTCCGAGCCGGACAAGATGATCTACAGCGGTCCTTTCAAGATCGTCAGCTGGGCCCATGATCAGGAAATCGTGGTGGAAAAAAACCCCGATTACTGGGACGCCGATGCTGTGAAGCTGGACAAGATCGTCTTCAAGATCACCAAGGAGACCAACACCATTGTCAACATGTATGAGAACGGCGACATCGACATGATGGAAGTCATGCCCGAGTTCTTGGATAACTACAAGGACGATGCCGGCTTCCAGACTGTGACCGAGCTTGTGACCGAGTATCTGCACTTCAACCTGCAGAACGAATTCTTTGCCAACGTCAACATCCGCAAGGCTTTTGGTATGGCGATCAACCGTGAGGAGTACGTCAATGACCTCTTGAAGAACGGCTGCACGCCCGCCTATGGTTTCATTCCCCCGGCGATGAACGGCGTGGGCGGCAAGTCCTTCCGCGAGAACAACGGCGACCTGTTCACCGACGCGGGCAAGGACGGCGGCGAAGAGGCGAAGGCGCTGTTTGAACAGGGCCTTCAGGAGCTGGGTAAGACCCGTGAGGATATGACCGGTCTCAGCCTGGTTATCGGCGAGGGCGACATCAACCTCAAGACCGCTCAGGTTTTCCAGGAGGCCTGGAAGAATGTTCTGGGTGTGGACGTGGAGGTCAAGTCCCTCAAGTTTGCTCTGCGTATGACCGAGTACGAGGCTGACTTCACGTTGGGCAAAGAGGGTTGGGGCGCTGACTTCAACGATCCCCAGTCCTTCCTCGATCTGTTCACGTCGAACAGCGAGTACAACTACGGCAAGTGGTCCAACGAGGAATACGACGCTTTGCTGAAGAAGGCTTCCAGCACCACCGGCGACGAGCGTGCGCAGGCGCTGCAGGATGCTGAAAAGATTCTCATTCAAGACGCTGTGATGTATCCAACCTTCTTCCAGAGCCGAAATTTCGTGCATAAGGACTACGTGAAGGGTCATGTTCGCAATGGCTTCGGTCTGTACAGCGAATATAAGTGGACCTACATCGAGAAGTAAAAGGACCTAAAAAACCGCCGGATTTTCCGGCGGTTTTTCTTTTGCGTTCTTATCCGATGACCTCTTTGGCGGCGCGCACAGCGGCCATGGCATCCCGCGCATAGAAGTCGGCCCCCATCTGGCGGGCAAAGGTCTCCGTGAGCACCGCGCCGCCCACAACAACCTTGCAGGGCAGATGCGCTGCTTGAAGAGCGGTGATAGTCTTTTCCATGCTGGGCGTGGTGGTGGTCATCAGGGCGCTGAGCCCCACCAAAGGCGCCTGCGAATCCCTGGCCGCCTCCACGACGCGGGCGGCGGAAACGTCCTTGCCGAGGTCGATCACTTCGTAGCCATAATTTTGCAGTACCACCTTCACGATGTTCTTGCCGATATCGTGGATATCCCCTTCCACGGTGGCCAATACGATGGGACCTTTGCCTTCGCCGCCCTGACCGCTCTCCTCCAACTTGGCCTTGATCACCGTGAAGGCCTGCTGAACTGTTTCGGCGCTGGTTAAAAGCTCCGGCAAAAATAGTTTGCCCGCCTCGTACTGACGGCCAACCTCATCCAAAGCGGGCATGATATCCTGCTGCACCACATCCAAGGGCGCCTTGACGGCGAGAAGCTCCCTTGCCAGATCAGCGGCCCGTTCCTTGCGGCCCTGAAGAACAATGTCATAGAGGGTATCCTTTGCAGCAGCGGGTTTTTCCGCAGCGGGCGCCGCAAAGCCAATGTAGCTGCGGCAGTCGGGGTCCTGGTTCGTCAGCGCCAGCGCTCCGTAGTAAGCGCCCATCATGGCGGGAGAGAGAGGATTGATGATAGCGGCTGTAAGGCCTTGCTGCAGAGCCATCGTCAAGAAGGCGGCGTTGATGCTCTCCCGATTGGGAAGGCCGAAGGAGATATTGGATACGCCAAGGACCGTGCCCACGCCCAGCTCCCTTTTGATGAGCGCAAGGCTTTCAAGGGTGGTCAGAGCCTCCTTTTGGTTGGAGCTGATGGTGAGGGTAAGAGGATCGATCAGGATATCCTTGGGTGCGATGCCGTGACGCTCCGCTCTTTCCACGATGCGCCGAGCGATGGCGAGGCGTCCTTCCGGAGTGCCCGGAATACCTGTCTCATCGAGGGTGAGCCCAATCACCGCGCCGCCATAACGCTGGATTATTGGAAAGACCGCTTCCATGCTCTCCGCCTTGCCGTTTACCGAATTGATGAGGGGCTTGCCGGAATAGATGCGGGCCGCCCTTTCCAAAACGGCGGGATCGGAGCTGTCGATCTGCAATGGAGTGCGCAGGCCATGCTGTAAAGTCTGGATGGCGGCGGCCATCATGGCTTCCTCGTCGATCTCAGGCAGGCCCACGTTGACGTCAAGAATATGGGCACCTGCCGCCTGTTCCGCCAGCCCCTCCGAAAGAAGATAGTCCAGGCTGCCCTCCCGAAGAGCCTGTTTGAAGCGTTTCTTGCCGGTGGGATTGATCCGCTCGCCGATGATCACCGGCACCGGCCCCAGAGGAACCGCCTTGATGGCGGAGGAAACAAAGGCATAAGGCTTGGGCCGGGGCGCCGCGAAGGGAATATTTTTGACGGCTCCCGTCATCTCTGAGATATATTCGGGGGTGGTGCCGCAGCATCCGCCAAGGATGGACACCCCCATGGCCGCCATCCGGGACATGGCCTTGGCGAATTCGCCGGGACCTACGTCGTAGCGGGTTTCGCCGTTCACCAGCTGGGGAAGCCCAGCGTTGGGATTGGCGATGACGGGAACAGAAGCCGCCTGAAGCATCCGCGGCATCAATTTCTCCACCTGATGGGGGCCCAGGCCGCAGTTGAAGCCGATGGCGGAGACGCCCAGCCCTTCCAGCATGGAAACGGCGGCCTCGATGCTTCCGCCGGTGAGAAGCGTACCCTGCTCATCAAAGGTCAGCGTGGTAAAGATGGGCAGCCTGGAATTTTCCTTGGCTGCCAGGACCGCGGCTTTCAGCTCCGTAAGATCGCTGAAGGTTTCAAACAAAATGAGATCGGCGGCGGCTTCGTCGGCAGCGGCCGCCATCTGGCGGTAGGTCTCATAGGCATCCTCCAAGGATAACTCGCCGAGAGGCTCCATCATTTTACCGGTGGGCCCCAGGGATACGGCGACATAACCAGAGCCATGCTTTGCAATAGCCCGGCGGGCTGCACCGACTCCGGCCAGGATGACCGCTTCCGGACGAAGGCCCGCCGGTTCCAGCTTGTAACGGTTGGCCCCGAATGTATTGGAAGTTACAATGTGAGCGCCGCTTTCAAGATAGTGGAGATGAATTCGCTCCACAAGTGCGGGCTGCTCCAGATTGAGGCTTTCCGGAATGCGCCGGCTGAGTCCCAGCCGCTGCAGCTCGGTGCCCATGGCACCGTCAAAGTAAAGACGCTCCTTTGTAAGCCGTTCTAAAACTGTCATGCCTCATCACCTTTCAAAATATGGGACAGATTCTCCGTGATCTGATGGGCCACGTTGCTGTGGTTCATGGTGTAGATGTGGATACCCCTCACGCCATTGGCGGCCAGATCCACGATCTGTTCGGTGGCATAGGCGATGCCCGCCTGCATGAGGGCCTTGGGATTGTCACCGAAGCGGTCCACGATGGCCTTAAATTTGGGCGTAAGGGCGGTTCCGGACAGGGAGCAGATGCGTTTGATCTGCTTCACATGGGTAACCGGCATCACGCCCGCTATCACCGGCACCGTAATACCCTTGCAGGATGCCTGATAGAGGAAGCGGTAGAGTACATCGTTATCAAAAAACATCTGGGTGATCAGAAAATCGCAGCCCTGATCCAC
Source organism: Gehongia tenuis (assembly GCF_014384795.1). Lineage (NCBI taxonomy): Bacteria > Bacillati > Bacillota > Clostridia > Christensenellales > Christensenellaceae > Gehongia > Gehongia tenuis. The sequence continues at coordinate 61,761 of NZ_JACRSR010000002.1, read as the reverse complement.
CTTTTCTTTGAGAAAGTCCAGTTCGTAATCCTTGCTGGGGCTCTCCACATGGCCTTCGGGATAGCAGGCGGCACCGATGCAGAGGGAGGAACGCTCCTTGATATAAGCGATGAGCTCCTGGGCAAACTTGAATTCTTCCGGGCTCACCATCCCTTCGGGAAGATCGCCGCGGAGCGCGAGTACGTTTTTAATGTTATTTTGCTCCAGGGTTTGGATAACCTCATCGATATAGGGACGAGTTGCTGAAACGCAGGTGAGATGGGCGAGGGCGGTGAGCCCCAAATTATTTTGAATATAATCACAGATGCCCACCGTATTTTTGGCGGTGGACCCGCCCGCTCCATAGGTCACACTGATGAAATCTGGAACGTCCGCCTTGAGCCGCTCGGCAGTGGCGAGAACGGAATCGCAGCTGGCCTGCCCCTTGGGAGGAAAGATCTCATAGGATAGGGTCACCGGACGGATGGACAACAGATCTTTGATGTACATAAACTTGCACCTGCCTTTATGGGATAGCTTATTGTAACATGTTCAGGGTCTATGGACAAGAAAATCCCTTGTTTAAAGGGCTTGGGGCTGGTATTCTGATAGCAAGGAGAGATGGCAATGCGAAAAAATTTTCGGTTTCGTGTGGATTCGGGCCGTGTGGAGGCCCTGGCGGGCGAAGGCCACCGACCGCTGATCGAAGCGGAACTGGCCAAGGCGGCAAAATATATCCATCCCACAGCTGTCTATAAACGGCTGACGGCGGAAAGCTGGAGACATGGTGAGCTGCCGCAGGAGCTTGCGGAATGCCAAAGCGTGGCGCCCTACGTGCTTACCGTGGGCGAGGAATGCACCGATCAAATGGAGGAGGCCTTTGAGAAAGGGGAATATGTGCGGGCGCTTATTGTGGACCATATCGCTTCCCTCGCTTTGTCCGATGCCTATGAGGACCTCATGGATTATTTGGACGAGGCTTCCCAAGTATTGGTGCCGGGGGACAACTGCCCGCTGGAGCAGCAAAGAACGATCCTCAGTCTGCTGGGCACTGAAGAGATAGGCGTGGGCCTGACCGAGGGATTGATGCTTACTCCGGGCAAGAGCCTCTCGGGTATCCTGGGTTTTGGCGGAACGGGCGGCTGCCGGCATTCCTGCAAGGACTGTGACCGGCCGTGCGGCTACCGCAGGGTTCCGGTGGAATTGATATCGGGGGGGCGTATTGAAACCCTCACGGCACAAAAGGGTGAAAGTCTCCTCAATCTTCTCCGGCGGCATGGCGTTCGTCTGGCGGCGGACTGCGGCGGTATGGGGAGGTGCGGCAAATGCCGGGTAAAGGCCTGGGGACTGCCGCCCTCTTTGGAGGATCGGAAGTTTTTTTCGGCCGCAGAGCTGGCAGAGGGCTGGCGACTTGCCTGCACGGCGAAGGTGAACGAAACGGCGAAGGTGGTGGTGGAGCCGGATCGGGAGCCTGAAGTGCTGATGGAGGACGGGATGGATGAAGCTGATATCGATCCGCCGGTGTGCTGGAAGAAGACGCCGGGTATTTTAAATGTGGCCTTGGAGGTGGCCCGCGAGGAAGAGGGGATGTATCTCATTCGAAACGGGTGCGCAGTGGAGCGAGGTACCGGGGCATCCCACTACGGCCTGGCCGTAGATGTGGGCACCACTACCCTTGCCGTGTATCTCGTGGACCTGAAATCGGGGAAAACAATGGCCAAACGGGGCGGCTCCAATCCCCAGCGGACATATGGCGCCGACGTGATGAGCCGCATACAGCGTGCCAATGAAGGAGACCTGGAACCATTGTCCGCCGCCGTGCGTCAAGAGATTGTCCGTTTGGCTGAAGAGGTATGCTTTGAAGCGGATTTGAAGCTGAACAGGATCGTTCACACGGTGGCGGCGGGGAACACGGCCATGACCCATTTGCTTTTGGGCCTGCCTTGCCGGTCTCTTGGCCAGGCACCCTACCGTCCCCGGCTGTTGAACGGCGTTGAAATGGAAGGAAAGGCCGTGGGCCTTCCTGGAAGATATGTGACCGTGTTGCCGGGTGTGGGCGGCATGGTGGGCTCGGACATTGCGGCGGGCATGGTGGCCTGCGGCATGGACGAAGCCCAAAAGCCGTCCATGCTGGTGGACCTTGGCACCAATGGCGAAATTGTATTGGGCGACGGAACGGGCTTTGTGGCTTGCGCGGCGGCGGCAGGTCCGGCCTTTGAGGGCGCGGGGCTGTCCCAGGGGATGGCCGCCCTTCCCGGCGCCATCGTATCGGTGGGCTGGAACGGGGCACTTACGGTTGACACGGTTCAGCGGGAGGCGGCCATTGGCATCTGCGGGTCGGGTGCGCTGGACGGACTGGCTGCGCTAAAAAGAGCGGGTGCGTTGGATGAATCGGGTCGCCTGGCGGGAGAGCGTTTCGAGCTTGCAGCCGGCGTTTTCCTCACACAGAAGGATGTGCGGCAGCTGCAGCTGGCCAAAGGGGCCCTTCGTGCGGGTATTGAGATGTTGTTGGAGCGGTTGAGAATGCGGGCGGAGGACGTGGAGACACTGTGGCTTGCCGGCGGCTTTGGCAGCAGACTGAATGCCAAAAGCGCCGCTGAAATCGGCCTTATTCCAGCGGCCCTGGAGCAAAAGGTGCGCTTTGTGGGCAACGGTTCGGCGGCGGGGGCCAAAAGGTGCCTTTTATCCCGGAGTGCGATGGCACGAATCGGCACCATCCAGCAAAGAACCCGTTCGGTGGAATTGGCGGGAGAAAGCCGATTCCAGAACGTTTTTATGAAACATATGGCGTTAAAACGCTGCTGAGGCAAAAAAAGCTTTTCGTAGTTACGTTATCAATGATATAATCATAGGAACGATATGAAGGAGGTCATCCTATGGATATTGCCAAGGAAAGCCTGAAACTGCACTACGATGCCAAAGGCAAGATTGAGCTCAGCCCCAGGGTGCCTGCCGACAGCCGGGAAGCGCTGTCCTTAGCCTATACGCCGGGCGTCGCCACCCCCTGCCTTGAGATCCAAAAGGATCCCGACAAAAGCTTTGAACTGACCCGGCGCTGGAATCTGGTGGCGGTGGTCACCGACGGTTCGGCCGTTCTGGGTCTTGGCGATATCGGCCCGGAGGCGGGCATGCCGGTGATGGAGGGTAAGTGCGTGCTCTTCAAGGCCTTTGCGGACGTGGATGCCTTTCCGCTGTGCATTAAAAGCAAGGATGTGGACGAGATCGTGCGTACCGTTCAGCTCATATCGGGCAGCTTTGGGGGCGTGAATCTCGAGGACATCGCCGCACCCCGCTGCTTTGAGATCGAACAAAAATTGAAGGAAGTCTGCGATATTCCCATTTTCCACGATGACCAGCACGGCACCGCTGTGGTGGTGGGCGCGGCGATGCTCAACGCCCTTCGGCTGGTTCATAAGGATATAAAGAGTATACGCGTGGCTGTCAGCGGCGCAGGAGCCGCGGGAACGGCCATCACCAAGCTTCTACTGGCTCTCGGTGTGAAGGACGTGGTGATGAGCGATATCGGAGGTATCATCTACCGGGGCCGTCCGGACATGGGTTCCGCCCGGGAGGAGATGGCCCAAAGGACCAATCCCCGGAACATTAAGGGCACACTGGCTGACGCTATGGTGGGAGCAGACGTCTTTATCGGCGTATCCGCGCCGAACATCGTCACCCAGCAGATGGTGGAGAGCATGAATAGGGATGCCATCGTGCTGGCCATGGCCAATCCCACGCCGGAGATCATGCCGGAGTTGGCTCTGGCCGGCGGCGCAAAGATCGTGGGCACGGGCCGCAGCGATTTTCCCAATCAGATCAACAATGTTCTGGCCTTTCCCGGTATTTTCCGGGGCGCGCTCGATGTTCGGGCTTCGGATATCAATGAGGCGATGAAGATGGCGGCGGCCAAAGCCATCGCCGGCGTGTTGACGGACGATGAGCTTGCTCCTCACAACATCATGCCCGAAGCGTTCGATCCCAGAGTTGCGCCGGCGGTTGCAAAGGCGGTTGCGGAGGCAGCACGGGAAAGCGGCGTAGCCCGTATTTAGACATGTTCCGTAAGGCCTGGACATACACTGGGTTGACAGTGCCTGGCCCCATGGTTACAATGAAAAAAGCGGTTCCTATGTTGGAAAAGGTATGGAAAGGATGAAGTCTATGAAACGGATCCTTGGATGGATCGTTGCGATTGCGATCTGCTTTACGGCCTGGAGTGGTCTCGGCCTCGTGGCCGAACCGGTGCAGGCGGCTGGTGTGAGCGTTTCGGCCTATGCCGATCCGGAGGGTATTCCTGAACCGGATACGGTGGTGGTTTACGCTACGATCAGCAATAATACCGGCGACACCATCACCAATGTGACCATCAGCGGCAACGGCGCCAATGCCAGCATTGCCTCCATTTCTGCCGGCGGCAGCGCGGATACGAACTTTGCCGCGGGCTTTGAACCCGGCGAGCGTCAGACCTATACCGTAAGGTACACCATGGCCGATGGTTCACAGGGCACGGAGACCTTCTCCGTTCAGGTGAAGGATACCTTCCAGGCAGCGCCTGGGGTGACCCTCAATGTGTCCGGCCTCAGCAGCGACCAGAGCTACTCGAAGGGTCAAAAGCTCCAGGTCACCTATAAGGTCACCAATACGGGCAACATTACGCTGAATAATGTGACTGTTTCCGATCCTGCGGCGGGCGGCAATGTGGGCAGTGTGGACGCACTGGGTATTGGACGAAGCAAATCCTTCACGGCAACCATTACCGTGAACGGAGACTTCACCTCCAAACCCCAGGTGACCTATTCCTACGATGGCTCCGGCGGCAGTAAGACCTATTCCCTTGATTCCACAACCTACAAGGTGAAGAGCACCGAGTTCACGGTCAATCTCTCCGCCGACGATTCCGATGTGGATTCAGGAACCACGGTCACTTTTACCTGCAGCATCAAGAATACCGGCGGCAGCACGATCAGCGGCATCACCGTGACCGATGATAAAGGTACCGTGTGGGACCGGGGCCGTACGCTTGCGCCCGGTGAAAGTGCATCCATCGTCCATAAGGAGCTTCTTGAGGAATCGCGCTCGGTGAGTGTAACTGTGAAGGGAAGCGCCAATGGAGATTCGGTTTCCAAGAACAGCAACACCGTTAATGTGACGGTGAACGGCACTTCGCCCACTCCTTCCAATGTAAATATTCAGGTTTCGGCGAAGGCCTCGGTGGAGAATTTGGAGCAGCCGGAAAAGGTGAGCGTCCAAGTTACGGTGACCAATCTTGGCAGCGATGCCATCAGCAACGTGGAAATTTATGAAACGGGCTCTAATCGGCTGGTGGAAACCATCACCAACCTGCAGCCCGGTGATAAGACGATCTACGATACCGTGGATATCACGGAGACCACCACCTTGAGCTATGAGGCCAGGGTGAAGGACGCTACCGGCGGGGTGAAGGTTTTTGCCGGTATGCCCATCGTGGTTTCCCTGGGCGCTTTGGTTACGCCCACGCCCCTTCTTGTTACGTCGACGCCCGGAGTGGAGAAAGCCGTGGGCGGTATCGACACCCTGCTCATCATCCTGGGTGTGGTGGTGGTGCTCATCATCGCAACCGCCGTGGCACTGGTGGTGCTCTATGTGAAGGACCGCAAGGAGAAGAAGCTGGCAGCAGGCGCCGCTACCGGCCGGCGGATGACCGCTGAGACCCGTCCGGATGAGGACGAGGATTATTACGATGATGAAGACGATGACTATGAGGACGACGGGGAGGAGCAGCAGGATACCATGCCGCTGCCCGATCTTAGCGGTGCGGATATGAATGAACCGTCCGTGGACGATGAACCCGTGGTGCGGCCCACTCCGCCCGAACCCAAGCAGGTCTTCTATGCTGACGACGATGTGATTGACATCGAGCCGCCAAAACCCGAGGAGCCCCCCATTGAAGACGGCGATGACGACGATAACCCGCTGGCCTAAACTTTGCACATGAGGAGCGCAGCACTGCGCTCCTCATTTTTTGTCATTATTAGTATCTAAAAAGATACTACAGCACAACATAGTGCCTACTTTACAATAGAGACTAATGGACATAGAATGATATCGAGGGATGGGGGAATAAGCCCAGAGCCTGGAAACATCACGAATCCAAGGAGGAAATGGAAATGAAAATTGCAGTTGTATGTGCGGCGGGCAGGGAAGGGTCTCTATTGGTGAAGGAAGCTCTTCAAAGGGGTCATGAGGTCACGGCCATTGTCCGGGATGGGAGCAGGATACCCAAAGCAACCCATGCTCTCGTGAAGGATTTGTTCGATCTCACCTATGACGACCTCAAGGGAAACGATGTGGTTATTGATGCCTTTGGTGCCTGGACGGAGGATGTTCTGCCCCAGCACAGCACTTCGCTGAAGCATCTATGCGACATCCTTTCCGGAACGGATATCCGGCTTCTGGTGGTTGGCGGGGCCGGCAGCCTCTATGTGAATCCCCAGCATACCGCCTCTGTGGCCGATGGCCCGGAATTTCCCGATATCTTTAAACCTCTGGCGGCTGCCATGGCCAAAGCTTTGGGTGAGCTTCGGGCAAGAGAGGATGTCCGGTGGACCTATCTCAGCCCGGCTGCCGACTTTCAGGCGGACGGTCCCCGCACGGGCCGGTACATTTTGGGGAGCGAAGAGCTGACAGTAAATAGCAGAGGAGAGAATAGCATCAGTTATGCCGACTACGCCGTTGCCATGATCGATGAGGCGGAAAATGGACAATATATCGGGAAACGCTTCAGCGTGGTGGGTGAATAAAAGAAAAAACCTCCGGTTCTACATACCGGAGGTTTTTTTTGTGGATTTATTATGGGTTTAAGGCAACCGAGGAACAAACCTGCTGGAACAGGCTGGCATCCGATGGATCGAAATAGGTATAGGAGATGGAAAACAATCGGTTGCCCTGGTAGAACATGGCGTTCTGATAGTGGATGGCCCGGCCGTCCTCGGTGGTGGATTCAACCTTGAAGCAGAAGGCCTCAAGCTCGTTGTAAGCATACAGGCCGCTGGATTCATCGGTGACCTCGATTTTGCCTTTTTTCAGCACACCCTTTAAATCGTTCATAGTTTTGTTGCCGCTGGAGACCAGGGAGCTGGTGTTCCAATCCTTCTCAAACTCCAGAACATTGATGGACAGATTCTCGTTTCGGCCATCGGGATCGCCTTCCGTGTAAAGAAAGACCTTGGGTGCGGTGGCTTCATCATAGGTCTGCTGCTGGGAACCGAGCATCGCGGCGATCTCCTCCTCGGTGGCCCGCTTCCAATCCGGCGGCACCTTCAAAGTGATGGCATTCGCGCTGATGCTCTGCCACTCAGCGGGAACCGCGGTGGTGGCGTCGATGCTTTTGGGTGCGGAACAGCCCGCAAACAGAATACTGCAAAGCAGGGTTAAGCCAATCAGTTTACTCCATGGTTTCATCTTCATTACCTTCCTATTCTGAATCGCTTTTTTCAGTCTAGCATACTTAAATGGGATTGGCAAAGGGTGTGTGCGGGATTATAATAAACTTAAGGGAGGTTTGATCTTGTGGAACCATTTTCGGGATTTACCGACGAGATGTCAAGGTTTTTTCTGGATATCCGTTTTAACAACAGCAAAGCGTACTTTTTGGAGAACAAGGCTCGCTACGAGGAATATGTGAAAAAGCCCCTGCACCAACTGGTGGAAGCTTTGGCGCCCCACATCCTAGAGGTGGATCCGGATCTGGTGGTCCGGCCCAGCCGGGTGGTCTCCAGAATCTACCGGGACACCCGCTACAGCAAGGATAAGAGTCCCATGCGGGATCATCTGTGGCTGGCCTTTAAAAAGCCGGGCGAGCGGGTGTCAGGCAGTTTTTGCCCTTATTTTGAGGTGTGGTTTGATCATTTTCAATATGGCATGGGTTTTTATGATATTGACAGGGACCACATGGATATTTTGAGGGAGCGGATGCTGCGAAAGAGAAAGGAGTTCACCGCTGCCGTTCAGGGAGCGGAGACCGTCTTTTCGGTGGTGGGCGATGATTACAAGCGTCCGCTCAAAACCGATCTGCCAAAGGCGCTGGTCCCTTATTACAACAAGAAGGGATTCAGCTTCAATGCTGCCGGGCCCTTCGAGATGACCAAGTCGGTTGATTTGGTGGAACTTCTCGCTGAAGGGTACAGGGCTTTGACGCCCATCTATAACTTTATCAATCAGGGCTGAGAAGGAGGGTTTGGTATGGAAGTGCTGCAAGCGATGGAAACGCGCAGGAGCATTCGCAGTTTCACCTGCGAAGATGTGCCGCTGGAGGATCTGAAAAAGATTGTAAACGCGGGCCGGTTGGCGCCCACGGGCAAGAACTGTCAGGATTGGCGTTTTGTTATCATTACCGATGAGGACAAGCGGCGGGCTATCGCCGGGGGCACGGCCAATGGACCCTATGTGAAGGATGGCGGTGCCATCGTGGTGATTTTGGTGGGCAGGGGCAACGCAACCCCGCTGTTCGACACGGGAACGGCCATGGAGAACATGATGCTGATGGCCCATGAATTGGGCTACGGCAGTGTTTGGGTGAACAGCTATCGCCGGGATCATTCCTCCATGGTCCACAGCATCGTTCATGGACCGGAGGATATGGAAGTGATGGCCATGCTGGAGGTGGGCCGAGTCAAGGACTGGCCCCATGCTCCGGAGAAGAAATCCCTTGAGGACGTGGTCATTTACAATCAATTTGCATAAAAAGGAGTGTAGGCATGCAGTTATCCAGTCTCAAGAGTGGAACGGACATCCGCGGCCGTGCCTTGGGAGAGAATGTACAGCTCACCGATGAAGTGGTGAGCTGTCTTTGTGCTTCCTTTGCCCAGTGGCTGAAAAAGGAACAGGACTTGAAGGTGGCCGTAGGGAGGGATTCCCGCCTGTCCGGACCCCGTATGGCGAAGGCGGCAGTGAACGGCCTTCGGGCGGCGGGCGCCAAGGTGGACGATTTGATGCTTTCCACTACGCCCTCTTTATTTATGGCGACCCAGCTTGCGGGATATGACGGTGCGGTCATGCTCACCGCAAGCCACCATCCCGCCGACAAGAACGGGATCAAGTTCATTACGCCGGAAGGCGCTCTGTCCTCCGGCCAGCTGGACGCGGTCATCGCGGGCGCTGAGAAGCTGATGGAGGAGGACAGGACTTTTCCGGACGCCGAAGCTGCGTCCCGAAACTTTATGCCTGAATATGCGGCATTTCTGGTGAAAACGGTGCGGGATGCCGTGGGCCTGGACAAACCCCTTGCGGGCATGAGGATTGTGGTGGATGCCGGCCACGGCGCCGGCGGATTTTTCGCCGCCGATGTGCTGCAGCCGCTGGGCGCGGACACGGCGGGCAGTCAGTTTCTGGAGCCCGACGGCAGTTTCCCCGCCCATGCGCCCAACCCGGAAAACGAAGAGGCCATGGCGTCCATTGTGGACTGCGTAAAGAAAAACGATGCCGATTTTGGCATCATCTTTGACGCCGATGTGGACCGCGCCGGTGCGGTGGGAGCGGGCGGCCTGGAGCTCAATCGAAACCGGCTCATCGCACTGGTGGCGGCGGTTGCGCTGAAGGACCATCCGGGTGCGGCCATCGTCACCGACTCGGTAACCTCCGCCGGTCTCACCCGGTTCATCGAGGGGCTGGGGGGCGTGCATCATCGCTACAAGCGGGGCTATCGCAATGTGATTGAAGAGGCCCAGCGCCTGATTGCAGGCGGTCAGGATGCGCCGGTGGCCATGGAAACCTCCGGACACTGCGCTTTTTCCGACAACCGTTTCCTGGACGACGGAGCCTACCTGATTGCGCGGCTCATCATTTTGCTGGCTCAGCTGAAGAAGGAGGGCCGAAGCCTCGGGGAGCTTATTGCAGCTCTTCCGGAAGCGGCGGAGGAGGCGGAGGTGCGGCTCACCATCACGGAGCCGGATTTCCGAAGCGCGGGGGAGACCGTCATTGAAGCGGTGCAGCAAAAGGCGAAGGAGCTGAGCTGGACGCTGGTCGAACCCAATTATGAGGGCGTTCGGGTGGCCTTTGGAAAGGATGACTGGTTCCTGCTTCGTCTTTCGGTGCATGATCCCATCCTGCCGCTCAACTTTGAAAGCGGTGAGGCCGGCGGGGTTCTTCGAATGGCCCGGGCCCTTCTGCCCATTTTAAAGATGCAAAAGGGTGTGGACGTCGCGCCTCTTGAAAAACTGGCCTGTCCAAATCATTAAAAATCGTTGCCCCAAACCGCCGGGTTAGAGTACAATAAGGCTACAAAGGAAAGTTGCAAGGAGGTCAAACATGAAACCCATTGAGGAACTTACCGTGAACGCCATCCGGGTTCTGTCCGCCCAGGCCGTGCAAAAAGCAAATTCCGGCCATCCCGGTATGCCTTTGGGCGCGGCGCCCATGGCTTACGCCCTGTATGGCAAAACGATGAACTATAATCCCCGGAATCCCTACTGGCATAATCGGGACCGTTTTGTACTCTCCGCGGGACACGGTTCCATGCTGCTGTACAGCGCACTCCATCTTTTTGGATATGATCTTGATATGGAGGACATCAAGGACTTCCGCCAGTTGGGTTCCAAAACGCCCGGCCATCCGGAAATCCAGCATACTCCCGGCGTGGAGGTTTCCACCGGCCCTCTGGGTCAGGGCATCGCCAATGCGGTGGGTATGGCGCTGGCGGAGCGCCATTTGGCCGCCCGCTTCAATAAGCCGGATATGCCGCTGGTGGATCACTACACCTACGTCATTGCGGGCGATGGGTGCATGATGGAGGGTATCTCCGGTGAAGCGGCCTCCTTGGCCGGAACCTGGGGCCTTGGCAAACTCATCGTTCTGTATGATTCCAACGCCATCAGCATTGAGGGCAGCACGGAGATTGCCTTCACCGAGAGTGTCGCTGACCGCTTCCGCGCTTACAACTGGCAGGTGCTGGATGTGGCCGACGGCAACGATGTGGATGCCATCGAGAAGGCCATTGAAGCGGCGAAAGCCGACGCCGGGCATCCCACGCTGATCGAGGTGCACACCAAGATCGGATACGGTTCCTCCAAGGAAGGCAGCGCTGCTTCCCACGGCGCGCCCCTGGGTGAGGACAGCGTGAAGGGTCTGATGGAAAAGCTGAACTGGCCCTGTAAGGAATGGTTTGAAGTGCCCGGCGAGGTCTACGACTTCACCCGCCAGGCGGTGGCGGCAGGCCAAAACAAGCAGGATGCCTGGGATGAGCTGGCGGCGGCCTATCAGAAGATTTATCCCGAAGAATTCCAGCAGTATCAGGACTTCATGTCCGGCAAGGTGGATGCCTCCTGCATCGCCAAGCTGGACATGAATAAACCGATGGCCACGCGTCAGGCCAGCGGCATGGTGATTGCGGAGCTTTCCAAGGCGATCCCGAATCTTATGGGCGGAAGCGCCGATCTTGGACCTTCCAACCTGACCAGCCTGCCGGACTGCGGAGACTTCTCCAAAGCGAATCCCGCGGGACGCAACATGCATTTTGGCGTTCGCGAACACGCCATGGCGGCCATCGCCAACGGTATGGCGCTTCACGGCGGACTAAGGGTGTTCTGCGCGACCTTCTTTGTGTTCAGTGATTACATGAAGCATGCCATGCGCATGTCCGCTCTCATGAATTTGCCGGTGGTGTATGTGCTCACTCACGATTCCCTGGGTGTGGGCGAGGATGGGCCCACCCATGAGCCCATTGAGCAGCTGGCGGCCCTTCGCAGCATTCCCAATCTGACCGTGTTCCGTCCCGCCGACGGCAAGGAGACTGCCGCTGCGTGGCAGTGTGCTTTGAGTTCTCAAGGACCCACCGCTTTGGTTTTGAGCCGTCAGGGACTGCCCTGCTATGAGCGTTCCGGCGCCGATGCCGCCAAGGGCGGATACATCCTCAGCGACTGCCAAAAGGCTGTGCCCGACGTGATCCTGATGGCTACCGGTTCGGAAGTGGCGCTGGCCATGGAGGCGCAAAAGATTCTGGAGGGTCAGAATGTGGCGGCCAGAGTGGTGTCCATGCCCAGCTTCGAGCGCTTTGACGCTCAGAACGAAGCCTATCGGGAGAGCGTTCTGCCCTCCGCCTGCAGGGCCAGAGTGGCCATAGAGGTGCTGAGCTCCTTCGGATGGTACAAGTATGTGGGCCTCGACGGTGCCGTAATCGCCATGGACCGTTTTGGCGCTTCCGGTCCGGCCAACGATCTGTTCAAGTATTTCGGTTTCACCGCGGAACATGTGGTGGAGGAAACCTTCAAGGTTTTGGACCGCAACATCTAGCTTGCAGCCGAAACGCCGTATCCGACGGATGCGGCGTTTTTTGTTGGGAAAATAAGGCATGGAACCGCGGAGCTGGGCCCGTCGTCCAAAAGACAAAACCATCCAGGAGGAGGATTATGATGAAGAAAAAAGTGGCTTTATCGATAGCTGCCATGGTGATCGCCGTGCTTGCACTGGGAGGCTGCGGCGCTGAACCCGGTGAAAGCGCCAGTGCCATGGGCGGCACCTCAACCCCAGATCCGTCGCCTGTCGTGGAACCGGTGAACAATAAGGCGCTCGAAGGCAACACAACGCTCAGTGTGCGGGGAGAGTACACCATGTATGTGGACCCCGATGTGGGGTATGCGACCGTGGGTGTGGTGACCACCGGTAAGGAGGCCAAGGCTGCCCAGGAGGAGAACACCCAAAGGATGCAGGCTGTGATGGAAGCGGCCAAAGCCGCTGGTATTGCTGAGGAGGATATTCAAACGAGCAATGTGAGCATCTATCCCAATTATGGTTCCAATGGCCGGGATATCGTGGGCTACGAGGTGAGAAACACCGTGGAGCTCAAAATTCGGGACACCGGCAAGGTGGGTGAAGCGCTGGATGCCTGCCTCGGTGCCGGCGCAAATACCGTGGACAGCGTTTGGTTCGGTCTGGATGAGAAGGAGGAGCACTACAACACGGCGCTTCAAAACGCCCTCAAGAATGCCAGGACCAAGGCCGATGCGCTTACCGAGTCCACGGGTCAAACCATCTATGAAACTCTCTCTGTCGTGGAGGATGGCGCAAGCTATGTTCCCCAATACACCGACTACAGGATTGCCAAGGAGACAGCTTATGATGGGGCCGGCGCCATAACGCCCTCCCAGGTCCAGGTCGATGCGGCGGTGACGGTGACCTATACCGTCCGATGAGACTTTCTAAGACCTCCGATACGGAGGTCTTTTTTATTTGCCATTGAAATTGAGGCTCAGTTTGCGGTATACTGGTAAGGATCGAAACGTTTTTCTAAAATCGCTGAATATAGAAGGAGGCGCCTGAATGCGTGCTAGACAGCCTAGGGCTGGCATCTTTTTGGGGAGTTATTTTGCTTACTACTCCACCACCGCAATCTATATCTCCTTCATGACGCTGTATTTCAAGTCCCTTGGATACGATGGAGCCGAGATCGGCTTTTTGACATCCTTTCCCCATCTGCTTGCACTTATCACCCAGCCGATTTGGGGGGCCATAGGCGACCGGGCTAAAAGCAAAAACCGGATACTAATTGTTTTGGCGCTGGGCATCATGATATCCATTGCAATTATGCCCCTTTCCAAGAGCATCCTTTGGGTTGCGGTGATCATGGTCGTCTACATGATCGCCCGCAGCAATACCAGCACGATGCTGGACACCATCACCTTTGAAATGCTCCCCAAAACCAAGATCAACTATGGATGGGCGAGAGCCACGGGAAGCATCGGTTTTGCCATCATGTCCGTGGTCGCGGGGCAGGCTACCAAGGGCGGCATTTCCAATATGTTCCCTCTCTACGTGGGGATTATGGCCGTCTTTGTGGTTCTGGTTCTTTTTATTCCGAGAGTGGAGGGGCATCAAAGGCGGGAAAAGAAGAAGGTGAAGGTCAGCGTTCTGCTGAAAAATCCAGCGGTGCGCACCCTGTGCATCTCCGGATTTCTTTATATGGTGCCCACAGGTTTCTTCCATTCCTTCTTTTCCATCTATTTTACCGAGCTGGGCGGAACGAACAATATGCTGGGCTGGGCCATGTGTCTGGCGCCTTTGGCGGAGATACCTTTTCTGTTTTTGGCCCAGCGCATCTATAACAAAGTGGGCGCGAAGAATCTGATGGTGATGGCGGCGGGCATGATGACCCTGCGTTGGCTCCTGCTTGGTCTGGCGTGCCCGAACACCACGGCTGCCATCATCATGCAGCCCCTTCAGGGGATTGGAGACACGGCATACACCTTTGTGCTTGTCTCCTACATGAACGAAGCGGCACCCTTGGAATTGAAGGCCTCCGGGCAAGCGCTGGTGGGGCTCAGCACGGGTATCGCCACTATGTCGGGAAGCTTCCTGGGCGGCATTTTCAGTGATTTTCTGCCCCTGGCCACCATCTTCGCTATGGGCGGACTGCTCACAGCCCTTGCAGTCGTGGCGCTGGTGGTGCTTTTTCCAAAACGGGAGCCCAGGAAACAAATAGGTCTTAACATGCCGCAGAACTGAAAAGTTGTTGACGAATTGCCGTGATTCCGATATATATAAACCGTGTGCAAATTTTTGCCCATGGTTTTTTATTTTGGGTGAATGGGGCTCGGCCTCATGAAGTTTTCCATTTGCACGGATATGTTCATGCTCCGGCGCCGGATCAAAAGAGGGAGGCTTGAGATTGTTCAAACGGCTTCATTCATCCATTTTGAGCCTGTGGGGCATCAATGCTGGCTTCTATATGGGCAACGCTCTGTACTTTACCTATATGCCGGTCTATATGCGTTCCATCGGCATTGATAACGGGGTGGTCGGTCTTTTGAGCGGACTGCCGCTGTTGCTGTCCATGTTCATTCAGCCTACCTTTGGACTCATTGCCGACAGGGCCAAGTCCAAAAACAGAGTGCTTCTCTTCACCCTGCTCACCATGGCGACAGTTATGGCCGTCTTTCCCCTCAATCAAAGCATCTTCTGGGTTGCTTTGCTGGCGGTCTGCTACATGTGCCTTCAGGCTTCAGCCATGCCCCTTATCGATGCCATCGCCTTTGAAAGCGGCGCCAGATATGGCTATAACTATGGTGCCGTTCGGCTGGCCGGCACCTTTGGCGGCATGATGAGCATGCTCTTTGGTGGTATGCTCATGGATATTTCAAACAGCATCATCTTCCCGATGTATGTGGTTCTGTCCATCGTCGCCATGATTGCAACCTGCAGGGCCCCCAAGATCCAGGGCCACCAGCACGCGGGAAACAAGGTGTCCTTCATGCCCCTGCTCAAGAACAAGAAGCTGGTGGTGATGGCCGTTCCCGTATTTCTCATTTTTGTCTATTGGGGCTGTTACACCACCTTTTACGGCATCTTTTTGAAGGGCCTCGGCGTTTCCAATACCATTTTTGCGGTGGCCATGTTTCTTTCGGCTGTTCCAGAGGTGCCCGTCCTTCTTTTTACCAACCGCATCTATAGGAAAGTGGGCCCCTATTGGTTTTTGGTGGCGGGAAGCGTGTGCGCGATCATCCGCTGTCTCCTGTGTGCTTTCACCACCAACATTCCCATCTTTCTCATAGCGCAGGTGCTGTGCGGCGGAACCTTTATTCTGGTCTACACGCCGCTGTCCACTTACTACAATGAGAATGCACCCATGGAGCTCAAAGCATCCTCACTCATGCTCTTTGCCATCATCATGAACCTAGGCCGCATGGCGGGCAGCGTGGTGGGCGGTTTTCTCAGCGATGGGGGGCTTGCCCTCAGCACCATCTTTTTTATTATGGCTATCATTGTCTCGGTGGCGCTTATATGGATAGCCGTACTTATGGTTCGCTCCAGAAGAGAACTTAAAGCTGCACAAGGAGAGAGATCAATTTGAAGAAGTTCCATAAATCCATCTTCAGCATGTGGGGAATGTTGGCGGGCTTCCTGGCCGCCAACTCTCTGTTTTTCACCTATGGTCCCGTATACATGCGTTCTATCGGCATCGATAACGGCATCATTGGACTTTTGACGGGACTGCCGCTGCTGCTCACCCTGTTCATACAGCCGGTCTTTGGCCTGGTGGCGGACCGGGCATCCACCAAAAATAAGGTGTTTATCCTCACACTGCTTGTGATGATCACGACCATGGTGATCTTTCCTTTGAATCACAGCATCTGGTGGGTGGCGATTCTGACCATCGCCTTCACCTGCCTTCAGGCATCGGCCAATCCTCTCATGGATTCCATCTGCTTTGAGAGCGCCAATCTCTATGGCTACACTTACGGAACCATTCGGCTTGCGGGCTGCTGCACCATGATCAGCATGCTGATAGGCGGACCGCTGATGGACGTCTCCAACGTTTCCATCTTTTACGTCTATGCTGTTTTTGCCGGCCTTTGCCTGTTTTGTGCCCTCAAGGCGCCCAAGGTTAAGGGGCATCAGCATGGCGGTCAGAAGACGTCGCTCCTGCCCCTGCTGAAGAATAAAAAACTCATGATGATGGTGGTGCCCTCCCTGCTGATCTATGTGTCCGTGGGCTTTTACAATTCCTTTTTCGGGATTCATTTCACCGGTATGGGTGCTTCCAATTCGCTGCTTGCCATTGCGACGCTGTTTTCCATCATCATCGAAACACCGGTGCTGCTGCTCGGCGACAAGCTTTACAAGAAGTTTGGCGGTCCTTATTGGTTCATTATTGTTGCGGCGCTGTGCGCGGTGGTGAAGGGACTTATACTGGGACGCTGCACCAGCATCCCCTTTATCCTGGTCTCGCTCATCTTCCTCAGCGGCACCAACATCCTGACCTATCTGCCCATGTCCACCTATTTCAACGAGAATGCGCCGCTGGAGCTCAAGGCTTCTTCGCTCATGCTCTTTGCGGTGGCCATGAATGTGGGCAAGATGCTGGGCAGCGTGGGTGGCGGCTTCCTGAACAATCTTCTGCCCCTGGGCGACCTGTTCATCCTCACGGGCTGCATTTCTCTTTGCGCAGCGCTGTGGGTGAGCGTACCCATGATTCTGGAAAGAAGGCGGAACAGGAGGGAGCCGGAGAAGCTCGAGGCAAACTTATAACTGCATTAAACAGAAATACCGTCTTCCAATTCTATTTTGAAAATGATATGATAGTTTAGGTTGCGGTAAAAAAGAAATCAAAAGGACGCTGCCGAGCGTCCTTTTTTGATGAAGGGGGAGTGCAGGAGATGAGAAAAAGAAGCCTGCCCAAAGGCCTGGCGCCGCTGTGGGGTGTCTATGGCGGCTACTTCATGGGCAATTCTGTCTATTCCGGCTATATTGCTGTCTATCTACGCTATATTGGTATCGACAGCGACATCATCGGTCTGCTGACGGGGCTGCCCGTACTGGCCAGCATGTTTTTTCAGCCCTATATCGGCCTTTTGGCCGATCGTGCGAAGAGCAAGAATGTGGTTCTGCTCGTCATCACGCTGCTATCCACCTTGTGCATGGCCGTCTTTTCCCTCTCCAATGCGATATGGTATCTGACCATATTGATGTTTTTATTTAACATCTTTCAAAATTCCATCGTGCCCATCATGGATTCCATGACCTTTGAGCTGGCGCCCAAAAACGGATTCACCTATGGTTCGGTACGCATTGCGGGGAGCATCCTGGGGTCCCTCATGCTGCTGGTGATTGGCCGCATCATGGATTGGAAGACGACGGCCATTTTTCCGCTCTTTGTGATTCTGAACATCATCTGCATGGTGGCCACGATGGCAACGCCCAGGGTGGAGGGGCACCAGGCCAAGGGCTCAAAGATTACCATGGGCGCCCTTTTAAAGAACCGTCGTCTGACCCGGCTCATCTTTCCCATTTTTGTTTTTTTCACCATCTACGGTTTCTCCAGCAGTTTCTTTGGAATCATGTTTACCCAGGATCTGGGGAACAGCACGGGCCAGCTGGGTCTGGCCACCTTCCTCAATATCATTGCGGAAATCCCCATTCTCATCTTTTCCAAGAGGCTGTATGAGCGCTTTGGAGCCCACAAGATTTTCTTCTTTGGTCTCACGCTCACCTGCCTGCGGTGTTTGATGCTGGGTCTGGTGAGCAACAGCCTGGTTATTTTGCTGATTCAGCTGTGCACCAGCGGCAACTACATTTTGATCTACATGCCCGTTGCCACCTTCTTCAACGACGAATCCCCCATGGAACTCAAAGCTTCGGCCCAGATGCTCATGGTTCTGGTGCTCAATCTGGGCAGAACCTTTGGCTGCATTGCTGGCGGCTATCTCAACGGTCTCATGCCGCTGGCCACCATTTTCCTGATGGGTTCGGCATTGGTGTTTTCGGCGCTCCTATGGCTGCTTCGTGTGATGATGAAGGAACGGCGGGAGGGCGTGCCCGGGCCGTCTCTTCGGGCCTGAGACAAAAGATTTTTGACAGGCTTTGGTTGTCATGATAAAATAATGCCGGAAAAATAAAGAGGGCCGTAACCGGCCCTTTGATTTTATGAAGGGGAAGATCGATGGCTTTTGATTTTGAGCTCGTAGGGAAGATAGGGTCCATGGCCCTTATCCGCAAGGGGGATCAGGACATTGATTACAATATCTTCAGCCGCATCGGGGCGCAGCTGAAACCCGGTATGATCTGGGTGAGTTCCGGTTCAGTAGAGATCGGCCGCCTGGACTATATAAAGCGCAATGGGCGGGAACTTGCCGGATCGGTGGAGGAGGTTAAGACCGATTATGCCGCCCAAGGGCAGACCATTTTGATGGAAAACTACCGCCGGTTTATTGATCCGAAGTACAGTGTGCGTCAGGTCCTCGTGGAGCATCAGCATTTCAATGATCCATTGAAGCGCGCCCATATTCTGGGTCTGTTGGAACGGGCCGCCGCCCAAGGGGCTATCCCCATTGTCAACTACAACGACGCCGTCTCCACCGAGGAGACACGCAATATAGAATTGTCCGACCTTAAAAGCCATGGGGTGACGCCGGTGGAATGTATCGATAATGATGAAACAGCCAGCGTCATTGCCACCTGGGTGAGGGCGCGGATCCTACTTATCATGACCAGTGCCTTCGGCATCTATCGGGCCCCGGACGACCCGTCCACCCTGGTGGAGGAGATTTCCGGCAAGGATGAGAATGAGGTCGTGGAAAACATTCGGGAATTTCAGAAGAACTGTGTGGGCGCCAGCCGTACCGGAGCCGGCGGGGCCAAGGCCAAGCTGGAGTTCATCATTCCTTCAGTTCAGCAGGGAACCACAGTGATCATCGGCCATGGAAGCTATAGTATCTCCCAGTTGGTGGAAGGAACGGTGCCCAGAACCATTGTACGGGCTCGATAGGAGTAAACCATGGATCTCATTTTTGATGCGGAAATCGTGGGCTCCATAGCCTTTGCGGTTTCAGGGGCCATCGTCGCCATGGAACGGCGGCTGGATTTTTTCGGCATCATCATTCTGGCGGTGATCACCACCGTGGGCGGCGGAATCGTCCGCGATCTGCTGCTTGGCAACATACCGCCGGTGGCCTTTACGGATCCCGTCTATCTGTTCGTAGCGATTGGCACAGCGCTGGCGGTTGTACTTTTGCATAAGCGGACGGCGGACAAGCGTGTGGCGCGCATTTTAGCGTCCATGCGCTATTTTGATGCCATTGGACTTGGTATTTTCACGGCGGTGGGTCTGGTGACAGCTATTCAGCTTCGGCCCGGAGAGCCCTACCTGGCGGTATCGGTGGCGGTGATGACCGGTGTGGGCGGCGGCGTCCTGCGGGATATCCTGGCCAATCGGGTACCCTTGATCCTGCGGAGGGAGATCTATGCCGTAGCGTCCATTGTGGGCGCTGTGATCGGCTACTTTGCCTATCGGATCAGCCGGGACTTTGCCATTCTCACCTGTGTGGTCATTGTAGTAGCGATCCGGCTCTATGCCATCCACAAAGACATTCATTTACCCAATTTCCGGGAGAAGAGTTAAAAGCCTGAACCGCTTTTTAATTAATAAAAAAACAGGGTATGCGATCGCATACCCTGTTTTAGTTTGAGTCTTAATCCTCAGCCAGCTGCTTGTACTTGGCAACTCGGCCTGCCGCCTCTTTGGCCGCACGGTCAAAGAGCACTTCAGCCTGTTCGGGGAAGAGCTTCTGCAAGGAGGTGTAACGAACCTCGCCCTTGAGGAAGTCCTTGTAATCAATGGTAGCATCCTTGGAATCGAGGGTGAAGGGGTTCTTGCCCTCTTCCTCGAGGTCGGGATTGTACCGGTAGAGCTGCCAGTAACCAGCCTGCACAGCCTTCTTGGCCTCAGCAATGGACTTGCCCATGTTGATGCCGTGGTTGATGCAGGGCGCGTAAGCGATGATGAGGGAGGGACCGTGGTAGGCCTCAGCCTCGGTCATAGCCTTGAGCAGTTGATTCGGGTTGGCACCCATGGACACGCTGGCCACATACACATAGCCGTAAGACATGGCCATCATACCAAGATCCTTCTTGCGGATCTTCTTACCAGCAGCGGCGAACTTCGCCACAGCGCCGGTGGGAGAAGCCTTGGAAGCCTGGCCGCCGGTGTTGGAGTACACTTCGGTATCCAGAACCAGTACATTCACATCTTCGCCGGAAGCGAGGACGTGGTCCAAACCGCCATAGCCGATATCGTAGGCCCAGCCGTCGCCGCCGAAGATCCAAACGGACTTCTTGACCAGCAGGTCGGCCATCTCCTGAATCTGCTTGCAGTAGGGGCAGTCGCGGCCAGCGGTGATGCTGCGCAGCACCTCAGCGGAAGCCTTGGAGCCCTCGGCGTCATCCATACTGTTCAGCCAGTTGTTGCAGGCTTCGCGGATGTCGTCATGCTGGGTCTTCTCGGCCAGCTCGGCAACCACTTCAGCCAGCTTGGCGCGGCGCTGCTCGTAAGCAAGAGCCATACCATAACCGAACTCGGCGTTGTCTTCGAACAGGGAGTTGGCCCAAGCGGGACCGTGGCCCTTTTCGTTGACGGTGTAGGGGCAGGTGGGTGCGGAACCGCCGTAGATGGAAGAGCAACCCGTGGCGTTGGCAACCAGCATACGATCGCCGAACAGCTGGGTCACCAGCTTCACATAGGGGGTCTCGCCGCAGCCTGCGCAGGCGCCGGAGAACTCAAACAGGGGCTGCTTGAACTGGCTGCCCTTGACGGTAGCCTGGTTGATGGCCACATCGGCCTTGGGAAGCGTCCACATGTAGTTCCAGTTGACCTGCTCGCCTTCGGCAATATCGGCCATGGGGACCATGGTGAGCGCATGATTCTTCTTAGCCGGGCAGACATCGGCGCAGTTGCCGCAGCCGGTGCAGTCGTAAGGAGTGACCTGCATGCGGTACTCGTAGCCAGGGAAACCGGTGGCGGGTTTGGTGGTGAAGCCTTCCGGCTTGTTCGCCAAATCCTCAGGCTTGGCCAGCACGGGGCGGATCGCCGCGTGGGGGCAGACCATGGAGCACTGGTTGCACTGGATGCAGCCGTCCACATTCCACAAAGGAATGTTGATGGCGATGCCGCGCTTCTCGTACTGCGTGGTGCCGGTGGGCACACGGCCGGAAGGGTCGAAAGCGGACACAGGCAGCTTGTCGCCCTCCTGAGCCAGGATGGGCTGCACGAAGGTCTCAAAGTATTCGGACTTGTGGCCCATATCCAGCGGCTCGGCACCGGTATCGGCATTCGCCCAGGAAGCGGGGATGTCGATCTTCACGAGGCCGGTCACGGCACGGTCGATACCCGCGATGTTCATGTTCACGATGGCGTCGCCCTTGCGGCCATAGCTCTTCTTCACGGCTTCCTTGAGGTAGCGCTCGGCATCCTCGAAGGGAATCACGTCGGCCAGCTTGAAGAACGCGGTCTGCATGATCATGTTGATGCGGTTGCCAAGGCCAACTTCGCCGGCAATCTTCACGGCGTCGATGGTGTAGAACTGAATGTTCTTCTTGGCGAGCTGCTGCTTCATGGAAGCGGGCAGCTTCTCGTCCATTTCCTCAGCGGTCCAGGGCGAGTTCAGCACGAAGATGCCGCCCTCCTTGAGGGGGGTGAGCATGTCGTAATGGGTTACGTAGGAAGCGTTGTGGCAAGCCACGTAGTCAGCCGTATCGATGAGATAGGGCGAACGAATGGGGGACTTACCAAAGCGCAGGTGGGACACCGTCAGGCCGCCGGACTTCTTGGAATCATAAGAGAAGTAGCCCTGAGCGTACAGATCGGTGTGGTCACCGATGATCTTAATGGCGTTCTTGTTGGCACCCACGGTACCGTCCGAGCCCAAACCATAGAACAGGCAGCGGGTGGTGCCTTCGGGGGAAGCGTCAATCTTTTCCTTCACCTCAAGGGAGGTGCCGGTCACATCGTCGGTGATACCCACGGTGAAATGGTTCTTCGGCTCAGCAGCGTCCAGATTGTCATAGACAGCCTTGATCATGCTGGGATTGAACTCCTTGGAACCAAGGCCGTAACGGCCGCCCACAACCTGGATGCTGTCCATGCCGCGCTCGCGAAGAGCGGTGCACACATCCTCATAGAGAGGCTCGCCCAGGGAGCCGGGCTCCTTGGTACGATCGAGAACCGCAATCTTCTTGGCGGTCTTGGGGATGGCGCCGATGAAATGATCCACGCTGAAGGGACGATAAAGACGAACCTTCACCACGCCGACCTTCTCGCCCTTGGCCATCAGGTAGTTGATGGTTTCCTCCACGGAATCGCAGCCCGAACCCATCAAAACGATAACCTTCTCGGCATCGGGGGCACCAACGTAGTCAAACAGGTGATACTCGCGGCCAGTCAGCTCGGAGACCTGTTTCATAACCTCTTCCACGATAGCGGGCGCGGCATCGTAATACTTGTTGGCCGCCTCACGGTTCTGGAAGTAGATATCCGGGTTCTGAGCGGTACCCTGCTCGTGGGGATGCTCAGGATTCAAAGCGCGGGCACGGAACTCTTTGATATCGTTCCAGTCCACGAGCTTCGCCATATCCTCGTAATCGATGGCCTCGATCTTCTGAACCTCATGGGAGGTGCGGAAACCATCGAAGAAATGCAGGAAGGGAACCTTGGCCTTCAGGGTGGACAGATGGGCCACCAGAGCCAAATCCATGACCTCCTGAACGGACGCGGAAGCGAGCATGGCAAAGCCGGTCTGACGGGCAGCCATCACGTCGGCATGATCGCCGAAGATGGACAGCGCGTGAGCCGCGAGCGCACGAGCCGATACGTGGAACACGCAGGGCAGAAGCTCACCGGAAATCTTGTACATGTTGGGGATCATCAAAAGAAGACCCTGGGAAGCGGTGAACGTGGAGGTGAAAGCACCCGCCACCAAAGAGCCATGCACAGCACCGGCTGCACCCGCTTCGGACTGCATCTCGGACACACGCATGGTCTGCCCAAAGATGTTCTTGCGGCCATGAGCCGCCCACTCATCTCCAACTTCAGCCATGGGAGATGACGGGGTGATGGGATAGATCGCTGCTACGTCCGAAAAGGCATACGCCACATGGGCGGCAGCGGTGTTCCCATCAATGGTAAGTTTATGAGCCATGGGAAACCCTCCTTAAAATATAGAAATACATCTGCCAACAGCACCCAAAAACGCATCCTGCAAAGGCTGGACAGGCCCTGGGCACTGCTTTCATTATACGGCGAATGATAAGTTTGTGTCAAGGAATGCGCACCCCTTGAAAGGGCCAAATTGCAAGGTTTTATTTAGCAGCGCTGTTAGTTTGATCAAACATTGTCAGGGGGCCAGAAAACAGCCCGGTTCGTGATGGTTCAAGATGCCCACAGACTCCATAAAGGATTCGATGATGGTGGGGCCCACAAAGGAAAAACCCTCCTTTTTCAGCGCCTTGCTGAGAGCGCCGGGGTCGGTGAACCGCCACACAAAGGCATCAAAGGAACCGTACTTTTTTTGGATGTTCAAAAAGGCCTGAGCGTTTGTGCGGGCGGCCCAAATCTTGCGGCGGTTGCGCACGATGGCCGGGTCGGCCATGAGCGTTTCCAGCTTGTCCTCGCTGTATGCGGCGATGGCCCTTGCATCAAAGCCGTCAAAGGCCGCCCGAAAGGCCTCCCGCTTGTGCAGAATGGTGCGCCAGGAAAGTCCGGCCTGGAAGCATTCCAGCACCAGCCGCTCAAACAGTTCCCTGTCGCCATGTTCGGGTGCGCCCCATTCCTCATCGTGATAAACGCGCATGAGCTCATCATTGGTGTCAGCCCAGGCACAGCGTCTTTTTGTCATTGTTCCCCCTCCTTTTGCTACAAAAAATTGTACCATGACCGGGCAGGAATAGAAATGGGCAAAACCGAATAAAGCAAAAATAGACGGGGCACCCCGCCCCGTGGAAGAGGTGATACCATGAGCAATGCCGAACGGCTGATTGCCATCTACAACCATTTGGACCGTTTCATGCGGGATCTGGACGAAAAGGATCAATACATCCCCTTTTCAAGGCGGGTGCAGAAGCTGGCCACCCACGGCGGGCCCTTCGATAAGTACAAGACGGATCTGCTTTTGCTCAGCGACCTGCGCAATATTTTGGTCCATGAGGCCTATCTGGACAATATCAATCCAATTATGGAGCCCAATCCGAAGCTGATGGAACGCTTCGAGATGATCTATGGGCGGATCATCTCTCCGCCCAAGGCCCTGGATGTGGTGGCTCTCAAAGGCCATGAAATCTACAAGGTGGGATTTGATGCCCGGGCCACACGGGTGATGGAAAACATGATAAGACATGGCTACGCCCACGTTCCCGTGGTGGAAAACGAGGTGGTTCAGGGGGTCTTTTCCGAGCACAGCGTGGTCAACTTTCTCACACAGATGCCCGGCTCCACCATCGGGCCGGAGCTTCGGGTGGGAGAGATCATGGGCGTGGTGCAGAAGGACAGCTACCAACACCAGCGCTACCGATTTGCCCACCGGGATGTGACCGCCTTCGAGGTGGAGGACATGTTCTGGAGTCAGCAGGGACAGGACCGAAAAGGCAGGCTGGTGGCGGTGTTCCTAACCAGCACGGGCAAGAAGGGCGGCATGCTTCTTGGCATGGTGACCGCCGCCAATATCGCGGGATTCAGGGTATAAAGAAGGGCCGGCGGGCCCTTTTAAATTTCTTTCAGCAGGGCTTCCAGGATGGCCCTGGCCGAAGGAGGACAGCTGGGGACCGACCTTGCAAAACCCCGGCAGCAGTGGCCGATACCCAGTCCGCCGCCCTGCTCATTTTGGAAGTCCTGGCCGATGGAAACCTTGAGATCCCGGGGCAGGCGGCCCATCTCATCCAGGCGGTTCAGGGCGTGGATGAGGCCGCCGTAGCAGGCCGAACAGGCGGAGCGGGCGTCCACATGGGCGGCCAGGCGGGCGACCTTGCCGCTGGGCGTCATCTTTCCGCTCTCGCCCCGGTTGAGCTCACGGATCTCGGCCCCTTCAAGGTCCATGGAGCCGGCGCCGTATGCGGCCGCCCGGGGGATGTAGGCGATTTCATCGGGATCATAGCCCAGCAAAGTGGCCCCGTAAGCGTCCACCAGCACCGGATCCTCGCCGTGGATGAGCCGGTTCATGGGGACGGGATTACCTCCCTCCTCGAAGGTGAGATCGCCGCACAGGGCGTCCACCACCGTGAATACGGGATGAACGAGGGAGCCCAGACGGGCGATGGGCTCCGTCAGTCCGGCGGCGTGGTATCTTCGTTTTTCGCCGTCGGGGATGCAACCCTTGAGATTTTTGAGGGCGCAGGTGACGAGGGTCTGGCAGTGGGCTTTCAGCACGGGGAGGTTGATGAGGGCGTCGGCCTCAAGGACGGGTTTGCAGATTTGGTAGGTCTCCCCGCCGGCCTCAAAGGCCCGGACGGGGACCTTCTTGAGATCGATGAGGGGGACGCCGTAACGCTCGCTGAGCTGCTCGTAGCCCGCCGCTTTGAAGGCCCGGGCCGTTCCTTCACCGACCCAGGAGGACTCCATGATCTCAATGTTCTTGAGACCGAGGTCCTGCAGGAATTCGATTACGCCGGCCACGACCTCCGGATGGGTGGTCGCGCCGGAGGAGGCTGGCTTGGCCACCACCAGATTGGGCTTGAGGGCCACCCGCATGCCCGGGGAAAAGTGGGAGCCGGCGCCGGCCGCCTCCAGCAACCGCTTGGCCATCCGCCGGCCGTCGGTGCCATAAATCACATGAATTTGATGCATACGATCCCTCCGTTCTTCCTTCATTATAGCAAAGGAAGGGCCTTCGGGCTTTTGTTTTTGGAAGATTTGTCCTATACTAGGGAGCAGGAGGACACATTATGGATCTTTTTTCACAGCGCATGCAAAACAAGGCGCCCCTGGCTGACCGGATGCGCCCCGCCGCCCTGGAGGAATTTCTGGGGCAGGAGCATATCGTGGGGCCGGGCAGGCTTTTGAGACGGGCCATCGAGGCGGACCGGCTCACCTCCAGCATCTTTTTTGGGCCGCCGGGGACGGGCAAGACCACCCTTGCCGCCATCATCGCCGCGACCACTCAGTCGGCTTTTGCCAAGTTGAATGCGGTGACGGCGGGCGTCAAGGACGTTCGGGCCATCATCGAGGAGGCGGAGGAACGGCTGCGGCTCTACGGCCAGTCCACCTATCTGCTCCTTGACGAGTGCCATCGATGGAGCAAGGCTCAAAGCGATTCCATCCTGCCCGCCATGGAGAAGGGGATCATCCGCTTTATCGGTTCCACCACGGAAAACCCCATGGTGGCCATGACCCCGGCCATTGTCTCCCGCTGCCGGCTGTTTGAGTTCCGGGCACTGACCGCGGGGGATATCAAAACGGCCATGAAGCGGGCCATCACCGATCCCGAACGGGGTTTTGGCAAGCTGGCGGTGGCAGCGGACGAGGAGGCCTTAAACCACATCGCCGACGTGGCCTCGGGGGACGTCAGAAGCGCCCTCAATGCCATCGAACTTGCAGTTTTGACCACTCCGGCCGGGGAGGACGGGCGGATTCACATCACGCGGGAGATCGCGGCGGAGTCCATCCAGCGGCGGGTGCTCTCCATAGACGAATCCATGATGTATGATATGCTCTCCGCCTTCTGCAAGAGCCTTCGGGGCAGCGATTCCACCGCCGCACTGGCCTGGTTCGCCCGGCTCATCTCGGCGGGGATCGATCCTCGCATCCTGGCCCGGCGCATTATCGCCCATGCCTCGGAGGATGTGGGCCTTGCCAACCCCTCGGCTCTCACCCAGGCGGTGGCGGCAGCCCAGGCGCTGGAGCTCATCGGTATGCCGGAAGCCCGGCTCGCCATGACCCAGGCCATCCTTTTTATCTGCGAATCGCCCAAGTCCAACGCCGTGGTGATGGCCATCGACCGGGCCATGGCCGATGCCGGGAAGTACCCGCTGGACCCGGTACCCGTCCATCTTCGGGACACCAGCTATGCCGGGCATCAGCGCCTTGGCAGCGGCAAGGGCTACCGCTACCCCCACGAGTATCCGGGGCACTATCTAAAGCAGGAATACCGGCCGAAATCGGTGGAGCATGAGGAGTACTTCATTCCCGAGATCGGCTATGAACGGCGGTTTTTGGAGCTGCGGAAGGAACGCAGGCAGCCGCCCTTTGATGAGGAAGGAAAGGAAGAACGGGA
Organism: Gehongia tenuis; assembly: GCF_014384795.1. NCBI lineage: Bacteria > Bacillati > Bacillota > Clostridia > Christensenellales > Christensenellaceae > Gehongia > Gehongia tenuis. Next base: position 34,288 of record NZ_JACRSR010000002.1, on the reverse strand, counting down.
TGATTGATCGAAGCGTGGCGAGCGCCATTTTGACGAAGTGCCTGAAGGGCGGCGCAGATTTTGCGGAGCTGTTTTTCGAGGAACGGCGGGAGGGCGTGATCGGCATGCTTTCCGGGGAGATCGAGGCGGCCACCTCGGCACTGGAGCTGGGCGTGGGACTGAGGGTCATGCGGGGCCTGAAAAGTGTGTACACGTACGGGAATGATCTTGGCGGGCAGGGGCTGGAAGCGCTGGCCGTGAACGCCCTTGCCGCCCTCAAGGCTGCTCCGATGGAGACAGAAGACGTGGTGCTGAACCCGGCAAAGCGCATTCGGCCCGTGATAGAGATCCCACCGGCCGATGTGGAGCTCGTCCGCAAGACGGAGATCGTGCGCCAAGCGGACGCCGGGGCGCGGGGAAGGGAGAGCATCACCCAGGTGAATGTGACGCTGGCGGATGTGACCCAGAGGGTGCGCATCCTGAACAGCGAGGGACTGGACGTGAGCGACCAGCGCACGCGGGTGCGCCTTTCCGTGGTGGCCACGGCGGGCGGCAGCGGGGAGAATCAGACCGGCCACGAGGGACCGGGCGCAGCCAGCGGCTACGAGTTCTTCGAGAAGGTGGTGGACCCTCGGAGCGTGGGCCGGCAGGCGGCGAAGACGGCGGACACCATGCTGAAGGCCGAATCCTGTCCCAAAGGAATCTTTCCGGTGGTCATCTACGGCGGCTTTGGCGGGGTGATCTTCCACGAGGCCTGCGGCCACGCCCTTGAGTCCAGCTTTGTCAGCAAGGGCATATCGGTTTTTTCGAATAAGCTGGGCGAGGCCATCGCCTCCCCCAAGGTGACCGCCGTGGACGATGGCGTCATCCCCTGGGGCTGGGGTTCCCTTGGCGTGGACGACGAGGGATTCCGCACGCAGCGCAACCTTCTGATTGAAGAGGGTGTGCTGAAAAGCTACATGGTGGACCGCATGGGCGCACGCAGGATGGACCATCCCAGAACGGGCAACGGCAGACGCCAGTCCTACCGCTATGCGCCCACCTCCCGGATGACCAATACCTTCATCGAGGCGGGCCCGGACGATGAGGAGGAGATGATCCGCACCCTGGGCGAGGGCCTTGTCGCCAAGAAGATGGGCGGCGGCTCGGTCAACCCGGCCACCGGCGAATTCAACTTCGCCGTCAACGAGGGCTGGTGGGTGAAGGACGGCAGGATCGTGATGCCGGTCAGGGGCGCGACCCTCATCGGCAAGGGGCAGGAGATCCTCTTTTGTATCGACAGCGTGGGCAAGAAGGTGTCCCTGGGCCAGGGCATGTGCGGATCCTTCTCCGGATCCATCCCCGTCAACGTGGGGCAGCCCACCATTCGGGTGAGCCGCATCGCCGTGGGCGGAAGGTAAGGAGGAAGAGCATGATTGATCGATTGTTGGAACGGGCGAAAAAGGCCGGGTTCACCGAGGCGGAAGCCCTGCTGGAGCGGGGCGAGCAGCGCCGGGTGAAGGTCTTTGGCGGCGAGGTGGACGAGTACGCCTTCAGCCTGACGGAGGGACTGGGCTTTCGGGGCCTGTACGGGGGCAGGATGGGCTACGCCTACACCGAACGGATGGACGAGGAGGGTCTGGAATTTTTGATCTGCTCGGCCAAGGCGGGCGCCGGGCTCTTCAGCGGAGCGGACCCGGAATTTTTGTGGAGGCCGGAGGAGGATTATCCGGCGGTGCCCAGGCAAAAGGATATCGGGACCACGGCGGAGCAGTCCATCGCCGATGCGCTGGCGCTGGAGCAGGGCGTGAGCGCGGCGGGACTCAAGGCCGAATCGGCCGTAGTGGGCAGCGGCGAGGGCGGAGTGAGACTGGTGAACACCCTGGGCCTTGACGAGAGCTATCAAAGCCATGTGGGCTACGCCTACGTGGGCGCCCTGGACGATGGGGGCGGCGAGACGGTCAGCGGCGGCGAGAGCTGGGAGGGGGAGAGCTTTGACGACTTCTCCGTGGAGACGCTGGTCCGGCAGGCTGTCCAGGACACACTGGATAAGCGGGGCGCCCGGCCCTGCGCCACCGGAAGCTGGCCGGTGGGCTTTTCAAACCTGGCCATGGTGGGGCTGATGCAGACCTTCTGGGGCGTCTTCTCAGCGCAGGCGGCGCAAAAGGGCCTCTCCCTTTTGAAAGGCCGCCTGGGGGAGCGGATGGCAAGTCCTCTGGTGACGCTGGTGGACGATCCCTTCCTGCCCGGGGGCCTGGGCAACGCGCCCTTCGACGGGGAGGGCGTGCCCACGGCGAAAAAGACGGTGGTGGACCGGGGCGTTTTCACCACCTTCCTCCACAACCTGGTCACCGCCAAGAAGGACGGGGTGGTCAGCACCGGCAACGCCAGCCGCTCGGCGGGCTCGGCCAAGGTGGGCATCTCCCCCTTCAACCTGTACCTGGCGCCGGGGGAGCTCACCCGGGAAGGGATCTACGGCGGGATCCACGAAGGACTTTTCGTGACCGAGATGATGGGCCATCACGCCGGGGCGAACGCCATCTCCGGCGATTTCTCCCTTCTGGCAAAGGGCTTTTGGATTAAAAACGGCGGGATCGATCATCCGGTGAACCAGGTGACCGTGGCGGGCAACTTCTATGAGCTGATGAAGCGGGTTGCGGGCGTGGGCCGGGATCTGCGCTTTGACACGGGCGGAGCCTCCTTTGGCAGCCCCTCGCTGTGGGTGGAAAGCCTTCATGTGACCGGCGCCTAAAAACCCTTTACAAAAGGGGGGCCTTTCCCTATAATAAGGATAAACGTGATGAGCGGGACGGAATTCTGTGCGGGGCAACAGCGAACGGGGTCAGGTGTAAGCCCGGTGCACGGCCAGGATTCGGATCACCCGGGAGCGGCCGCCTCGAGGAGGGGCGGACGGCGGGACCGTTATGCCCTGTCAAGCTGCGCACGCCCTTGTGCGAATAAAGGTGGTACCGCGGAAGTTCGGCCTTCCGTCCTTTGGGGGACGGAGGGCCTTTTGATTTCTTGAAAAGGAGTTGCAATTCATGTACGACAAAGTTTCCACACAGCTCAACTTTGTGGAGCGGGAAAAGGAAGTCCTGGACTTCTGGAAGAAAAACGATGTGTTTCAAAAGAGCATTGAAAACCGGGAGGGCGGCCCTTCCTTTACCTTCTTTGACGGCCCCCCCACGGCCAACGGCAAGCCTCACGTCGGGCATATTATCACCCGGGTGATGAAGGATATCATCCCACGCTACAAAACCATGAAGGGCTACCATGTGCTGCGCAAGGCGGGCTGGGATACCCATGGCCTGCCGGTGGAGCTCGAGGTGGAAAAGATGCTGGGCCTTGACGGCAAGCCCCAGATCGAGTCCTACGGGATCGAACCCTTCATCGAAAAGTGCAAGGAAAGCGTCTGGAAATACAAGAGCGAATGGGAGCGCATGTCCGAGACATTGGGCTATTGGGCGGATATGGAGCATCCCTACATCACCTACGACAACAACTACATCGAATCGGTGTGGTGGTCCCTCAAAAAGGTCCACGAGAAGGGTCTTTTGTACCACGGGCACAAGGTGGTTCCCTACTGCCCCCGCTGCGGAACGGCCCTCTCCTCCCACGAGGTGGCCCAGGGTTACAAGGACGTCACCGATCCCTCCTGCTTTGTTCGCTTCAAGGTGAAGGGCGAGGAGAACACCTACCTGCTCGCTTGGACCACGACCCCCTGGACGCTCCCCTCCAACGTGGCGCTGTGCGTCAACAAAAAGGAGGATTATGTAACCGTATCCTACAAGGGTGAAAAGTTGATTCTGGCTGCTGCTTTGGCACCGAGCGTCCTCAAGGAAGACTATGAGATTCTGTCAACCTGCAAGGGCCAGGATATGGTGGGCATGGAATACGAACCGCTCTACAGCTTCGTGGAGCCGAGGAAGAAGGCCTACTACGTGGTGGAAGCGGATTATGTAACCCTTACCGACGGCAGCGGCATCGTGCATATCGCTCCCGCTTTCGGCGAGGACGACGCTCAGGTGGGACGGCGCTACGATCTGCCCTTCCTGCAGCTGGTGGATGCCCAAGGATGTTTTGTCAAGGAAGCCGGCGAGTTTGCCGGCATGTTCGTCAAGGAGGCCGATGCCAAGATCCTGGAGGATCTGGACGGGCGGGGCCTGCTTTTTGTCAGCGTGCCCTACGAGCACAGCTACCCCTTCTGCTGGCGGTGCGATACGCCGCTGCTGTATTACGCGAGAAGCACCTGGTTCATCCGCATGACGGAAGTGAAGGACAAGCTTTTGGCCAACAACCGGAAGATCAACTGGATCCCGGAGAACATCAAGGACGGCCGGATGGGCAACTTCCTGGAGAACGTCATCGACTGGGGCCTGTCCCGGGAACGGTATTGGGGAACCCCCCTGCCGGTGTGGGAGTGCGAATGCGGCCATGTGACGGTGATCGGAAGTCGCAAGGAGCTCTACGAGAAGGGCATCAACGTGCCCGAGAACATCGAGCTGCACAAGCCCTACATCGACGGGGTGGAGATCGTGTGCGAGAAGTGCGGCAGGCACGTGAAAAGGGTTCCGGAGGTCATCGACTGCTGGTACGATTCGGGCTCCATGCCCTTCGCCCAGTGGCACTACCCCTTTGAGAATCAGGAGATCTTCAAGGAAAACTATCCCGCCGATTACATCTCCGAGGCCATCGATCAGACCCGGGGATGGTTCTATACGCTGCTGGCCATCTCCACTCTCATCTTCGATGAGCCGGCCTTCAAAAACTGCATCGTTCTGGGACACGTGAACGACAAGGACGGCCGCAAGATGTCCAAGCACATCGGCAACGTCATCGATCCCTTCACCGTCCTGGATAAGCAGGGCGCGGATGCGGTGAGGTGGTACTTCTACACCTCCTCAGCGCCCTGGCTGCCCAGCCGCTTCTATCCCGAGGCGGTCTCCGAAGCCCAGCGTAAATTCATGGGCACCCTGTGGAACACCTACGCCTTCTATGTGCTCTACGCCAACATCGACGGTTTCAACCCCAAGGACTACCTCGACTGGACGCCGGAGAATCTTGGGGTCATGGACCGCTGGGTGCTCTCCAGACTGAGCACCCTCATCGCCAGGGTGGACGACGATCTTGAGCATTACCGCATCACCGAGCCCGCCCGGGCCATCGGCGAGTTCGTGGATGAGCTGTCCAACTGGTACGTCAGGCGGGGAAGGGAGCGTTACTGGGGCCACGGCATGACCGAGGATAAGCTGAATGCCTTCATGACGCTGCAGGAAGTTCTGGTCACCCTCTCCAAGCTGATTGCGCCCTTCGTGCCCTTCATGGCGGAGACCATCTACCAGAATCTGGTGCGGAAGATGGACCCGGAGGCTCCGGTGAGCGTGCACCTGTGCGACTTCCCCAAGGCCGATCCCGCCCTGGCGGATAGGGAGCTAGAAGAGGCCATGGACACGGTGCTGAAGGCCGTGGTGCTGGGCCGTGCGGCCCGCAGCGCCGGAAACGTGAAGAACCGTCAGCCCCTGGCGACGGCCTACATCGAGGGCGCGGCGGTGGACGAGGAGTTCACCCGGCTGATTGCCGAGGAGCTCAACGTGAAGAAGGTGGACTACATCCAAAGCGCCGCAGCCTTCACCGATTATGCCTTCAAGCCCCAGCTGCGCACGGTGGGACCGCGCTACGGCAAGCTGGTGGGAAGGATCTCCCAGAAGCTGAAGGAGCTGGACGGCGTAAAGGCCATGGTGGAGCTGGAGAAGACGGGAAGGCTTGCCCTCACCGTGGAGGACACGGCGGTGGAGCTGACGAAGGAGGACCTCCTCATCGAGAGCATGCCGAGGGCGGGCTTCATCTCCCAGCAGGATCGGGGCATGACGGTGGTGCTGGACACCAACCTCACTGACGAGCTGATGGAGGAGGGCCTGGTTCGGGAGGTCATTTCCAAGGTGCAGACCCAGCGTAAGCAGGCGGGATTTGAAGTGACCGACCGTATCGTGATGGGCTACGAGACCGACGGGGAGCTGGCCCGGGTGCTCAAGGAGCGGGAGGCCATGGTCCGAGGCGAGATCCTGTGCGAGAGCGTGGAGCCCGCCCTTCGGGAGGGCTTCGAGAAAGCGTGGGATATCAACGGACACGAGCTTACCCTTTGGATCAAGAAGGTTTAAGGAGGTCATCCTTTGGAGATTGCCCGGGATTGGCAGGATTATGAGCTGTTGGACGCCGGCGGCGGGGAGAAGCTGGAGCGGTGGGGGAAGTACGTTCTTCGCCGCCCCGATCCCCAGGCGGCCTGGCCAAAGAGCGGCGCGGCGGATTGGGACCGGGCCGCAGCGGTCTACCACCGCAGCAGCACCGGAGGCGGTTCCTGGAGCTTTCCGGGCAGGCTGCCGGAAAGCTGGCAGGTGGGCTGGCGGGAGCTTCGCTTCCGGGTGAAGCCCATGGGTTTCAAGCACACCGGACTCTTTCCGGAGCAGGCGGTCAACTGGGCCTTCATGATGGAGCGGATCGCGGGGGAGCGGGAGCCGGAGGTGCTCAACCTTTTTGCCTACACCGGGGGCGCCACCGCGGCGCTGGCGGCGGCGGGCGCACGGGTGGTCCATGTGGATGCGGCCAAGGGCATCGTGGGTGCGGCCAAGGAGAACCTGGCGCTGTCCGGACTGGCCCAGCGTCCGGTGCGCTTTTTGGTGGACGACGCCAAGAAGTTCGTGGCCCGGGAGATCCGCCGGGGCCGCAAGTATCGGGGGATCGTGATGGACCCGCCCACCTACGGCCGGGGTCCCTCCGGCGAGGTGTGGCGCATCGAGGATGAGCTGTATGGGCTTTTGGCCTCCTGCACCGAGATTTTGGAGGATCCCCTCTTCGTCGTCATCAACGGCTACACCACCGGACTGTCGCCCACGGTGCTGGTCAACCTCTTGAAGGTGACGGTGGGGGAGCGCTTCGGCGGCCGGGCTGCGGCGGACGAGATCGGCTTGCCCCTTTCCAGCCGGAACCTGGTGCTGCCCTGCGGAGTCACCGCCCGTTGGACCCATGCTTGAGGTCATCCACGAGGACAACCATCTGCTGGTTGTGGTCAAGCCCGTGAACGTGCCCGCCCAGGCGGACAGCTCCGGGGACATGGATATGCTAAGTCTTGTAAAGGCTTACATCAAGGAAAGGTACCAAAAACCCGGCGCGGTCTATGCGGGACTTGTCCATAGGCTGGACCGGCCGGCCGGGGGCCTGATGGTCTTTGCCAAGACCTCCAAGGCGGCGGCGCGGCTGTCCGTCCAGTTCCAAAGCCACGAGGCGGGCAGAAGCTACCTTGCGGCGGTGGAGGGGGACGCCGGAGCGGGTACGCTTACGGACTACCTGTGCAAGGACGGCGGGAAAAACCGGGTGACGGTGGTGCAAGCGGGGACGGCGGGCGCCAAGTGGGCCCAGCTTTGCTACGAGACGGTGGAAAGGCGGGGCGGCCTTTCCCTGGTCCGGGTGGAGCTCAGCACCGGCCGTCCCCATCAGATCCGGGTGCAGATGGCAAACGCCGGCTTTCCCCTATTCGGGGATCAGCGCTACGGCCGGGGGCGGCCGGGGCAGCAGCTGGCCCTGTGGGGCGCCGAGCTTCGCCTCACCCATCCCACCCGCAGGGAGTCCATGACCTTCAGGGCCCCGCCGCCAAAAACGGAGCCCTGGATACAATTTAAATGGAAAGGATGAAGCCACGGCTTCATCCTTTTTGTTGCAGTTTTTCGGGGGTGAGGGTCTGGGGGGAGGCGAGGGTCAGCCCATCCAGACGCTCCAGAGGGGAACCCTTGGGAAAGTGCAGCGTGAGCATGTGGCAGCAAAGCTGGGGCTTTCTGAGATGGTGGCGCTTGTTGGCGGCCCGGTTGCCGTACTTGTCATCCCCCAGAATGGGCCAGCCCATGTGGGCGAGATGGGCCCGGATCTGATGGGTGCGGCCGGTGTGAAGCTCCACCTCCAGCAGGGCGAGTTCCCCGGATAAGGCCAGGGTGCGATACCCGGTGACGATGGACTTCGAGCCCGGAGCCGGGCGGTCCAGCACCCGAAGCCTGGCGGCGCCGGCATCCTTGAGGGCGTGATGGGCGAGCATCCCCGCCGCGGGCTTCGGCCGTCCAAGGACGATGCACCGGTAGCGCTTGTCCAGAGTGCGCCGACTGAAGGCCTGGAGCAGCTCCGTCTCCGCCGGGGCGTTTTTTGCAAACAGGATCACGCCGAAGGTGTCCGTATCCAGGCGGTGCACCGCCCGGGGGAACCCGTCTTCCCCTTTAAGAAGATTCTCAAGGGAGCCCGGTCCCACCGAGGGAAGGCCCGCCGGCTTGAAGAGGGCGAGCAGTTCCTCATCCTCGTACACAATCTCCGGGCGGAAAGCGGGCAGCACCAGATAGGCCGTCACCCGGTCCCCCGGCTGCAGCAAGACGTTTTCCCCCACCCGGACGCCGTTCACCTTCACCTCCCGGCCCTTGACCGCCTGCCGCACCTTGGCCGGGGGCAGGAGGGGACAGGAGCGGGTCATAAAATTGATCAGCCGCACGGGCCGTTCTTCGTCCACAATCCATTCAAGCATAGGAAGGTCCTTTCTTGTCCATAAAATAAGGGTAACCGCAAAGGGCTTTCCGGTCAATACTTTGCTACATTGAAGAGGTTGTGTTATAATGCGGGTTAGACAAAAATTGATACAAAACGAAAGTGAGGAATGGTTATGCCCCATATTCTGGATTCACTGAAGGAACGCGGCTTCATCGCCCAGATCACCTTCGAGGAAAGGCTGTATGAACTGTTTGAAAAGGAACGGGTCACCTTCTATGTGGGCTTTGATCCCACGGCGGACAGCCTCCATGTGGGCCATTTCATTCCGATTATGGCCATGGCCCATCTGCAGCGGGCCGGGCATCGGCCCATCGCGCTGATGGGCGGCGGCACCGGCATGATCGGCGACCCCTCGGGGCGGACCGATCTGAGAAAAATGCTCACCGAGGAGATGGTCCAGCACAACGTGGACAATATCCAAAAGCAGCTCTCCCGCCTCATCGATTTTGGCGAGGACGGCGCCATCCTGGAGAACAACGCCCATTGGCTGATGGATCTCAATTACATCGCCTTCCTGCGGGAGGTGGGCGTGCATTTCAGCGTCAACCGCATGCTCACCGCCGAGTGCTACAAGCAGCGCATGGAGCAGGGGCTTACCTTCCTGGAGTTCAACTACATGCTCATGCAGGCCTACGATTTTTGGAAGCTCAACCAGCTCTACGACTGCAAGCTGGAGGTGGGCGGCGACGACCAGTGGTCGAACATTCTGGCCGGCGCCGATCTGATCCGCCGCAAGGAACAGAAGGAGGCCTTTTGTATCACCTTCCCGCTGCTCACCAACTCCCAGGGCAAGAAGATGGGCAAGACCGCGGCGGGGGCCATGTGGCTGGATGCAAACAGGATGTCCCCCTACGATTTCTACCAATACTGGCGCAACGTGGACGACGCGGACGTGGAGAAGTGCCTGAAGCTTTTGACCTTCCTGCCGCTGGAGGAGATCCACGGGCTTTGCGCCGAGGGCGGGGCCAGTCTCAACCACGCCAAGGAGGTCTTGGCCACCGAGGTGACAAAGCTCATTCACGGCGAGACCGAGGCCATGAGCGCCCACGAGGCGGCCAAGGCCCTGTTCGGCAAGGGCGGAGACGATGCCAACATCCCCACCACCGTGATCGGACGAGAGACCCTGGCGGAGAACGGCCGGGTGGTGGACCTTCTCGCGCTCACCGGCGTGGCCAAATCCAAGGGCGAGGGCCGGCGGCTCATCGCGGGCGGCGGCGTTTCCGTCAACGGTGAGAAGGTCACCGACGTGGATCAGAAGGTGACCGAGGCCGACTTTGCGGAGGGACTTATGCTGAAAAAGGGCAAGAAGGTCTATCACCGCGTGACCCTGGAAGGCTGATGAAGGAGCCGGAAAAGCGGGACGGCTACGCCACGGTGGAGGAGCGGAGCCGAAGGGAGATCGTCATTCAAAGGAGCCGGTTCATCGGCGAGTGCGCGCCGGTGCATTCCCCCGAGGAGGCGGCGAGGTTCGTGGAGAGCGTGAAGAAGGCCATGCCCGATGCCAGCCACCACTGCTACGCCTACGTGGTGGGTAAAAATCGGGGCGTACAGCGCTCCACCGACGATGGGGAGCCCTCGGGCACGGCGGGCGTGCCCATCCTGCAGGTCTTGAACATGAACGAGCTCACCGATGTGGCCCTCGTGGTCACCCGCTACTTTGGCGGCGTGCTCCTTGGCGCCAAGGGTCTGGTGCGGGCCTACAGCCGTTCGGCGGCGGAGGCGGTGAAGGCCGCTCGGCCCGTGTTCATGGAGGCGACGGATCTTTTGTCCCTCACCGTGGATTACCCCCTTTGGGGCAAGCTGGAGTACGAACTCAAGGCCCAGCCGGTGAAGGTGGCGGAGGTGATCTACGCCTCGGATGTGACGGTGAACCTCAAGGTGAGAAAACGGGACCGGGCCGCGTTTGTGGACCGCATCGTGAACCGCACGGAGGGCAGGGTTCGTCTCGCGGAAGGGGAAAGCGAGCACCTGCCTTGGGAGATCGAGATCGACTGACGCACAAAAGGCCAGCGGCAATGTTAGACAAAGCCGTTGGCCCTTTATTTAAAAAAGGGCAGGCAATGAATTCGCTCCGTTGGACCCAATTCATTGCAATTTGCTGTGAACAAACTGCCCTTTGAGAATTAGGATGGCCGGTACAAAGAAAAATATGCGAAGAATTTAAAAAGGATTTGGCAGACCCAAAAAGCCTGTTCTATAATGGGCGTGAGAAATCAAAAAATGGGAGGAAGACAATGGGAGATTTTTTTGAGATGCTGATGGTGCTTGCTTTTGGCTTTGCATGGCCGACGTCCATCATCAAAAGCTGGAAGGCCAGAACGGCCAAGGGAAAGAGCTTATCCTTTTTAATCATCATCATTGTGGGTTATATCTGCGGAATTACCTCAAAGCTGATCACAAACCGAATCAACTACGTTTTGATCTTCTATATCATCAATTTGGTGATGGTAAGCTTCGATCTCGTTCTTTATTTCCGCAATGTCAGATTGGATCGGGAACGGGAAGCGGCGGAGATTCCCCATATGGTGTGATTTGGCTGAAGGGGAAACCGCAAAATTTCCGCGAAATTCGTTGGTAGGCGGCCCTTTTTATGTTATAATACACATGGACTTTTGTGAAAAACCAAACGATGCCAAAAGTAAGGAGGAGACCCATGATTTATTCCAAAGAAGTGGAAGAAATGATCTGCGTGGCAAAGGGACCCAAGCATGGCCCCGCTCCCATCCCGGAAGAGGGAAGATGGGTGCAATCCAAGGAGATCAAAGACATTTCTGGCCTCACCCACGGGGTGGGCTGGTGTGCGCCGCAGCAGGGTGCCTGCAAGCTGACGCTGAACGTGAAGGAAGGCATCATCCAGGAAGCGCTGGTGGAAACCATCGGCTGCTCCGGTATGACCCATTCCGCTGCCATGGCCGCTGAGGTGCTCCCCGGCAAGACCGTGCTGGAAGCCCTGAACACCGACCTTGTGTGCGATGCCATCAACACCGCCATGCGCGAGCTGTTCCTGCAGATTGCCTATGGCCGTACCCAATCCGCATTTTCCGAGGATGGACTTCCCGTTGGCGCCGGCCTGGAGGATCTGGGCAAGGGCCTTCGTTCCCAGGTGGGTACCATGTATGGTACGCTTCCCAAGGGCGTTCGTTTCCTGGAGATGGCCGAGGGCTATGTCCTGGGTATCGGACTGGACGAGAACAACGAAGTTATCGGTTACAAGTTCATCAGCCTGGGCAAGATGATGGACGCCATCAAGGCAGGCAAGGATCCGAAGGAAGCTTACGAGCAGAACATCGGTACCTATGGCCGCTTTGATCAGGCCGTCAAAGTCATTGACCCCCGCCATCAATAAACGGGAAGGAGCGAGGATAACAAATGGCACAATTTGAAGGTTATGAGCGCAGAATCGGCAAGATCAACGAATGCTTGGCCGAGTATGGCTTTAAAGATTTGGATGAGGTAAAACAGTTCTGCCTGGACAAAGGTGTGGATGTGGATACCATCGTCCGTTCCATTCAGCCCATCTGCTTTGAAAATGCGGTGTGGGCGTACACCCTGGGCGCGGGCATCGCTTTTAAGAAGGGCGTTAAGACCGCTGCTGAAGCCGCCGAGGCTATCGGTATTGGTCTGCAGGCTTTCTGCATTCCCGGTTCCGTGGCTGACCAGCGCAAGGTGGGTCTTGGACACGGCAACCTGGCTGCCATGCTTCTCCGCGAGGAGACCGAGTGCTTCTGCTTCCTGGCGGGACACGAGTCCTTCGCCGCGGCGGAAGGCGCCATCGGTATTGCGAAGACCGCCAACAAGGTCCGCAAGAAGCCCCTTCGGGTCATCCTGAACGGCCTTGGCAAGGATGCGGCTTACATCATCTCCCGGATCAACGGCTTTACCAGCGTGGAGACCCAGCTCGATTACGCGACGGGCGAGCTCAAGATTCTGGAGGAGAAGGCTTTCTCCGATGGCGAGCGCGCCAAGGTGAAGTGCTACGGTGCCGACGATGTGGTGGAAGGCGTGGCCATCATGCGTCATGAGGGCGTGGATGTTTCCATCACCGGCAACTCCACCAACCCCACCCGCTTCCAGCATCCCGTGGCGGGCACCTACAAGAAGTGGGCGATCGAGAACGGAAAGCGGTACTTCTCCGTGGCTTCCGGCGGCGGCACCGGCCGTACCCTCCATCCCGACAACATGGCGGCGGGCCCGGCTTCCTATGGCATGACCGATACCATGGGCCGCATGCATTCCGATGCCCAGTTCGCGGGTTCTTCCTCCGTGCCGGCTCACGTTGAGATGATGGGCCTGATCGGTATGGGCAACAACCCCATGGTGGGCGCCTCCGTGGCTGTGGCTGTGGCTGTCTCTGAGGCTCTTTGAGAACTGCCGGCAGATATAAGAAGATAAACAGGGCTTCCGGTGCAAATGCATCGGAAGCCCTGTTTTTTCGTCCTTACAGCCACTCCTGCATGGTCCAGTACAGCTGCGCCATATCGATTGGTTTGGAGATATGAGCGTTCATTCCTGCATCCCTGCTTTTGTCGATGTCCTCGGCAAAAGCGTCAGCCGTCATTGCAAAGATGTTGTTCCCCCATCGGTACGATCCAGCCAAACACTGTCCTTTACCTCCTGGTGGGTCTTCGAGAGAATGAATGGAAAGGCTGAAACTTGCAGATCTGTTGGAAGGCTATTTGCTGACAAGGCGCTATTCTATTTCTCCACAGAGCATCTTTACCTTTATTGCGAAGGACAGTCCGCTTCAGGTGAGGAACAGGGCTGTGAACCGGAGGATTTAAGCTCATCGCCCTCCTTCAGCCTGATGGGCACGGAGGAAGGGGAATAGCAGCATTGTCTGTGTTTTTTGTTGGCTTTTACACTTTATCGTGATACAATAATAAAAAATTGGAGGTGAAGCTGTGAGACCTTTTTTGAGCGGGGCCATGCAAAGCCTTGAGCCCTATACGGCGGGGGAGCAGCCCAAGGATAAAAAATATATCAAACTCAATACCAATGAGAACCCTTATGAACCTACGCCGGCATTGCAGGATGCCCTGAAAAATGCCCGCAGCCTCCGGCTTTATCCCGACCCTCTGGCTGCGGAATTCTGTGAGGCGGCAGGGAAGGCTAACGGTCTTCCGGCGGATCATGTCTTTGCGGGCAATGGCTCCGACGAGGTATTGGCTCTTGCTTTCAAGGCTTTCTTTGACAGCCCCGTGCTCTTTGCCGATATTACCTATTCCTTCTATCCCGTATTTTGTGAGTTCTTTAAAATTGAATTCTTGCTCGTTCCGCTTAGGGACGATTTTACTCTGGACGCTGCGGGTTTCCTGAAACCTAACGGCGGCGTTGCCATTGCAAATCCCAATGCGCCCACCGGAATTACGCTGGAGCTGAAGGAGCTGCAAACGATTTTGGATTACAATTTGGCGAGAAAACGGGTGGTGCTCATTGATGAGGCCTACGTGGCCTTCGGCGCCGAGTCCGCAGCGAAGCTTATCCCTCAATATCCCAATCTCGTGGTGGTGCGCACCCTGTCCAAGAGCCATGCCCTTGCGGGGATGCGCCTTGGCTACGCGCTGGCCCAGCCCCATCTGATCGAAGGGCTGAGGATGGCTAAGGACAGCTTCAATTCCTATCCGGTGGACAGCCTGGCTCAGGCGGCGGGAACGGCGGCCCTTCGGGATGCCGCTTATTACGAGGGGGTCCTGAGTCGGGTGGTGGACACCCGCACCTGGTTTGTGAGGGCCCTGACGGAGATGGGTTTTCGCGTCCTGCCATCCAAAACAAACTTTGTCTTTGCGGGCCATGACCGCATAAAGGCTGCTGAATTGTTTAAAAGGCTCCGGGACCGCGGGGTCCTGGTCCGTTACTTTGATGCTCCGCGGGTCCGGGATTTCCTCCGCATTACCATTGGAACCGATGAGGATATGCAGAAGGTGGCCGCGATTCTTCAGGAAATTCTGAGCTAGGCTTATCCGAATATCCCGTGTCCTTCCGGCATATATATCAACCACAGGATAAACCAGGAGGTGTGGCTGTTGGATGAACGGAAGGTTACGCGGGTAAGAGCCCATTCGGTGTTCGTGGAAAACCGGGAAAAGGTGACCATCACCGGGGTGGATGACGTGGACAGCTTCAACGAGGAAGAGGTTCTTTTAATCACCGAGGCCGGCGACATCACCATCGCGGGTGAAGGCCTGCATATCGCCAAACTGAATCTGGACGATGGCCAACTGATCGTGGAAGGGTATTTATATGCTGTGGAATACAGTGATGGAGATACCTCTTCGGGCAAAGGCGGGCTGTTTTCCAGGCTGTTTAAATAAACCATGTTGTTTTCCACTTACAATCAGCCGGCGGTTTTTATGGCGGCGGTATACGCAGGATTGGTGATGGGGTTCGTATACGATCTTTTCCGTGGAATCAGCCACGTCTTTCATTTTAAAGCGTTCATGACTGGGTTGATGGATCTGCTGTTCTGGGTTCTGGCGGTTGCGGTGGCTTTTGTGGTGCTGTATGTGGGGGACCAGCGGGAGATTCGTTTCTTTGCTCTGCTGGGATTTGGACTTGGCGGACTGCTCTATGCTCTTGGTATATCCTCGGCTCTCCGCTGGATGGGCGGTCAATTGGTCAGTTTTCTCAAAAGGGCACTGCGCAAGGTGGCTCACTGGCCCTTCATACAACGAATTTTTCGTTAATGAAGGAATTCGAGAGAATGCGTCGAATTCGATAAGGACACATCTTTTATGAAGGGCCGGAGATACATGCAGCTTGTTCAAAAGATCCGAAAACACTGGAAACCCATCGTGGCGTGCCTTATTGCCGTTTATGTGACGGTAACGCTGGTACAGCAGCAAATCCAGATGGGTGAACAGAAGAAAACCATGGCTGGCATCAATGCGCAGATTGAGGAAGCCCAGATGGAAAACGAACGGATTGAACGGACCATTGATTCCACCTCCAGCGACGAATACATCGAACAGGCGGCCCGTCAGCAGCTGGGCTGGGTGAAGGATGGGGAGATTGTCTTTTTACCGAAAAATGGGCAGGATCTCCAGGGTGACAATACCGGTGAATGATTTGGAACCGCTTGACAAAGCGGGCCTTGTCTTTCTATAATAAATAAAGTTAGGAACAACTGAAGGGGTTACGAAGGGGGATATTTGTGGCCGTCGAAGAAGGAACGATTTTGGAGGGTACCGTTACGGGGATCGCCGCGTTTGGTGCGTTTGTGCGGTTGCCGGACGGAGAATCGGGCATGGTGCATATTTCGGAGGTTGCCGACGCCTATGTCCGCGATATCAACGACTTTTTGAAGGTTGGCGATACGGTCAAGGTGAAGGTGCTGCCCGGCCATAACGGCAAGATCAGCCTTTCCATCAAGAAGGCCAATCCGCCCAAGAAGCCTTCCAGTAAGCCCATGGATATTGATTGGCGGAGCAGCCGTTCCAATGCGTCGTCTGGACCCGCTTCCTTTGAGGATTTGATGAGCAAATTCATGAAGGACAGCGAGGAAAGACTGCTGGACGTGAAGCGCAGCCAGGATCATAAGCGCAGCGGATACGCGAAACGATGATTGAAAAACGTTCCTTCGGGAACGTTTTTTTGTTGGAGGCATTCATGAATAGAAGAGCTGTCATAGATGTGGGCTCCCATGGTGTAAAGCTTTTGGTTGCCGAACGAACTCGACAGGGTTGGACCACATTGCTGAAGGATGTGGTGGTCACTCGACTGGGAGATGGCGTGGATCGTGCAGGCCGGCTGGGGGAGGAGCCCATGAACCGAACCCTGGACGGCATCTCCCAGCTTCAGCAAAAAGCGTTTTCTTTAAGACCGGAAGGTATGGATATCTATGCCACATCGGCCATGCGGGATGCCGTAAATCGTGAGGAATTCTGCGGCCGCCTCCAGGCGCGCACAGGGCTCAAACTGGAGATTCTCTCAGGGGAGCAGGAAGCGGAACTGGCCTACCGGGGCGCACTGGATGATCAGGATGGCGGTGTGCTGGATCTTGGAGGCGGCAGCCTTGAGGTGATCGTTGGTCAAAAGGGGAAATTGGTGCTGCAAAAAAGCCTGCAGCTTGGCGCAGTGCGAGCTCAGGATGCGCTGGATCTCCCGGACCGTCCCGGTGATGAGGGCATAACCAAAATCCAAAGCTGGGTGCGGAATACTCTGGATCGGCAGCTCCCCAATCTTGCGGAACAAAATATTGATGTTTGGACTGCGGTCGGCGGTACAGCAGCCAGTATTGCATCGATGGATCAGGGCCTGGCGGTCTATGATTCCAAAAAGATTCAGGGCTGCCTGATATCCTTGCGGAGAATGGAAGAATGGGCGCGCCGCCTTGCAGCTATGGACCTGGAGGAACGCCGGCATGTCAGGGGACTGATGCCCCAGCGTGCCAGAGCCATTGTGCCGGGTATCGTTATCCTTGCTTCCTTTATGCGGTATAGTGAGACCAATGTTTTACGCATCAGCGACCGCGGTTCTATGGAAGGATATCTGCTGGGAAAAATTAAATGTTGAAGTTGATGATTTATTTCTTGACAAGATGCCATGCTATTGATAAAATAGATATTGCTCTCGTGAGAGGGCGATGATTGACGCGGGGTAGAGCAGTCTGGTAGCTCGTCGGGCTCATAACCCGGAGGTCGTGTGGTTCAAATCCCACCCCCGCAACCATCTCCGGTTACTCCATTGAGGTTCTCAATGGAGTAATTTTTTTTGTCGTTTTCTGGCATCAGTATTATTACTATAATTAGTATTGACTGGAATACTTGTAATATTTAGTGGCCCATAGTATTATAAGAATAGTTGATATTTCTCCCATTCACACCGTTGTCCTACCCCGTGGCTAGGGGGATCATAATAGATACTTAAGGGAGGTAAAAGAGATGGAGACCAATGTAGTTCAACCCAATCAGCAGGGCTCAACCGCACCTGTTGGACAATTGAGGACGAACAGGGGCCTGCTCAAGTACATTCTTTTGTCCATCGTGACCCTCGGCATCTATGGCATCGTAGTCATGTCATCCATTTCCAATGATATTAACGTAATCGCCAGCCGCTATGATGGAAAGCGGACCATGCATTACTGCCTGCTTATTTTTCTGGTCTCCTGGATCACTCTGGGCATTGGATACTTTGTATGGTTTCACAAAATCAGCGGTCGTATTGGCAATGAGTTGTTGCGGCGTAATATTGGCTACCCTTTCAGCGCGGGTTCCTTCTGGGGATGGAATGTGCTGGGAGCGTTCATTATCGTCGGTCCTTTCATTTATCTTCATAAGCTTTTGAAGGCCATGAATCTGCTGTCCGAAAACTACAATGTGAACGGTTGATTCCGTTTTTTGAACCGACAATCCAGAAAAAGAGTTTGGACGTTGTCCAGACTCTTTTTTATAAATCATGGGTGAAAAGGGCATACTATAGTTTGACAAATATTTAACGATGAAGTATAGTAGCGGTGGAAGCTTAAGATTGACAAAGGAGATGGAGTATTATGGGTATCTTTGATGGAAAAGTCGCGATTATCACCGGCGGTGGCAAGGCGAAATCCATCGGCTATGGAATCGCTGTGGCTTATGCCAAGGAAGGCGCCGATCTGGTCTTGACGGGGAGAAATGAGCAGAAGCTTCTGGATGCCAAGGAGGAGTTGGAGCGTTTATATGGGATCAAAGTTCTGGCTTTGCAGGCGGAGGTGACACCCAGCGATGAATCGGAAGATATCGTCAAGGAAGTGGTCCAAAAGACCATAGATACTTTTGGAAGAATTGACGTTCTGATCAACAATGCTCAGGCTTCTGCATCAGGGATTCCGCTTTCCATGCAGTCCAAGGATCATTTTGATCTGGGTATCTATTCAGGATTGTATGCGACCTTCTATTATATGCGTGAATGCTATCCCTATTTGAAGGAAACGGAGGGTTCCGTGATTAATTTTGCATCGGGCGCAGGATTGTTCGGCAATGCCGGACAAAGCTCCTATGCGGCGGCTAAGGAGGGTATCCGCGGACTTTCCCGGGTGGCGGCCACGGAGTGGGGCAAGGACAATATCAATGTCAATGTGGTTTGTCCTTTGGCCATGACTTCTCAGCTGGAGAATTTTAAGAAGGGCTATCCCGAAGCCTATGAGAAAAATCTGCGGGCCGTGCCTATGGGCCGTTTTGGTGATCCGGAAATCGATATAGGCCGCGTCTGTGTCCATCTGGGGTCCCGGGATTTCAAATATATGTCCGGCGAGACCATCACCTTGGAGGGCGGTATGGGACAGCGCCCGTAACATAGTACGGATTGCGCCATTCGGATTTATCCGGTGGCGCAATTTTTATGGGTATTTTTGCGTTTTTGATCCGGGGAGCCTATAATGAAAGGGCAGGAATAAGGAGGCGGCTATGAGATTACCGGAATTGTTGGCACCGGCAGGGAGCTGGGATGCTATGACGGCGGCGGTGCAGAGCGGTGCGGATGCGGTTTACCTGGGTGCGCAGGGTTTTAATGCCAGGGCGTCGGCATCCAACTTTGATGAGGAGGGCCTGCCAAGGGCCGTGGATTACTGCCATGCCCGCGGAACCAAGGTGTTGGTTACGGTGAACACACTGATCCTGCCCCAGGAGATGGAGCAGGCGATGGCGCTGGTGGAACAGCTCTGGAGGGCGGGCGCCGATGGTCTCATTGTGCAGGATGTAGGTCTTGCGGCCGAGATCCGGACGCGCTATCCCGACGCGCCCCTTCATGGCAGCACCCAGATGTCGGTGCATAATCTGGAGGGCGCAGCACAGCTGGAGGAATGGGGATTCAAGAGGGTGGTTCTGGGCCGGGAGGTGTCCCTGCAGGATATCCGGAAGATTGTGCAATCCACAGCCATGGAAGTGGAGGTTTTCGTCCATGGGGCCATGTGCGTTTCTCTCAGCGGGGCCTGCCTGATGAGCAGCATGATCGGCGGCAGAAGCGGCAACCGCGGCCGCTGCGCCCAGCCCTGCCGTCTGCCCTACACCTGGCTGGAGGAGGGGGAGCGGGAGATGGGTCGGGGATACCTGCTCAGTCCCAAGGATCAGTGCACTGTGCCCTTCTTAGCGGACATTGTGAGCTGCGGCGTGAAAAGCCTGAAAGTGGAGGGACGGATGAAGCGGCCGGAATATGTGGCCGTGGTGATCGAGACCTACCGCAGGGCTTTGGACGCAATTGGAGAACTGGGACATTACGAAGCCACTCCGGAGGATCTTCTGGCCCTGAAGAAAATTTTCCACCGGGGCGGTTTCTCGGAAGGATATTTCTTTGGCGTCCGGGACCGGGAGCTCATGGGCCAGGACCGGCCCAATCACGGCGGCATTCGGGTAGGCCGGGTGGTGAAGGTGAACGGGAGACAGGCTTTCGTGGAACCGGAGCCTGGAGTCCATTTGGTTGTTGGGGACGGCGTGGAATTTCGCGGCCACGGTGGTGACTGCGGCATGGAGATTCAGCGTCTGGCCTCATCGAAGGGGCTGATTCAGCTGGAGGCTCCAGGCGGGGTTCTTGCGGGAGACGAGGTTTACCGCACCACGGATGCTGCGCAGCTTCGGGCCGTGGGAGAAAAACTGGCGGAAGACCGGCGCAGGGTGCCGGTGTCGATGGAGCTGACGCTGCTGCCTGGACGGCTGCCCCGTATGACCCTGACGGCGGGGGATATTACGCTGGCCGTGGAGGGAACGGAGGAGGTGCAAAGGGCGGCTAAGCGGCCCTTGCAGGAGGAGGATGTGCTTCGGCAGATGCGCATGGGGGACAGCTTCCTGAAACCCGCCTTCTGTCATGTGGAACTGGACGATAGCTTTATGCCGGTGTCCCAGCTGAACGATCTGCGCAGACGGGCCGTTGCCGCCATGGAGCGGGAATGGCTCCACCAAAAATTGCCGCGCTGGAGCTTCTTTGAGCCCTTAAAGGGGGATCAGGACAAGCCTGAGGCGGCCAAATCGGTTCGGCCGGAGCTTTGGCTCCAAGGGGATAAAGAGATCCTGGAACGGTTGTTGGACCAGCCGCTGGCTGGAGTTTACTGGACACCCAGGGATTGGACGGCCGACCTCCGATCGGAAGGGGAAAGACTCCGGGAAAAGGCCGGGAAAAAGAAGATTTATGTTTCCGTGCCCACGCTGCTGTTGGAAAGCGACTATGAGGCGGTTTTCCGTAAATTGGAGACGCTTCGGGGAACGGCGGACGGCATTCTTGCGCCCAATTTGGGAGCAGTTCACGGTAGCCTCCGGACGGGCTGGAAGGTGGTGGGCGACAGCTGGCTCAACGTGACCCATGGCGGTTCACTGCGGGAACTTTTGAAACTGGGACTGGAACGGGTGACCTTGTCCAACGAACTGACCCTGGCCCAGCTGGAGGCGGCAGGCCGGGGTTGGGAAGACCGTTGTGAAGCCGTCGTTCATGGACACATTCCAGTGATGAATCTGGCTCACTGCCCGGCAAAAGCCTTGTCCCCTAAAAGCTGTCATAACTGCGGCCGTCCCCTTCGGTTTCTGCGGGATCGGAGGGGATATGCCTTTCCCTGGGTGAGCACGCGGATCACCCGTTGCCAGACGACCCTCTATAACAGCGTACCTCTGGCCTTAGCGGCTCGAGGAAGACTGCCCCAGGTTTCAGCTTTAAGATTGATAGCCCTCGGGGAAAGCTCGGATACGGTGCGAGGCTGGGTGGAGGATTATCTGCGCCTGCTGGCAGGGAAACCGGTTCAGCACAGCTATGTGGGTTCCACTCTGGGCCACGCCTACCGCGGGGTGGAATGAGTATGCTTAAAAGTGATTGACAAATAGGCGAAGATGTTGGATGATTACCTTAGACACCCCCACGGGGGTGGGGAGGTGAATCGATGAAGACTAAATTTGATGTGATGGGCATGACCTGCTCCGCCTGTTCGGCACATGTGGAAAAGGCGGTGCGGAAGTTCGAAGGCGTCGCCGGCGTAGAAGTCAATCTGCTCACAAACAGCATGGTGGTGGATTACGATGGCATCGACGTCAATGCCATCGTGAAGGCCGTACGGGACGGGGGCTATGATGCTTCGCCTGTTCAAAAGGCGAACAAGACCGCCGCCCCCGCCGCTGAGGGCCGTGAAATGTCCGTTAAAAAGCGGCTGATCGTTTCTTTTGCTTTCATGATTCCGCTGTTCTATCTGGCAATGGGACACATGATGGGCTGGCCGTTGCCCGCGATTTTCCTTGGCATGGAAAATGCGCTCATCTTCGCTTTTACCCAGTTTCTTCTTTGTCTGCCGGTGGTTCTGGTGAATCGGAAATATTTCATCAACGGCTTTAAATCCCTGGTGAAGAGATCCCCCAATATGGATTCTCTCATCGCCATTGGGTCGTCGGCCGCCATTATCTATGGCATCTTTTCCATCTACAAGATTGGATGGGGTCTGGGTCATGGCGATATGACAATGGTCCATCAGTATTCCATGGATCTTTACTTCGAAACCTCGGCCATGATTTTGGCACTGATCACGCTCGGAAAGTTTCTGGAGAGCCGTTCCAAGGGGAAGACCTCCGATGCCATCACCAAACTGGTGGCTCTCGCTCCCAAGACCGCATGGGTGGTCCGGGAAGGCGAGGAGCATGAAATCCCTGTAGAAGAGGTGTCCGTAGGCGATGTGGTGGCGGTGCGGCCGGGGGAGAGAATCCCCGTGGACGGTGAAATTTTGGAGGGTCAAAGCGCGGTGGACGAATCCTCGCTGACGGGGGAGAGCCTCCCCGTGGAAAAGGGAGCGGGGGATCGGGTTACCGGCGGAACCATCAACGGATCGGGCTATTTTCAATTCCGGGCAACCAAGGTGGGCGAGGACACGGCACTGGCCCAGATTGTTCGGCTGGTGGAGGAGGCGAGCGCCTCCAAAGCGCCTATCGCCAAGCTGGCGGATAAAGTGAGCGGCGTGTTTGTGCCGGTGGTAATCGCTATCGCTCTGGTTTCGGCGGCGGTCTGGCTGCTGCTGGGGCGGTCCTTTGAATTTTCCATGTCCATTGGCATTGCGGTGCTGGTAGTATCCTGCCCCTGCGCTTTGGGACTGGCCACGCCCACCGCTATCATGGTGGGTACGGGCAAGGGTGCGGAGAATGGCATCCTGATCAAATCCGCTGAAGCGCTGGAGACGCTTCAAGCGGTGGATACGGTCGTTCTTGATAAGACGGGCACCATTACTGAGGGCAAGCCCCGGGTTACCGATGTGATGCCGGCATCGAGCCACGATGAAACGGAACTGCTTGCTCTGGCAGCGGCCTTGGAAAAGCCCTCCGAGCATCCGCTGGCCAGCGCTGTGGTGGAGGCTGCGGAAAGCCGAGGCATTCCTTACGCTCCGGCCAGGGATTTTAAGAGCGTGTCCGGCATGGGCGTTGAAGGAACGGTGGAGGGCAGACAGTATTTTGCGGGCAACCTCCGCATGATGAACGAGCGCGGGGTAAGATTGGGTGAACTGGCAAAACTGGGCGAGAAGCTGGCGGAGGCAGGCAAGACCCCCCTTTATTTTGCCGGAGCGGAGGCCATAGGTATTGTGGCGGTAGCGGACACGGTGAAAACATCCAGTGCCCATGCCGTATCCGAATTGGAGCGGTTGGGCAAGACGGTGGTCATGCTTACCGGCGATAATGAGCGTACGGCGGCCGCCATCGGCCAGGAAGTTCATATCGGCCGGGTCATTTCCGGTGTGCTGCCCCAGGACAAGGAGAGAGTGGTTCGGGATCTGCAGGCGGAAGGCAGAAAAGTGGCCATGGTGGGCGACGGCGTCAACGATGCGCCGGCGCTTGCTCGGGCGGACGTGGGAATTGCCATCGGCGCGGGTACCGATGTGGCCATCGAATCGGCGGATATTGTACTGGTCAAGAGCGATCTTATGGATGTAGCCGGCGCCATGCAGCTGTCCAAGGCCGTACTCCGGAACATCAAACAGAATCTCTTCTGGGCCCTTTTATACAATTCCATTGGAATCCCTCTGGCAGCAGGCGTATTCTTCACATGGCTGAATATCAAGCTGAACCCCATGTTTGGCGCGGCGGCCATGAGTCTCAGTTCCGTATGTGTGGTGACCAATGCCCTGCGGCTTCGGTTTTTCAAACCCAGGTATCAAGAGGAGCAGACCGCTGTCTGCAAACTCGAACATAAAGGAGATGGAGATATGACAAAGACAATGATTGTGGAAGGTATGAGCTGCATGCACTGCTCTGCGCGGGTGGAGAAAGCCCTGAATGAACTGGATGGCGTGACGGCCAAGGTGGACCTGGAAGCCAAGACGGCCACTATCACGCTGGCCCAGCCGGTGGAGGATGAAAAGCTGATCCAGGCGGTGACCGACGCCGGCTACGACGTGGTGAGCCTTCGATGAAAGCCGATAAGACGGCCATGGTTCGTCTGCTGAAGACGGCGAGAGGCCAGATGGACGGAATTCTCAAGATGATGGAGGAGGACCGCTATTGCGTGGATATCTCCAATCAGATTCTGGCCACCGAATCCATCCTTCGCAAGGTTAACAAGGAGATCATTCGGGCGCACATGCAAAGCTGCGTGCGGGAAGGACTGAAGCAGGGGGACGAGGACAAGATCGAAGAGTTGCTCTCTCTGTTCGAGAAGATGAACAAAGGATGAAAAAAGACGTATGCCGATTCGGCATACGTCCTTTTTGGTATTTCTATTCCACCATAATGGAGGATTTTGCAGGGCTGTTGCGCCCCTTGATCCTCGGCATACGCCGCTCAAGGGCGGCCAGTGAGAATTCGATATCCTCCTTCGCCTCCTCGGGGGTCATGCAGCCCACCGTCACCATGTCGCATTCCCGCAAAGTGGCGTAGGAGAAGGTGAGCCCCACGAAGGGACTGACACGGCCCGCAGCCATCGGTTTGATGGTCATGACGGGCTTTTTTGCATTGTGAATCACCTTATGGATATATTCCACTTCCACCTGCATCAAAAAGCCGGCGCAGTTGTAGATCTGAATGTAGGTTTCCACGTCATAGCCCTGTTCGTCGGAGTAGACAATGAGTTCCGGCATATGGGCGGAAAGCCCGGGAATCATGCCGTTGTCCCGAATCATCTTGAGATAGTCGGGCAGGCGATCCAGGGTGTGCTTGTTCTTGTTGACCAGTTGTTCCGCAGATTCATGATGAATGAGACAGAAGGTGCTGCCCATTTTTCTGGAGGTGCGGATGATGGCCTCGGACTCCCTGCGTGCGGCGTCGTTGTCGTCCATATTGAGGATGGGAGTATCCACCAGAATCACCTTTTTGCCGGTACGGTCCTCCGCCATCTTGGCGCCCTCCACCATCATGGGATTGGCGGTCAGAGGGCCCATGAAAGCGTCCACGCCGTATTCGAGGAAGGCCTCAACGATATCGGCAATCGCCTCACGATTGCGGTTGATCTTGGTGATGTAATTGTCGGCGGCGGGGCCGGTATGGCTGTACCCCAGCATCCAATTGCTGCCGGCAATCATGCGCGGCATGGATACGCCGCCCACCATGGTTCTCGGGAATTGAACAACTGCCATGAAATCTCCTCCTATTTTGGAATGATCAGCCTGTTTCTCTAACGATCAAGCTGGGCTGGAAAAGATAACTTTGGGAATCGGCGGAGTTTTGGAGCTCATTAAAGAGCATCTCGGCGGCCTTCTGTCCCATCTCAAATTTGGGCTGACGGATGGTGGTGAGGGCCGGCGTCATGATGGAAGCCGTGGGAATATCGTCATAGCCCACGATAGCTGTCTGCTTCGGAATGGAAACGCCCCGTTCGAACAAAGCCCGCATGGCACCCAGCGCCATCATATCATTGGCAGCGAAGATGGATTTGGGCGGTTCGGATAACCGGTCCAGCAGACGATGAAGGCCCTGATAGCCTCCGTCATAGGTGGCCGTACCGCACTGCTCCACCAAAAAAGGAAGATATTCGAAACCGTGTTTCTCCAACGCCTGGCGGTAGCCCATCATTCGATCGAAATAGGGGCTGATGGTCAGGGGGCCGGTGAGCAGCGCCACATTCTCATGGTTGCGCTCAATCAGATGCTCGGTGGCAATCTGGCCGCCCAAGACATTGTCCACCAAAACGCTGGAATAGTTTCCGCTGAATTTTCGATCCACGATCACCACGGGAATGGTGGTGTTCTGCGGAATCTCGGGATTTTTACTGGTCGCTAAAAAAATAAGGCCATCAATATCCTTATTCAGCAGAACGGACAAATAATTCCGCTCCTTCTCCTGATTTTCATTGGTGTTGCAAAGAATGACGCTGTATCCCCTTTGGGATAGATAGGCTTCGATGCCTTCGATGATTTCTACAAAGAATATGTTGCCGATGTCTGGGACGATAACGCCCATGGTCTGGGTCTTTTTGGTTTTCAAACTACGTGCAACGTGATTTGGAAAATATCCCGTCTCTTCAATAACTTTTAAAATCCGTTCGCGGGTTTCCGGCTTAACGCTCTTGGAGTTATTGAGTACATAGGATACTGTGCTGACCGCCACATGAGCTTGCTTCGCCACATCCTTGATCGTTACTTTGGCCATGCAAGAACTCCTTCTATAAATTTCATTGAACTAAGTATAATGGCTGGCCTACCAAAAGTCAACGACACGGAAAAACGTTTTTATTTTCGAAAATCATGTAAATTACGTTTTTTTTACATTCGCCATATTGACTTTGCCTGTAAGGGGCAGTATAATGGGGGAAAGAAAAACGTTTCATAAAAATTTAATAAACTTTCTGTTTTATTGGGCATAATTTACATGTAAGAACTGATAAAAACGTTGGTGTAAGAAAAACCGTTTCTGTACTATAAAAGGAGGGTTTTGGAATGATCCATGTGGGTATTTTAGGATGTGGAGCTATTGCGCAAAGACGTCACGCTCCGGAATATAAGGCAAATCCGAACGTTGAAATCTTGGGATACTTTGATCCCGTTGAAGAACGCTGCCAATATATGGTGGATACCTTTGGGGGAAAGGCGTATGCCTCCTATCAGCAGATGCTGGAGGACCCCAAAATCGATGCGGTGAGCATCTGCGGCGCCAACAAAATCCATGCTTCCGCCACCATTCAGGCGCTTTGGGCCGGCAAGCATGTGCTTTGCGAGAAGCCCATGGCCAACAACCTGCAGGAATGCCAGGAAATGATCAATGTTGCCCGGCAGACGGGAAAAACGTTGATGATCGGTCACAATCAGCGCTTCTTTCCCGCCCACTTGAAGGCCAAGGAAATTTTGGCGTCCGGAGAATTGGGCGAAGTTATCAGCTTTCACAGCACCTTCAGCCATGGCGGTCCGGAATTTTGGAGTATCGATAAGAGTGGCAGCCCCTGGTTCTTTAAGAAGGACGGCAAGGCTTTAGGCGGCGTGCTGGCTGATCTTGGTGTACACAAGATTGACATCATCCGCTGGCTGGTGGGTTCCGAAGTGGAATATGTCCAGGCCTTTGCTGGTGCCCTCAACAAATGCAATTCCGACGGCAGCCGCATTGAGGTGGATGACAATGCCATGTGTATCCTGAACTTTGAAAATGGTGCGGCGGGTACGGTCACGGCCAGCTGGACCAATTATGGCGACGAGGAGAAGGACAGCGTGGTGTACTGCACGAAGGGAAAACTCATCATCGATGGCAAGGGCTGCGACCGGCTCACCCTTCAATATCGGGAGGGCGGCACGGATGTCATGACCTTTGAGGAGGGATCCAGCAACGACCACCAGGTATCCTCCGGGGTTATCGATGAATTTGTGGAGAGCATTATGCAGGGACGAAAGCCGTTGGTCAGCGGAGAGGATGGTCTGATGGCGATCCATGTGGTCACCGCCTGTCTGGAATCAGCGAGGACGGGGCAGCGCGTTCATCTTCAGAAGGATGCCCTGACCGCCGCTTATGCGTATGTATAAACCATTAGAGAATAAAAATGCAGTAATATAGCCAAGCCGCTGAATAAACTGCATAAAAAATCAAATATTTTTTGCCGCACACTGTTGACAGATGAGCCTTAGGTTCCTATAATAGATCAAAGGGTGTGGACAAAGGGCGTTTTATCCACAGGATAGAGCGTCTTTTTTATAGGTTCATATCGATGGCGAAAAGGAAGGTGGGTATATGGCAAAGAAGCAAGCGGCGTTGATGCTGGAGGACGGCACCCTGTTTCGGGGCGAATCCATGGGTCTTGAACAGGAAGTCTTTGGCGAGGTGGTCTTCAACACGGCGATGGTGGGGTATCAGGAAATTTTGACTGATCCGGCCTGTCATGGTGAGATTGTGGTGATGACCTATCCGCTCATGGGAAACACCGGTTTTTCCCCCGATCGAGACGAATCGGACGGTATGTGGGCCAAGGGATTGGTGGTCAAGGAGCTCTGTGATTATCCCAGTCATTGGAACAATTCGGTGATGGACACCGATGAGTATTTGTCAAAGCGGGGCGTATCGGGCATTCAGGGTTTGGATACGCGGGCCGTGGCATTACATATTCGTGAATATGGCAGCATGATAGGCGTCCTATCCACTGTGTTGGATAAGGACGTTTTATTTAAGCATTTGGAGCGGTATAAACGCCGGCAGGGCGACCTTGTCCGGGATGTAACGCCCAAGCCTTACCGCTTGGAGGGGCACGGCAAAAAGGTGGCAGTGGTGGATCTCGGAGCCAAACGCAGCATGATAAAAGCACTCCATGACCTTGGCTGTGACGTATATGGCTTTGGCCGGGAGGATGCAAAAAAAGGACTTGCCGATTTGAATCCCGATGGCATTCTGATTTCCAGCGGCCCCGGGGACCCGGAAAGGGTGGAAGGCGTTCGGGGGATCATCGAGACCTGGATGGGTAAAAAACCCATGCTGGGCGTGGGGCTTGGCTATCAGCTGATGGGCCTTGTGCTTGGCGGCGAGACCCGGCAGATGATCTTTGGACACCACGGGGTCAATCATCCCGTACGCTGTCTCAAAACGGGAAAACTGATCACCACCAGCCAGAATCATAACTACGTTCTGGAGTTTGAGGATGTGAAGAGCGTGGAGACGACCTATGTCAATCTTAATGATCAAACGCTGGAGGGCTTTGCCCAGCCCGAGCTTTCCATGACCGGCGTTCAGTTCTACCCCGAAACAGTGGACAATCATTCGGATACGGACGGCATCTATAAGGCCTTTGTCCGTTCTCTGGAGGACTAAAGGAGGAGCATATGCCAAAGATTCAGGATATTCATAAGGTGCTGGTCATTGGGTCCGGCCCCATCATCATCGGGCAGGCGGCGGAGTTCGATTATTCCGGAACCCAGGCCTGCAAAGCGCTGCGGGAGGAAGGCATTCGTGTGGTGCTCATCAACTCCAATCCCGCCACCATCATGACGGACCGGGAAACGGCAGATAAAGTCTACATCGAGCCCATCGATGTGGACACGGTGAAGCGTATCATTGAGACGGAAAAGCCCGACGGCTTGCTGGCTTCCCTGGGCGGACAGACGGGGCTCAACATGGCGGTGGAGCTGGCCAAGGACGATTATCTCAATAAAATGGGTGTGCGGCTACTGGGGACCTCTCTGGAATCCATCGAGAAGGCGGAGGACCGGGAGCTTTTTAAAAACACCATGCTGGAAATTGGCGAGCCCGTGCCGGAGAGCACCATCGTTACTTCCCTGGAAGAGGCGGAGGCCTTTGCGGAGAAGGTGGGCTTTCCCATCATCGTCCGTCCCGCTTATACCTTGGGCGGTACCGGGGGCGGCGCCGTACACAGTATGGAGGAGCTCCACTACACCTGCGGCAAGGGCCTCAAAATGTCCATGATCGGGCAGGTTCTTCTGGAGCAGAGCATGGCTGGCTTCAAAGAAATCGAATTTGAGGTCATGCGGGACGGTGCGGACAACTGCATCATCGTCTGCAGCATGGAGAACTTCGATCCCGTAGGCGTACACACCGGGGATTCCATCGTGGTGGCGCCCTGCCAGACCCTGACCGCAGAGGAATATCAGATGCTCCGCTCGGCATCCTTTAAGATTATAAGGGCCCTGGGGATTGAGGGGGGCTGCAACATTCAGTATGCTCTGGATACCCGGAGCCAGCAGTACTACATTATTGAAGTCAATCCCCGGGTGAGCCGTTCTTCGGCCCTGGCATCCAAGGCCACGGGCTATCCAATCGCCCGCATGGCCGCGAAGATTGCACTGGGCCTGCGCCTGGACGAAATTCAAAATTCGGTGACGCCCCACATCCGGGCATTCTTCGAGCCGACCATCGATTACGTGGTCACCAAGGTGCCCCGCTGGCCCTTTGATAAGTTCACCAAGGCGGACCGGTCCCTGGGTACGCAGATGAAGGCCACCGGCGAAGTGATGGCCATGGGACGCACTTTTGAGGAATCTCTGCTCAAGGCTGTCGATTCTCTCGATATCAAATTCAACTACCAGCTGGGCATGGATCTTTTTGAAAATGTGCCGGTGGAGGAGCTGCGTGCCTTTTTGGAGGAGCCCAACGACCAGCGGCTTTTTGCCATCTGCAAGGCCTTTCAAAAGGGCATGTCCCTGGAGGAGATCCAAAATCTTACCCGCATCGATCCCTTCTTCCTGCGCAAGCTGCAAAGGATCACGGGGATGGTGGATCGGGTGCAGGCCGCGGGGGAAGCCCTCGATGAGAAGCTGTATCTTGCCGCAAAAGCCGCAGGATTCGGCGACGGCTACATCGCCAACCTTGCGGGGCTGTCCCTGGAGAAGGTGGAGGAAATCGGCGGCCACCGCACGCCCTCCTATAAAAGCGTGGATACCTGTGCGGGTGAATATGAGGCGACCACGCCGTACTACTATTCCGCCTATGATGATCATGAGAAGATCAATGAAGAGCCGGTCTACAATCGGGTGATGGTGGTGGGCTCCGGTCCCATCAGGATCGGTCAGGGCATTGAATTCGATTACTGCAGCGTGCATTCGGTGAAGGCCCTCAGGAAGCTGGGCTATGAGACAGTCATCGTAAACAACAATCCTGAGACCATCAGTACGGACTTTGATATCTCCGACAAGCTCTATTTCGAGCCGCTTACGACGGAATGTGTGCTGGACGTATACCACCGGGAAAGCCCTGAAGGGGCTATCGTACAGTTTGGCGGTCAAACGGCCATCAATCTGGCGTCCAAGCTGGAAAAAGCCGGAGTTAAGATCCTGGGAACTCCGGTGGACAGCATTGATCTGGCGGAGGATCGGGAGCGCTTCCTGGAACTGCTGAAAAACCTGGGGATACCGCTGCCGCCGGGCGGCACGGCTTTCACCGTGGAAGGGGCGCTGGCAGTCGCCAAAAAAATCGGCTATCCAGTGCTGGTCAGGCCCTCGTACGTACTGGGCGGCCGGGGTATGGAGGTGGTCTACAGCGATGAGGAGCTCATCAGCTATGTGACCCAGGCGGTGGAGTTTTCCAGCGAGTCGCCTATCCTGATCGACCGCTATATCCTGGGCCGAGAGGTGGAAGTGGACGGAATCTGCGACGGGGATACGGTGGTGATCCCCGGTATTATGGAGCATGTGGAACGAAGCGGCATTCATTCCGGAGACTCCATTGCTATCTACCCCTCCGTTCATCTCAGCGCTGAAGCGGTGGATACCATTGTGGACTATTCGGTCCGCATGGCGAAGGCCATCGGCGTGGTGGGGCTGTTCAATGTTCAGTTCGTGCTGGACACGGAGGAGAACGTCTATGTGATCGAGGTCAATCCCAGAGCCAGCCGGACCGTTCCCATCTTGAGCAAGGTGACTGGCGTTCCCATGGTGCAGGTAGCCACCCAGGCCATCATGGGCAAGAAGCTCGCGGACCTTGGCTATTCCACGGGGCTCGTGCCCGCCGGGGAGTTCTATGCAGTGAAGGCCCCGGTGTTTTCCTTCGCCAAACTCTCCGATGTGGACACCGACCTCGGGCCGGAAATGAAATCCACGGGTGAGGTACTGGGCGTAGCGAAGGATCTCAGCAGTGCTCTTTACAAGGCGCTCAAGGCTTCGGGCCTCAAGATTCCGGAGAGCGGCAAGGTGCTTTTCTCCATCTCCGACCGGGAAAAGGCCCACAGTGAATCCCTGGCCAGCCGGCTGGTGAAACTCGGTTTTGAACTGGTGGCCACCCCGGGAACCCACGCCTACCTTGCGAAGGATGGGATAGAAGCGGAACTGATCGCTGAAGAAGATGTGCTGGATGCCGTTCAAAAGGATACCTTCCGGCTCATTATCAATACCAAAACCTTGGGCGTGCCGGGCAGCGCTGGGTTTGCACTCCGCCGTACGGCCATCGAATATAACGTACCCTGTATCACCGCCATGGATACGGCGAGGGCGCTGATCAAGGTGATGGAGGATCCCGGCGCAGAGTCGAAGAAACTATATTCCTTGGATGCGTACGAGAAATAAGCGCTGTGATGCTGAAGCCCGGCCAAAGGCCGGGCTTTTTAATGAGATTTTGTTGTATATCTTGACATCGGGTAGGCAGATGGAATATAATTGCAGATACAATATTGTCTGGAAGGTGAGCACTATGGACGGGATTTGGATGCAACTCGACTTTCTGCTGAGACTGGCGGTGGCGTCCGTCTGCGGGGCTTTCATAGGCTACGAACGCAAGAACCGTCTCAAGGAGGCGGGTATCCGCACCCATGTCATCGTAGCCCTTGCATCCTGCCTCATGATGATCATTTCCAAATATGGATTCAATGATGTGCTGCAGCTTGAAGGCGTGGGTTTGGACCCCTCCCGTGTGGCCGCCGGCATTGTGACCGGCGTGGGCTTTGTGGGCGCGGGTACGATCTTTATCCGCAAGCAGGCGGTGAGCGGTCTTACTACGGCTGCCGGCGTATGGGCGACGGTGGGTGTGGGCATGGCCATTGGCGCAGGGCTCTACTTCATCGGTATCGCCTCCATGGGCATGATCATCGTACTCCAGTTTTTGCTCCATAGAAACCTGCACTGGCTGAAGATCCCCGTTGCGGAACTCATTGCCGTCCGTATGGATGACGATGGGGAAGTGATCTCCTATGTGCAGAATGAATTTGTGAAGCATAGTATCCAGGTGATCAATGTTAAAGCGGAAAAGATCAGCGGCGGCGAGATTGACGTGGAGTTCTATGTGAAGCTGCCGGAGGCCTACAATACCGCAGATTTATTGAATATCTTAAAGGACAATAAAAGGGTCAAATCCATTGAGATATAAGGAGCCGAACAAGGGCTCCTTTTTTTTGGGTAATTTCTGGGGTGCGCTACATGAGCGGGGGAGAAGTCTAGGTGCGCTTTCTGCGTCCGGCCGTCCAGGATCGGGTGAGATCCACCACCTTGGAGGAAAGCGCCCAAAGAGCCACCACATTGGGCAGAATCATTAGGCTGTTGAAGATATCCGCAAGCAGCCAGATACGCTGCAAACTGAGTACGGAACCCAGCAGGATGCAGCCAATAAAGAGAATCCGATAGAGGGGAATGGCCCGATGTCCCAGCAGATATTCGGTGCACCGTTCCCCATAATAGGACCAACTGATAAGGGTGGATAGAGCCAGAAAGACAATGATCACCGTCACAATCGAATCGCCAAGGCCCGGTCCAAAGGCGGCGGCAAAAGCGCCGGCTGTCATGGAGGCGCCTGTAAAATCCTGCTGCCATACACCGGTAACGAGAAGGGCCAGCGCCGTCAGCGTGCACATGAGCAGAGTATCTACAAATACTTCCACGATGCCGAGAAGCCCCTGCTGTACAGGGTCCTTGACCTCCGTAGCGGCATGCGCAATGGGCGCGGAACCCATGCCGGCTTCATTGGAGGAAATACCCCGGGCAAGTCCGTAGCGCATGGCCATCAGCACCGTGTATCCTGCCGCACCGCCCAGCGCACTGGGAGGCTGAAAAGCAGAGGAAAGAATGAGCCGGAAGGCGCCGGGTATCTGGTCATGAAAGCGCAGCAGAATGAGCAATGCCCCTACAATATAAAGACCTGCCATAAAGGGCACCACTTTGGCGGTGAGCTTTCCAATGCGCCGGATGCCGCCCACGATGACAACAGCCGTAAATATGGCGATCCCGATGCCAAAAATCCAGGCAGGGATCCCAAGAGCGCTTTCCAGATTGGTGGAAGCCGCATTGACCTGGGTCATATTGCCGATGCCAAAGGAAGCCAGAATGGCGGAGAGGGCAAAAAGCTGTGCCAGCCAGCGCCACCGCTTGCCAAGGCCGTTCTCAATGGTGTACATGGGTCCGCCGCACCATTCACCCTGGCTGTTTCTCTGCCGGAACCGCACGGCCAGCACAATCTCCGCATATTTAATAATCATGCCAATGAGAGCGGAGATCCACATCCAAAAGATGGCGCCCGGCCCCCCGGCGATCATGGCCGTTGCCACACCGACCAGGTTGCCGGTTCCCAGCGTTCCTGCCAGGGCGGTGGCCAGGGCATGGGTGGGAGGGATACCTCTGGAATCTCCGGCCGTTTTTTGAAATAATACTTTCAGAGAGGCGAAAGCGCGGAACTGAAAAAATCTGGTGCGCATGGTGTAGAGAAGTCCCACCGCCAGAAGCAGAATCATCATGCCTGGTCCCCACAGCAGGCGGTGAATTTCTTGGAGTATGATATCAAACCAGTTCATACTTCTCTCCTTTAAAGGGTACTCCGTACACCCTATGGGAAAAAGGGGTGCGATATGAATTTTGGCGAAGAAAAAACCCTGGCCGAAATGGCCAGGGTTTTCAGGAAAGAGAAGTAGGGTAGAATTTTGGTGAGGTTTTAGTTCAATGACCAGGTTTCGTTCAGCTTCGGCACGTCATTCAGCAGCTGCTTCGTGTACGCATGCT